>NZ_BAAGVX010000001.1:0-96561 GCF_054780655.1 Marinomonas epiphytica
TTGCCTTTATCCCTGATGAACTTCGCCGACTTGGTTCTAATCATTTTAGCGTTTTCAACGAAACGATGTTAGTCCCAGAATTTCCAAGTCACGGTCTTACCTATCTTGTCATCACTCTTCTTTTACCAAGCAAAACTTGGTGTATCATTTTTTAAACCATTTCAGCTTTATACTTTTGATCTCGTGCAAGTACTGCCCAAACAATCCTTACTAATTTATTTGCCAGTGCAACAATCACTTTGTTCCTATGCATTCTTGATTGCAAACTCATAACCCATTCGTAAAAAGGTTTACCCGGTTTCAAGTGCCTTATTACCGCTCTTGCTCCATGAATAAACATACGCCTCAGGTAAGAGTCTCCACGCTTACTTATTCCTAATAAAAGCGACTTTCCACCACTTGAATGTTGGCTTGGCACCAAACCTAACCATGCTGATAATTGACGACCTGATGTGAACTCTTTTGCATCACCAACACTCGCTACTAAAGCTGATGATGTTAATCTCCCAACACCTGGAATTTCTCTAATTGCTTGGCATTCGCTACTTTCTTGACTCACCCCATCAATGTAGTCATCCAAACTTTCAATGTAGCTTTCTAAATCAATCAACCGTAATTGCATCGATTTAACATGATGACACAACGCCTTAGGTAAATTTTCTTCGATTAGAGAAAAATCTTCTCTAAACCATATCCGTAAACGGTATCTCCCTGAAGGAATACTCACACCAAATTCTTGTAAACTCGCTCTGATTCTATTGATCAGAGCCGTTCTTTCTTTAACCACCCCATCACGTTCTCGATGGAGTAAAAGTAAAGCTTGTTGTTCTTCACTTTTAACTGACACGAAGCGCATATTTGGCCGACTTACCGCTTCACAGATTGCTTCCGCATCTGCGGCATCGTTCTTATTCGTTTTAACATAAGGTTTTACATACTGTGGCGGCATTAATTTTACAGTATGGCCTAATTTCTTTATTTCTCTTGCCCAATAATGAGAACTGCCACACGCCTCCATTCCTATCAAACAAGGCTCAAGATTACTTAAAAAACGAAGTACTTGGTTTCTACGTAACACCCTATTAATAATCTTTTTACCTGCTTTATCAGTGATATCCCGAGCCATGATAACAAAGGCAGAGGATTATTATTTAACAAGACAGCCATGCTTACAAGGGCCTATTGGCGGGAGCTGGCGTGTTCGTACACTTTATGGGAACTGCGTTCCCAGCGGTGCATTACGGCCTTCGGCCTAACAGCCCCCTACGGTTTGGCGTGTATTACTTTTTCGGTTTTAACAAGACAGCCATATTTACCGGTTTTAACAAGACAGCCATATTTACAATGACCAAATGGAGGGAACTGAGTTTTTCGCACATCTCATGGGAACTACGTTCCCTGAAGCAAAAAATGACATCGGCTGGAGGAGTATATTGCGCGATTATGATTCATTTTTACCTAAATGAGAGCGCCAGCATTGTAAATAACGCTTAAATTTCTTGTTACGCTACCTTTTTGCCATTGGATGGTCAGGGTTTAGTTGGAGCAGATCCCATAGGTTTCCATAGAGATCTTCAAATACGGCAACTGTTCCATAGTCTTGCTCTGATGGCTCACGAACGAAATTAATACCAATGGATTTCATGCGCTTAAAGTCACGCCAGAAATCGTCGGTATTTAAAAACAAAAACACTCGGCCACCGGTTTGGTTTCCAATAAAATCCCGCTGCTCAGGTTTAGATGCTTTGGCAAGCAATAGACTAACACCATGAGAATTAGGCGGAGCAACAACCACCCAACGTTTATCTTGCTCGGCTTGGTAGGTATCTTCAATAAGTTCAAATTTGAGTTTATTTATGTAAAAGTCTATTGCTTCGTCGTAGTCTTTTACAACCAAGGCTATATGGACAATATTCTGTTTCATCATATTCCTTATTGAAGGTTCGGGGCATAGCATAACGCCGCCAGCAGTGGGAAGCCTTGCGGCATCCCCCTGACTGGCCCTGTTCGATTTTTACTTAACTCTCTCCCAGAAAGACATGTTTACTGATTCTGGGTCGATAAACTCAATGTATTTCATTGTGTATTCATTCTGCATCCACTTGCCACACACTTCTTCAGCTTTTTCTTGGGTGGTAGCAAAAGCCACATCGGCATAGAGCCCATCCTTGCCTCGTAATACAACATGGCCTAAAAAGCCTTCTTCTTTTGACAGAAACATCTCATCTGCTGCTTGTGCAGCTTTCAACATCTCCAGTTCCGATACACCCTCTTTGAGTTTGAACATGCCAAACTCCATACCAGCAAACCCCTGAACTTTGGTTAATGCTTCTAAATTCATTCTGCTTACCTCAATTATTGTTAATGAAAGGTAGCAGTGTAAACACCTCTTACTGACAGCGTACTGTCAGCTAACATGAGCTTTTTTCAATCGATGCAATGCAGCCTCTAAATTGACTACATCAGTCGTTTCATATGTTTTTTTAGTTACAATATTTTCCATAATTCTATCTAGCCTGAAATCACGATAATCCTTCCTCAAGGAGCACCAACAGGCTAACGTCCATTTCCCACCCCAGTAAAATAAACCTAAAGGGAATATCTTTCTATCTGTTAGGTTACCATCAGGCGCTCGATAACGAATTTCCAATACACACTTGTTCTTTATTGCTTCGTAGCATTGCCCCCAAATTTCTCTTTCACTTTCTCGTATGGATAAATCAGGTGCGTAGACCACAGGGAAATGTTCATTTCTGACCTGCATTGGTAATACTGATTCAATTTTATTTGCAAGCGAACGCGCGCCTTCTGACAATGAGTCACCTGTCCAGGTACTGACCATTTTTATACCAAGGACTAAAGCATCAATTTCCTTTTCAGTTAGATTAAGAGGAGGTAATTCATAACTTTCATGAAGTTGATAACCTACACCTTTTGTTCCATAAATTGGGATTCCACTTACTGATAGATCATCTATGTATCTGTAAACTGAGCGTACTGACACTCCGAGTTCATGCGCAATGTCATCAGCGGTGATTGGTTGTTTTACGCGAATCAAATTGGTTAAGCGAAATAGTCTATCAGCTTTTCTCATATCTTTTTTTTCCCCTAGCGAGCGTAGCGAGAGTTAATGCGTTTGTTAGCAGTAATATTTCACTGTAATTTGTTTTTGACAAGTTGAATTCTAGTCAGCTACCTCAATAATTCTAACGCTCAACCTGTTCCATATTGACAGAAAGATAGTAGATCAGTTCTGTGGGGGGAGATGATGTATTTGGTGACTTTATGGGAACTGCGTTCCCAGAGGTGCATTACGGCCTTCGGCCTAACAGCCCCCTACGTTTGGTGTTTCTTATTTTCGTCAGTAAAATTAACAAGACAGGCGTGTTTAGGTATTTAAAAGGTGTATATTTTGGGCATAAAAAAACCGAATAGAGGTGATTCTATTCGGTTTCTATTGATGTACTTTTGAATGTACAAATTCTAAAATCACTCTGTAGCCCTTGATTTTAGAGGAATAATGGCGGTGAGCAAGAGATTCGAACTCTTGATGCCTTTCGACATACACACTTTCCAGGCGTGCTCCTTCGGCCACTCGGACAGCTCACCATATACGCATTGCGTAATTT
The DNA here is from genome assembly GCF_054780655.1 of Marinomonas epiphytica. Taxonomy (NCBI): domain Bacteria; kingdom Pseudomonadati; phylum Pseudomonadota; class Gammaproteobacteria; order Oceanospirillales; family Oceanospirillaceae; genus Marinomonas; species Marinomonas epiphytica. The sequence continues at coordinate 3,630 of NZ_BAAGVX010000001.1, forward strand.
GTGCGCGTATTCTAATGATGCTATAAGTTGTTTGCAACCTTTTTAAAGAGTTTTTCTTTAAAAATTAATCCCTTACCCATTCTATTCTTTCTTTCACGCCTGTGTCGTCGACAACTCGTTTAGAGCTAGTTGGAGTACCGACATATATTAGTCCTACCACTTGCTCGTCATCTTTAAGGGACAGGATGTTTTTAGCTTGTTGAGTGAAGCAGGCAGGGCCAGTGCGCCAAATACCGCCAAAGCCAAGTGACTCAATCCCTAATAAGACTTGCTGTGCAGCGGCAGCAACCGCCATGAGTTGTTCAAACTCCGGCACTTTAGGATGTTCTTGAATTTTGGCGTATACCAATAGCACTTGTGGAGCCCGTAACGCTTTATTGAGGAAAGATTCTTTCTTTTCTATTGGCAGTTCAGGTACCTCTGATAAGGCATGTTGCCAGTACAGCTCACCTAGTTGTAAGCGCCCTTCTCCTTCATAAATACGAAAACGCCAGGGTTTAAGTGCACCGTGATCTGCCGCGCGGCTGGCTGCATCTAATATGTTGAACCATTGCTCTTCATTGGGTGCTGGTGCTTCTACCTTTGGAGAAGAGCAACGCTGGCGCATAAAGTCTAATATTGAATGGGACATGGTTCTCCTTAATAAACGGCAGAACAAAATAAGCCGCTAAAAAGCGGCTTATTAAGAGTTAAACTTTAAAATCTAACATACGTTGTAATGGAATCAGTGCTTTTTGTCGGGTGTCTTCGGGCACATGAATTTCGCCACTGGTATTAAGCAAAGAGTCTCTGAGCATTTCAAGGCTGTTTAATGCCATCCAAGGGCAATGGGCACAACTACGGCAGTTAGCACCAGACCCCGCTGTTGGGGCTTCAACAAAGCGCTTCTCAGGAGAGGCCTGTTTCATTTTATAGAAAATGCCGCGGTCGGTCGCAACGATAAAAGTATCGTTAAGCATTTTCTTAGATGCATTGAGTAGCTGTGATGTTGAGCCAACCACATCTGCCACCTCAACCACTGACTCAGGGGATTCTGGGTGCACCAATACTCCTGCATCTGGATAAACTTGTTTAAGGTCTAGAATGCCTTTCGCTTTAAATTCTTCATGAACAATACAAGCACCGTCCCAAAGGATCATGTCGGCGCCTGTTTCACGTTGTATGTAGCCGCCCAAATGTTGGTCTGGAGCCCAGATGATTTTCTCACCCTGCTCTTTTAGATGTTCAACCACTTCCAATGCAATGCTAGATGTTACCACCCAATCAGCACGAGCTTTTACCGCGGCAGACGTATTGGCATATACCACGACTTTTCGGTCTGGGTGTTGGTCACAAAAAGCTGAAAACTCATCAATAGGGCAACCAATGTCTAAAGAACAAGTGGCTTCTAAAGTTGGCATTAGAATGGTTTTTTCTGGCGAAAGGATTTTCGCCGTTTCGCCCATAAACTTAACCCCGGCAACCACTAGAGTTTCAGCTTCATGTTGAGCGCCAAAGCGAGCCATTTCTAACGAATCAGCAATAACACCGCCCGTTTCTTCAGCCAGCTCTTGAATTGCGTCTTCCGTGTAGTAATGCGCAACTAGCACCGCGTTCTTCTCTTTAAGCAGGGCTTTTATTTCTGCTCGTAATTCAGCGGTATCTTGTGAGGTGTTTTTTAGGGTATCTTCTGCAGCAGCTAGATGCTTTTGAACCGTGTCCCTAAGTGCTACTTTGTCATAAACTTCAGGCATTGATGAACTCCTAAGAAACACAGAGTATAAGCAAATATGGTGGGTCGTACTGGATTCGAACCAGTGACCAATTGATTAAAAGTCAACTGCTCTACCAACTGAGCTAACGACCCATAGATACTAAAATTGTGGAGTTGGTGGGTCGTACTGGATTCGAACCAGTGACCAATTGATTAAAAGTCAACTGCTCTACCAACTGAGCTAACGACCCAACGGGTTGCGTATATTACAGCCCCCGTTGAGAAATGCAAGCTATTTGATAGTGCTTAGGTAATTTGTCGCTAATTTTGCAGATTTCGCATTAGGATAGCGCTGAATAACGTCTTGTAGGTAGGTTTTCGCTTGGCTATCTTGACCCTGTTGATGACTAACAATTCCTAGTTTATACAAGGCATCTGCTTCTTTATCGTGCCCTGGAAATTTTTTAATAACAGAACTGAAGTCTGCAATCGCCGCATCGGGTCGAGCTAATACTAGGTTTAATTCCCCAAGCCAATAGTAACCATTGCCAGTTAATTTAATATTTGGGTAGTCCACTATAAATTGCGAGAAAGCATCGTGAGCTTCTTCGTACTTTTTATCGCGAATGAGACTGTAGGCACTGGTGTAAGCTTGTTGTGCTTCAGGCGTATTAGGAGCCAATTTAATGGGGGCTACCAGTGGTGTATTCGTAGATACGACTGGGGTTGGCGCAGGTGCTGTGGTAACCGGTGTAGGGTTAGCAAACGCTGGTCCATTCACTTGGCTATTACTAGGCGCTGTCACTACAGGCTGTGAACTCGCCTGACTCGCTTTCGCCTGTTCAGCCATTACTAAAGAAATACGTTTATCTAAATCGATATAACGATCTCTTTGTTGTTGTTTGATCTTACTGAGTTCGTGTTGCTGCTCTTCAAGCTGGCCACGCAAACTTTGCACTTCTTGTTGTAAAGTTTCTAATTGAAACAATAGCTCTGCAGCGGCGTTCGGAGAAAGTGCGCTCGACGGCTGAGGCAGAGTATCAGCCATTGCAAATGGCGCTGAAAAAGTCAGCGCCATTGCAATAGAACGTAATCTCATCTTATGGATAAGCATTACTCGTAACGTACTTCCACGCGACGGTTTAGTTGCCATGCAGCAGAATCATGACCGAACGCTACAGGCACTTCTTCACCAAAGCTTACTGTTTCGATTTGAGAAGCAGCTACACCTTGAATAGTTAGGTAACGGCTAATCGCTTTAGCACGACGCTCACCCAATGCCATGTTGTATTCACGAGTACCACGCTCGTCAGCATGACCTTCAAGCACGATGCGTGCTTCTGGGTTAGCCACTAGGTATTGAGCATGAATTGCTAGAGACTCACGAGACTCAGGGCGAACGATAGACTTATCAAAGTCGAAGTAGAAAACAGTATCAGCAGAAGCTAATAGATCCATAGCTGCTTGCTTAGCGTCTGCTTCAGCTTGTGCCGCCGCAGCTTCTTCATCAACAATAACGCTTGTCAAAGAGCCATCAGAACCAGCGCCATAAGCAGCATCTGAGTTACCTGCTGCTTCTTCTGCTTGTTCAACAGCTGCTTCTTCTGCAGATGTTGAACTATCAGTTTCTGAAGCAGTTGTACTACAACCTACGATCCACGCTGCAGATAGACCAACTACAGCTAGTTTACCTAATTTATGTGCACTCATTATTTACTCCTGTTTATTTATTTGAAATACGGTGACCAAGCTGGCTCGCGTACATCGCCATCAGCTGATGGTAACCTATATTTAACCAAACCATCAACGGAAACAACGGCTAATATGCCCTTTCCTTGATAAGTTGTAGCATACATTACCATACTTCCGTTTGGCGCGATTGTTGGAGATTCATCCAAGTAAGTCTCCGTTAAGGTCTGTACACGACCGGTTTTCATATCCTGAAGGGCTACTTGGTAACGTCCGTCTAGCTTTTGAACCGTTACCAAATAACGACCATCAGGTGTCATTCTTGCTCTTGTGTTCAAATCACCTTCAAAGGTAATTCGTTCAACTTTTTTACTGTTTACGTCTAAGCGGTAGATTTGTGGGTTACCACCACGGTCCGACGTAAACACAATACCTTTACCATCTGGTTCCCAACTTGGCTCAGTATCAATCGCGTAGTGGTTGGTCATACGCTCAAGCTTTTGAGTCGCTATATCTAACGTGTAAATCTCTGGGTTATTGTCTTTTGATAAAACCAGGGCCAATTTTTTACCATCTGGAGACCAGGCTGGGGCACCATTCAAACCTCTAAATTGAGCAATTTGCTGGCGTTTTCCAGATGCCAATTCTTGTATAAAAATGTTAGGACGACGATTTCGAAACATTACATACGCAATATTACGGCCATCACTACTCCAAGATGGCGACAAAATAGGCTCATTAGATGTCACAACCACAATGGGTCTGTATCCATCTGCATCTGCCACTTGCAGCTTATATACTGGCGCATTTTTGTCCCCTTCTGCTGTAACATACAGAATACGCGTACTAAACGCACCCTTAATACCAGTAAGCAATTCGTAAACTTTATCACTAATATAGTGAGCCGCATCACGGAAATTGTTCGCACTTACATCTAGCGATGCATGTTTCTCAACCGCTTTTTGACCTAATACATTAAGTAATTCAAAGTTAATACGAAACTTACCATTAGTAAGTTTTTGTACATTACCAATCACAACGTAATCACTCTTTAACAAACGCCAATCGCGATAGAACACGTCTGCTTCTTTCGAAGGGCGACTTAACATGCTAGAGCGCGGTATCGCTTGAAACAAACCACTTCGTACAAGGTCATCTTGAACGATTTGAGCAATGTCTTCAGGAAGAGCATCGGTGCCTTGATAACCAAAGGGCACAACGGCAATCGGCAACAATTGATCTGAGCCACTGTTAATTTCAATAACTAATTGAGCCTGCGCAGTACTGGCAAACGTTAGTGTTAGAAATAAAATTGAAATCCACTTTTTTATCATGATTAATTTCTCAAATCGGTTGGGTTAAACAATAGCTCTACTTGTCTAAAGTTACGCTCAAAAACATATGAGTCCACTTCTTGTAATTCTTCTATCTGACCCACACGATTAACGGCATCCACTGCCCGCTGGTCAAATAAGTCATCACCACTGCGCTTAATAACTTCTACATTCAGCACTTCACCCGATGGCAGGAAAAATATTCTTAGAAGCGTTTGCATACCGTTTCTGGCATTGGCTGGGCGATTCCAGGCATTGACGATACGATTATTGATTATGCCACTAATCGATTGGACCATTTGTGCTTCTGCGGCTTGGCGTTGCCTTTGCTCTGCTTCCGCTGCGGCTTGTATTTCAGCTTGGCGCTGTTGCTCTGCTCGACGTTTCTCTTCGGCTTCTTGAGCGAGGCGTTGACGTTCAGCTTCACGCTCCCTCGCCTCTTGTTCACGTCTTTGCTGGGCGGCTTTTTCCGCAGCTGCTTTTTGTTTCGCTTCTTCTTGGCGTTTTTTCTCAGCTTCTTGCTGTTTGCGTTTTTCAGCAGCCGCTCGTTCAGCGTCTTTTTTCTTTTGTGCGGCTATTTTAGCCTGCCTTTCTTGTTCCGCCTTTTGCTCTGCTTTACGCTTTGCTTCTTGCTGCTTTTTTACCGCTGCTGCTTTTTCTTTCTTGGCCTGAGCTAGCTTGCGCTTTTGCTCTGCAAGGGCTTTTTTGTCAGCTTCTCGTTTTGCTGCTTGCTGCTGCTTACGCTTTTCTTCGGCTGCCGCAGCCGCTTGCTGGGCTTGCTGCTGCGCTTCACGTTTACCAATTATCGTTTGTGAAATGTCTAAGATCTTTGCATTCACAACCGGCGGGTGCTTAGGTGCGGGCTTTTTTTCATCCGAAAAGTCCACCGCAAAAGCCGCAACCGCTACTATGCCTAGGTGCAAACCTAAAGCTAAGGTAACTGGTAAACTGTAACTTTCAGGTTTAAGCCACTTCATTAGTTATCACTCGGCTCAGTAACTAGGCCAACATTCGGTACTCCTGCCCCTTGTAAAGCGACCATAAGACCAATAACTTCACCATAAGATACGTTCTGATCACCGCGCACTAACACAGAAATCTTCGGGTTCTGAGTAAAGACTTTACGCACTCTGTCTTGCAGCTCGGTTAAGCTAATGGCCGCTTGTTCGCCACCAAAATCTAAAAAGTATTGGCCTGATGCATCGATTGACGCCACCATGACATCCTCTTCAGTATCCTGAATTGGGGAAGCATTTGCACTAGGCAATTCAACATCCACTCCTTGAGTCAACATAGGGGCCGTGATCATAAAGATCACCAAGAGCACCAACATAACGTCGATATAAGGCACGACGTTAATTTCTGCCATTGGTTTGCGTTTGTTTCTTCGTTTGGAGCGAGCCACTATGCTACGCCTCCCTCTCTAACGTGAACTTTACGGTGTAAAATGCTACTAAACTCATCGGAAAAGTTTTCGTAGCTAGCACCTAAAGATTCAGCCACAGCTGAAAAACGGTTATAAGCAACAACAGCAGGAATAGCCGCAGCCAAACCAATGGCAGTAGCAATAAGGGCCTCTGCAATGCCTGGGGCAACGGTTGCCAATGTTGCTTGTTGAACTTCCGCCAAACCAATAAAGGAATGCATTATCCCCCACACGGTACCAAACAAACCTATGTAAGGGCTGGTTGATCCCACGGTCGCTAAAAAGGGCAAATGCTGCTCTAACTTTTCTTCTTCCTTATATAAGGCCACTCGCATTGCCCTCTCAACCCCTTCCATTACTGCATCAGGGTCGACATTTTGGCTTTGGCGTAAACGAGTAAACTCTTTAATGCCGGCGGTAAAAATATGCTCAACGCCTTTTACTGAGCGCCCTTCAAGAGTTAACTTACGGTATAGCTGGCTTAAATCGATACCTGACCAAAACTGCTCTTCAAATTGCTCTCGCGTTTTTTTAGCGACTTTTAGCACTCTGACTCGCTGAAAAATCACCACCCAAGATAATATGGATGCTGCCAACAGTGTTAGCATAACCAGTTGCACCACAATACTTGCACTGGCAATCAGTCCCCAAATTGACATTGTTAACCTCTATTTTAAATCTGACGGTAATTGGTAATTAAAATGTTCATAAGCACGCTTAGTTACCTGACGACCCCTTGGGGTGCGGATAATAAAGCCTTGCTGTATTAAATATGGCTCGATTACGTCTTCAATTGTGTCTTTGTCTTCTCCAACGGCGGCTGAAACACTGTCTAAGCCCACCGGACGCCCATCGAATTTCTCTATCATAGTCAATAACATACGTCGGTCAAGGTGATCAAAACCTTGGTTATCCACGCTCAGCATGTCTAAAGCCTTACGAGCGATGTCTTGACCTACTAATTCAACCCCTTCCACCTGAGCCACGTCACGAACTCGACGTAACAAACGATTGGCAATTCGTGGAGTACCACGAGAGCGCCTAGCGACCTCAAAACTGCCACCTTGGTCTAGCTGCATGTGCATTTTCCCAGCAGAGCGACTCACAATGGTGGTTAACGATTCAACATCGTAAAACTCCAATCGTTGCACTATGCCAAAGCGATCCCTCAAAGGAGAAGTTAACAACCCCGCTCTAGTAGTGGCTCCGACCAAGGTAAAGGGCGGAAGTTCAATTTTAATGGATCTTGCCGCTGGCCCTTCCCCAATCATGATGTCTAATTGATAGTCTTCCATAGCTGGGTACAGCACTTCTTCAATCGCTGGGTTCAAGCGATGAATTTCGTCGATAAACAGTATATCGCCATCTGACAAATTGGTTAGCAGTGCTGCCAAATCCCCAGCTCTTTCCAGAACAGGTCCAGAAGTGGTTTTCACTTCCGCCCCCATTTCATTACCAATAATGTTGGCAAGGGTTGTTTTACCCAAACCTGGAGGCCCAAAAATCAGCGTGTGATCTAAAGGCTCTTCACGTTGGCGAGCCGCTTGGATAAAAATCTCCATTTGCTCACGAACAACAGGCTGACCAATATAATCTTGTAAACTTTGTGGCCTTATAGCTCTATCGACCTGTCGATCATTTCCTTTAAGCTCTGGCGAAATAATACGATCTGACTCTATCATTTATTCAACATACCCTTTAGCGCCGCTTTAATAACCTCTTCGCTGGATGCACTGTCTATTGGCACTTTAGCAATGGCTTTGGCCGCCTCTTGCGGCTTATAGCCTAGTGCAATAAGAGCCGCTTCAGCTTCTTGACGAGGATCTGCTTTTACTTGTTTGAGCACTGCAGGTGCGGAGAAAAGATCTTGCTTGGCCGCTTGACCGAGTTTATCCCTTAACTCAATAATTAAACGTTCTGCGGTTTTCTTACCGACACCTGGAATTTTAGTGAGCGCGGTTACGTCTGAGTCTTGCACATAAGCAATGAGCTCTTCAGACGACATACTAGACAACACGGCCAGGGCCATTTTTGGGCCAATACCGTTTACTTTGATTAAAACGCGAAATAGCGCTCGTTCTGAACGATCAATGAAACCATAAAGGCTATGAGCGTCTTCTTTTACTTGTAAATGGGTATAGAGCACTACTTGTTGGCCAATGGCAGGCAATTCGTAAATGGTGCTCATAGAAGCACTCAGTTCGTACCCTACGCCTGCTACATCAACCAATAACTCTGGTGGTGATTTTTCTATTAGCTCACCAACAATACGTCCTATCACAGGGCCTTCCTTACATCTAATTCGCTCCAACGCTTAGCACTTCGTCCTGCACGTTTGCCTACGCCATACTCCAAGCCCTGGGAAGTGCGACTGTTAGCATGACAAATAGCAATGGCTAGAGCATCCGCCGCGTCCGCCTGTGGCGTCGAGGCTAAATTTAATAACATTTTAACCATGACCTGCACTTGAGCTTTATCTGCCCCACCTGAGCCAACAACCGATTGCTTAACTCGACGAGCGGCATACTCATTAACAGGTAAATCATGGGTGGCAGCAGCAACAATTGCCGCTCCTCTAGCTTGGCCTAGTTTCAAGGCCGAATTAGCATTTTTAGCCAAAAACACTTCTTCTATAGCAAATTCTTGAGGCTGATATTCCGCCAACAAATGGGAGACATTTTCAAAAATGGTTTTTAGTCTGACGGATAAGGCACCATCAGGAAGACGTATGCAACCACTGGTCACATAATGAATTTTGCCATTTATGATATCGATAATGCCAAAGCCGGTAATTCGAGAACCAGGGTCTATGGCCAACACTCTTGTTTTACTCACCAAATGTCCGCTTATTCATTTCATTACTGTACATTTCAACAGTCATTACAACAGTATGCAATATTAAAAATAAAAAAGGCCGCTATTAAGCGACCTTTTTACGGATATTTTTCAATCCCTTAACATTAGAAGCCGATATTTAGCTCCTTTTTGAACCAAGCTTATTCGGTAACAGGTTTTCTTACGCGGATGCTCAACTCTTTAAGTTGCTTCTCACTTACTTCACCAGGAGCTTGTGTTAACAAACACGTAGCACTTTGGGTTTTAGGGAAAGCAATAACATCACGGATCGATGCAGAATCAGTCATCAACATAACCAAACGATCAAGACCGAACGCTAGGCCGCCATGTGGTGGCGCACCAAATTTAAGCGCGTCTAGCAGGAAGCCAAACTTCTCTTCTTGCTCTTCTTGGCTAATCTTAAGCAGTTCAAATACGGTTTCTTGCATATCTGATTGGTGAATACGGATGGAACCGCCACCTAGCTCTGTACCATTCAATACCATGTCGTAGGCCTGAGACAAAGCACCAAGTGGGTTAGCTTTTAGTTCTTCAGGAGAGCAAGACGGTGCAGTGAATGGGTGGTGAATCGCAGTGATACCGCCGTCAGAAGTTTCTTCAAACATTGGGAAATCAACAACCCAAAGTGGCGCCCATTCGCAAGTGTAAAGATTCATATCTTCACCTAATTTACAACGCAATGCACCTAACGCTTCGTTTACAACTTTAACGTTATCTGATCCGAAGAAAATTAGGTCGCCGTCTTGAGCATCTAAACGCTCAAGCAATGCTGCACGCACTTCGACAGGTAAGAATTTAACAATCGGAGACTGTAGGCCTTCATTTAAGTCAGACTTGTCGTTCACTTTAATGTAAGCCAAACCTTTGGCACCATAGATACCAACGAATTTCGTGTACTCGTCGATCTGTTTGCGAGTCAGCGCGTTGCCACCTGGTACTTTAAGGGCTGCAACACGACCTTTAGGATCAACCGCAGGGCCGGAGAAGACTTTAAAGTCTACGTCTGCCATTAGGTCAGAGACAGTTTCGATGGTCAAAGGAATACGTAAATCCGGTTTATCGCTACCGTATTTTTCCATTGCTTCGCTGTATGGCATTCTTGGGAAAGAGCCAAGATCCACATTCAACAAATCTTTGAACAGACCCACGATCATTTCTTCCGTCATGGACATAATTTGCTCTTCAGACATGAACGACGTTTCAATGTCCACTTGAGTAAATTCTGGCTGACGGTCAGCACGCAAATCTTCGTCACGGAAACACTTAGCAATTTGATAGTAACGATCGTAACCAGACACCATTAGCAATTGTTTAAACAGCTGTGGTGATTGAGGTAGAGCAAAAAAGCTACCTTGCTGAGTACGACTTGGCACCAAGTAATCACGAGCACCCTCTGGTGTTGCACGCGTTAAAATAGGAGTCTCGATGTCCAAGAAACCATTGTCGTCAAAGTAACGACGTAACACAGAAGTCACTTTTGAACGAAAACGCATTTTTTGCTGAACTTCTGGGCGACGCAAATCAATAAAACGGTTTTTCAGGCGAATGTCTTCGCCAACCGCTTGGTGCTCGTCTAGTTGGAATGGCGGCGTTTGAGCAGCGTTAAGCACTTCTAATTGGGTACCTAAAACTTCAATTTCACCGGTGGCCATATTTGGGTTCACCGTCCCTTCTGGGCGAGCGCGAACAAGGCCAGTAAGCTTAATTACAAATTCATTACGCACACTGTCTGCAAGAGCAAAACTGTCAGCTCTGTCTGGATCAAAAACAACTTGGGTAATACCCTCACGATCACGAACATCTAAGAAGATAACGCCACCATGATCTCGACGTCTGTGAACCCAACCGCATAGGGTTATTTCTTGTGAAATATTTGAAGCATTTAACTCGCCGCAATAATGGCTGCGCATAATTTGTATCCTGTTACTCTAATTCGTAAAAGTGATCTTTTTTAATAATTGCTTGATGAGATCAAGCAATCGAAAATTTTAAGGCACGACATTATATGCGAACAAAACGTTCGTCACTAGGGTTAGTGTTAAAATTGTCTCTAAGTCCCTAAAATTAACAAAAATCCTCAATGTAATAGTCGCCTTCTTTGCCAGCAAAGGTCATGGCACATTCGTCCCCTCGCTCTCGCCCTATGAGTTTTTTTGCCACTGGGCTTTCAGGACTAATGAGCAAAACCGTAATTTGATCAAGTTCAATGCGCAGGCCACCAGCCCAAGGACAAATGAATAAATAACGCGATTGCTCGGGTAACTGGTTAGGCTCAATAGCAACCAGTGCCCCGCTGGTAATATGTTGATTTTGGGAAAGGTCGCCTACTTGCCACCCTCTGAACTCCTGACTATCAAGCTCAGCCTGCTGAACTCGAGCAGATTGACCATGAGCTAAATAAGAGGCTTCAAGGCCAAACGTATCATATTTGTTTTCAGCAATACTTTCCGTATTGGTAGCCGCTGCATGGGCCTGTAACGCTGCTTTTCTGGCCGTTAGCACTTGATCATCAAGGCACGACTGTATTTTGTTAAGGAGATTGGATTTCCATTCTAACACTGTTTATTTATCTCTATTTAATTTTATTAACATGCTATTGCTTGTATATAAACTAACACTCAATAAAAGTTGACATTATCAACTAAATAGCATAATTTATGATAATCATTTGCATTGTGTTATTCACAGTAATATTTTTATACAAGATGACGCCATTTCAACCAACAAAAGCAACCCGTATTAGCTGCTTTTTAAGCGCCCAATTGAGCTCCATCTTGATGCAGAAATGAACAACACCTCTATACATACACTTTAAATTCCATAGGTATCTTGCATGAACGCCCCAAAGACTCGCCAACTGATTGTTATAGACAAAGCTCAAATCACACCAAATATGATAAGAGTGACTCTAGGAGGGGATGAAATAAGCTCCCTACCAAGCAATCAAGAAGGCGGATACATCAAGCTGATTTTTCCAACGGATGGCAGTCGCATTATGCGCACTTACACCATACGCAGTCAAAGCCCAGACTCAATAGACGTAGACTTTGTCGTTCATAACGAAGCAGGCCCAGCCAGCAGTTGGGCCGCAAATTGCAAAGCAGGTGACAGCATCATAGTGGGAGGACCTGGCCCAGCTAAGCTGAACAACCCTGAAGCAGACTGGCACCTGTTAGTGGGCGACATGACCGCCCTACCTGCTATCAGTGTGAACTTAGAAGCTCTGCCCGATAACGCCAAAGGCTATGCACTTATCGAAATAATGACTGAGCAAGACATACAAACCATTAAGCATCCTGTGGGTGTCGAGGTTAAGTGGCTGATCAACCCCACTCCTGGCATTGATAGCCAATTTTTATTGAATAACGTCAAACAACTTAACTGGTTAGAAGGTCAGGCAAGTGTATGGGCTGCTTGTGAATTTAGCAGCATGAAGGCATTGCGCCCTTATTTCAAGCAAGAGAAACAAATCTCAAAAGACTATTTCTACCTTTCGAGCTATTGGAAATTGGGCATTAACGAGGAAGAGCACAAAACCGTTAAACGTATTGATGCCGAGCAATTCGCTTAATTAAAAAAGGGGCTCAACCGAATGGCTGAGCCCCTTTGCTTTTTACATTTGCATTTACTTAGTCAGGATATTAAAGGCGTACCTGCTCAACAATCAGCTCAACCGCTTCTTCAACACTGCCAGCCGAAATAACAGAGTCTGCAACATCGTCATTCGAACAAATTAAAGTGACACCTGTTGCTCTAATTAAATCAGCCTCATGCTGGGTAGCTTCTTTCGCCAAAGCCACTACACCTTGACTTAATAATAAGCGCTCTAATTTTTCTGACTGTTTTAACAGCTCCGAAGGCAAGGCTAATACTGCTGGCTTTTGACCAAGGCGAGCCGCGCGCTCTTCTGCACTTACCGGTGAATCCACAACTAGATCCGCCAGTGCCTCTTCAACCATTCCGGCACCCACCGTCACATTGGTCAAACGATCGATGACGATCAAAGCCCCTGTAAGGCGTACCTTTTGGTATTCGTCAAATGCTACTGGAGCGTCTAGCTGAACAACACAATCCGCAATACCATTCAACTCAAGTTCATTGATGGTGCTCTTTTCCAAAGTATTTACATCTACTTTGTGGTTAAAGTGGTGTACTTTACCTGGTACCGTTTGAGTACCAATCTTGAAGTCATAAAGCTTACCCGGTACTAAAGCCTGATCAGCCATCCAAACGACAGAGGTACGCAATGTACTAGCAATCAGTGGTACGTTATTTGGGTGCGCCAACATGTCACCACGACTTACGTCAATTTCATCTTCGAGGGTAATAGTTACCGCCTCACCCGCACCAGCCACAGACAGATCACCATCATAAGTAACAATACTTGCTACCTTAGACGCCTTACCCGAAGGTAACGCAATGACATCATCACCTGGTTTTACCTTACCTGCTGCAATCGTGCCCGAAAAACCACGGAAGTCTAGGTTAGGTCTATTTACATATTGCACTGGAAATCTAAAGCCGTCGTGCTTTACATCACGATCGATCTGCACCGACTCTAAGATCCCCATTAAAGGCTGACCCTGATACCAAGGAGTGTTATCAGACGCATTTACCACGTTGTCACCTAACAAAGCTGACATAGGAACAAACTGAATATCACCAGGGGCTCGCTCACCCAATTGTTCAACAAAGTTAAGATAATCTTGTTGGATTTCATTGAACTTGGCTTCGGAGTAACCCATCAAGTCCATTTTATTGATTGCCACAACAACATGCTTAATACCTAGCAAAGCAGAAATATAAGTATGACGCTTGGTTTGAGTTTGCACGCCGTAGCGAGCATCAATCAAAATAATCGCCAAGTCACAGGTTGAAGCGCCAGTGGCCATATTGCGGGTATACTGCTCATGTCCCGGGGTGTCAGCAATAATGAATTTGCGTTTTTCTGTAGAGAAGTAGCGATACGCTACATCTATGGTAATGCCTTGCTCACGTTCCGCTTGCAGGCCATCCACTAATAAGGCTAGATCAACCTCTTCCCCTTGTGTTCCAGACTTTTTACTGTCTCTTTTCACGGCATCCAAATGATCTTCATAAATCAATTTGGAATCATGCAATAAACGTCCGATCAGGGTACTTTTACCGTCATCTACGTTACCGCAAGTTAGCAGCCGCATTAAGTCTTTTTCTTCATGCTGTTTTAGGTAGCCAAGAATGTCTTGGCTAATCAATTCAGATTGGTGTGACATTGTCTCTTCGCTCCTAATTTAGAAATAACCTTGTTTTTTCTTTTCTTCCATTGACCCTGATGAATCATGGTCAATCATTCGACCTTGACGCTCAGAGCTCTTGGTTAACAGCATTTCTTGAATAATTTCTGGCAAGGTTGCCGCTTCTGATTCAACGGCACCCGTTAACGGATAACAACCCAAAGTACGGAAACGAACAGATTTCATCGCTGGCGTTTCACCATTTAATGGCATACGTTCGTCGTCAACCATGATCAAGGTGCCATCTCGCTCCACTACTGGTCGCGGCTGAGAGAAGTACAAAGGCACAATTGGAATACTTTCTAAATAAATGTATTGCCAGATATCTAGCTCTGTCCAGTTAGACAAAGGGAAGACACGTATGCTTTCGCCCTTATTTACTTTACCGTTATAAATATTCCATAACTCAGGGCGTTGGTTTTTCGGGTCCCAGCGGTGCTGCTTATCACGGAAGGAGTACACACGCTCTTTCGCTCGTGATTTTTCTTCATCACGACGCGCGCCACCAAAGGCAGCATCAAAACCATACTTATCCAGCGCTTGCTTTAATGCTTGGGTTTTCATGATGTCTGTGTGTTTAGAACTACCATGGGTAAAAGGTCCAACCCCCTGATCTAAACCTTCTTGGTTTTGATGAACAATAAGGTCCAGACCTAACTTGGCTACCATTTCATCACGAAATGAAATCATTTCTTTGAATTTCCAGCCGGTATCCACGTGCATCAATGGAAACGGCAGCTTACCTGGGTGGAAAGCTTTCATTGCCAAATGCAACATAACGGCAGAGTCTTTACCAATAGAGTAAAGCATAACTGGGTTATCGAATTCAGCGGCCACCTCACGAATGATGTGAATACTTTCCGCTTCCAATTGTTTCAAATGAGTTAGTCTTGCCTGGTTCATAATTCCCCATCTCTCTTTAAAGGCTTAGGCATTTTTAAATATCATATCATGCCTTTTCGATCTAAAAACTAAATTTGATAAACTTTTATGGCATATAGATATTAAGTATTAGCCTCAATAGCGGTCTTTTAGGCACAAAAAAGCCGACTCTCAAGTCGGCTCTTTTAATCTCAGTATACTAATCCGTTAACCAATTAACCTTCAGAACTTAGCTGTTGTTGGAGCATCAGTTGATTAGCCTGTTGGCGCAGTCGATTAATTTCTGCATTGATTTGCACCCGAAAAGCATCACTAGATTCAATTGCTTCTTGATGGGAGTCTAGTTGTTTTTGAATGGCAGCAAGCTCTTGAGGGTCAGATCCTTGTGGCTGATTCTGCAGAGCGTCTATTTGCACTTTAAAGTTGGCAATATCCTGCAGAATAGACTCCAAATTTAATTGCTGAGCTTCTATTCGCCCAGACTGAGATGCCAACTGGTTCTGTTGATCTTGCAGGGTACTGGTATTGGCAGACACCAAATTTTGAGCACTGGCTAATTGTTCAGAAAACTCACCAACTTTACTTTCAACCGTCGCAACCGAAGGAACCAATTTGTTGTAGTCTTCTTCAATATCACTAAATGCACTTTCTTGTACCGCCAAGCGCTTAGTCACGGTAGCCAATGAATCACGAGTCGCAGCCAAACGAGATTCTAGCTCTTTAATAGTTTCAGCATTGGCAGCAATGGCTTTGCGATTGCGATCGTAGGCAACCCCCCATAATTTGCGAATCTCGCTATCATGGGTCTTAAGAGTTTCTTCTAAGGTTGCACCTTGCTGATTGGCTGAAACATCTGCAGCCAATAACTGATGATCTAAATTTTGGATTTCAGACTTAGCACCATACAACTCGTCTCTTAATTGCTGATTCTGCTGCCACAACCAAAATACCGCACCTGCACAAGCCGCCAAAATTAGGATAAGTAAAAAGTACACCCCAAAAAGGCTCGGTTTTTTAACTGCAACCTGATTAGCCTGCACAGGTCGTGCGGGGGCCGGATTCAACTTGCGAGTAGGCTTAGCATTGCTAGGTCGACGCTCACTAACTTCATCTTGGTCTAACACTAAGCTTGGAATTTCTACATCATCATCTCTTTGCATTGGACACTAATACATCTTATAAATTGAAAAATTATAAGGAACTATGGGTTCCCAGTGTTTGAAATAATATTATCTTATAAAGTTCGATGCTATCATAGATACACCATTAACTGCTTGATAATAAGCATTATTAAGTAAATAAAAGCAAGGAGAACCTAAATGTCTTTTGAATTACCAGCTCTTCCTTATGCTAAAGACGCATTAGAGCCGCACATGTCTGTTGAGACATTAGAATTCCATCATGGCAAACACCACAACACTTACGTTGTGAAGCTAAATGGTTTAGTACCTGGTACAGAATTCGAAAACAAGTCTTTAGAAGAAATCATCGCCACTGCACCAGCTGGCCCTGTTTTCAATAATGCAGCTCAAATCTGGAACCACACCTTCTTCTGGAATAGCCTAAGCCCTAATGGTGGTGGTGAGCCTACTGGTGCACTAGCAGATGCCATTAACGCAACCTGGGGGTCTTTCGAAAAATTCCAAGAAGCGTTTAACGATAAAGCAGTCAACAACTTTGGCTCAAGCTGGACTTGGTTGGTTAAAAATGCAGACGGTTCTCTTGAAATCGTGAACACAAGCAACGCTGGCACGCCTGCTACAAACGGCCAAACAGCATTGATTACTGTTGACCTATGGGAACATGCATACTACATCGATTACCGCAACGTTCGCCCTGATTACCTAAAAGGTTTCTGGGCACTTGCAAACTGGGAATTTGCAGCAGCGAACTTTGCCGCATAATTAACCCTACAAAGACCAGTCAGTCTTTTGAAAGGTGCGCTAACACAGCGCACTTTTTTTATTGGTCTTGCTGAGCAGCCAGCTTGGCCTGAATAAACTCTGAATGAGGCATAAACAAAAGCTCACTAATACGGCGAATTCTGTGATCCTCATAGGAATCTACATGCCCATCAGACATAGCAACCAACCAGAGCCCTTTTAATAGGCGAAATTTCTGCTCGTGATCCGCCTGCTCATTAACTACCTTGGTAAATTGATATAGATCGTTTGCCTCGTCCACGCCCTGCTTCGCGCTCTCTATAAGGGCGTCTATATTTGCTCCTAGCTCAGTCACTTCTTTCAGTAACCGCTTAATTTGCAGCAACTCATTTTCATCTATTTGATGATCCGCCATCATCACTTCTACTAACAAAGCGGCAACCGCTTCTTGATAGCTTAATATTTGCTCTTGTGTCTGCCCTTCTGTGGCAAACAGCTTTTTCAACACTTCAAGCATTTATACTCCTGATAAAGCCATTTTGCTTTTTATTAAATCAATTAATGCATTAGGAAATTGCCGATAATCCAAATAAGGACACCAAAGTGCATTTTGGGTCGCCCAAGCATCACGCCTCGTACATATGGCACTTGCATGCTCAGGGACAGGCACAACACTGCGCACCTGCTTTCCGACAAAAAATGTCATTACCTGATCATTAAGACTAAGTTTCTGCATTAACTCAGCATCATTGATAAATAAGATACAAACATTATTAAATAAATTGTTTTCTTTATGTTCACGCCAATCCGCGCTCCCACAAGTCAACTTCGCCATTATAGTGAGTATCTTACGCCAATGATTACCATTTCTAGCTTCAATTTCTTTTACAAAGTCTGCATTACTCATGCCCAGGCAGTCGCCAATCTCTGGCGCAGTAGGCAAGACAAAAACGCATTTTGCAACGTGAACAGAACAACCAAGTAGCATATTTCCTCTTTAAGACATATTAACCAATGAAGCCTTGGAAATCCTGCCCAGCCCCCTTTAAAATAAGTAAATTAATGAAAAGACTCTCTCCAGATTCTCTCAACACATGGAAGCCAATATATGACTCAAGTTAGCGAACTTCATATCTACCCAATTAAATCAGTTGCTGGCATTTCACTTAATGAAGCCCAGGTTAACTTGAGTGGCTTACTCAATGACAGGCGCTTTATGCTCATTGACGAAAGCGGCACAGCCGTAACAGCCAGAAAACACCCTCAACTTAGCTTAACTAAGACTAAAATGATAGGCACTGATACGTGGCAGTTAACTCACCCAAACATGAGTAACCAATGCCAGATTACACCTGCAGACTTCAGCCAATATACTATTGACGGAACGGTCTGGGGTGACACAGTATCAGGACAACACTGTCATGAAGACATAGACAACTGGTTCAGCGAATTACTCGATCTGCCGGTTAAGCTACTCTTCTTTGGTGAACAAGCACAGCGCTTCACCAGCAAAAAGCCCGATAAACCTGTTGCCTTTGCAGACGGATACCCATTCTTACTCACTAACCAAGCATCACTCGATGAACTCAATCAAAGCTGCCCAGAAACCATTCAAATGGCGCAATTTAGAGCCAACATTGTGGTTTCTGGAGAAAAAGCGTTTGTCGAAGACAGCTGGAAGATCATTCGGATCGGTGAAGTCAAATTTGAGAATGTGAGCCCCTGCGTACGCTGCATTTTCACCACATTAAACCCAAACGACGCTAGCAGAAGCAAGAAAGGTGAACCCCTTAAAACCCTTGGTAAATTTAGAAAATTAGCGGGTAAAGGCATTACTTTTGGTGTCAATCTTGTCGCCCTTAACGAAGGCTCTATTAAATTAACAGACGAAGTTGAAATACTGGAATACAAAACACCTGAAAGCTACCGAGACATTCGATAAAAAAGGGAGGCCAAAGCCTCCCTTTTGTTTTAGCTATCTTGCTTGGCTAGATACTCATCGTAAGTACCGTGGAAGTCCACAATACCATTTTGCGTCACCTCTACGATACGTGTTGCCAAAGAAGAAACAAACTCCCTATCGTGACTGACGAAAATCAAGGTTCCAGCGTAGTGATCAAGCGCTAAGTTTAGAGACTCAATAGACTCCATATCCATGTGGTTTGTTGGCTCATCCATAATAAGTACATTCGGCTTTTGCAGCATCAACTTACCAAACAACATTCTACCTTGCTCACCACCAGACAGCACTTTAACAGATTTTTTGATGTCATTTTGTGAGAACAACAGTCTTCCTAAGGTGCCACGAATAACCTGCTCGTCGTCTCCTTCTTGCCCCCACTGCCCCATCCATTCAATAAGGTCTTGGTCTTTTTCGAACTCATGAGCATGGTCCTGAGCATAATAGCCAATATTCGCATTATCAGACCATTTTACTTCGCCTTTAGTCAGCTCAGTATCACCTACAAGACATTTTAACAGCGTCGTTTTACCAATACCGTTAGGCCCTATGACAGCAATCCGCTCACCCACTTCCACCATCATGTTTAAATCATTAAACAATTCTTCATCATAAGACTTAGCAACGTCTTCAATTTGCAAAGCCAAACGGTGCAGTTTTTTCTCTTGCTCGAAACGAATAAAAGGATTTTGACGGCTAGAAGGTTTTACTTCTTCCAGCTGTATTTTGTCGATTTGTTTAGCACGAGAAGTCGCTTGTTTTGATTTAGAAGCGTTTGCAGAGAATCGACTCACAAACGACTTAAGCTCATTAATTTGCGCTTTTTTCTTTGCATTATCAGCTAATAGACGTTCACGAGCTTGAGTCGCTGCAGTCATATACTCATCGTAGTTGCCAGAGAACAAGCGCAACTCACCATAATCCAAGTCTGCCATATTAGTACAAACAGAATTAAGGAAGTGACGGTCGTGCGAAATGATAATCATGGTGCAGGACTTTTCTACCAACACACCTTCCAACCAACGGATTGTATTGATATCCAAGTTGTTGGTTGGCTCGTCAAGCAACAGAATATCAGGGTCAGAAAACAAGGCCTGAGCAAGCAATACTCGAAGCTTTAAACCTGGTGCAACCTCACTCATAAGGCCGTAATGCTGCTCGGTTGGGATACCTACTCCTAGCAACAACTCCCCAGCACGAGCCTCCGCCGTGTAGCCATCCATTTCTGCAAACTCAGCTTCCAGATCCCCTGCTCGCAAGCCATCTGCTTCACTCATTTCTGCCTGAGCATAAATAGCGTCTTTTTCAGATTTGATTGCCCACAGTTCAGTATGCCCCATGATGACGGTATCCACCACTGAGTATTCTTCGTAAGCAAACTGGTCTTGCTTTAGCTTACCTAAGCGCTCGTTAGGGTCTTTAGAAACATTGCCAGAACTTGGCTCAAGGTCACCACCTAGAATTTTCATAAAGGTGGATTTACCACACCCATTTGCACCGATTAAGCCATAGCGCTTACCTTCAGCAAATTTAACAGAGACATTTTCAAAAAGAGGTTTGGCACCAAACTGCATGGTGATGTTTGCGGTAACTAACAATGGACACTTCCAACAATAATTAAGCGTGATTAAATTTAAGCTTTATTATCTCATATTTTTTCTTGGTAAATCTCATACTCATAAAAAAAACTGACATGAAGCTTTAATGTCTGCATTTCACAACAAAGAAACACCAATAAACACACTTGAAATCCACAAAAGAGCTAAAATAATGTAATAAGAACGTGTGTTTAGATGTCTAATGCTCATTGATTGACGCTGTTTAGGCAGCAGGAGGGCAAGATGAACACCATGACAGCTGATAAACAGGGTTATGACTTAAGCCTTACCAATCTTAAGAAAGGCTCGGTATTTGGCGCGCTTTCCAGTGAAGCCATTGAATTTCTTTTAGCGCAAGGTAAGTTAATCGAAATACAAGAAAACGACATGGTCTTTCAACACAACGAAAAAGGGGACAATTTTTTTATTGTGTTGCAGAGCCAAATTGACTATTACAAGCAACACAAAAACCACCAAGCATACACGCGCAGCATTTATTTTGGTGAAGCCATTGGGTTTGTTTCAATGATTGCGCTACATGACCGAGTAGGCAATGCAATCGCTAAAGAAAAAAGCCTGCTTTTAGCAATAGATAGTCGGCTCTTCAGTGATTTCCACGACAAATTCTCATTTGATTTTGGCATACTGCTTTTGAATTTATCACGCGAGATGGCAAGAGCCGTAAGAACGCTTGGCAACGCTTTGGTAATCAGCTCTTTGGACAAACAAGAATAGCCATTACGTGGCTATTCTTGCTGTTTGTGGAGTTACTTTTCTGCAGCAACCACTGAAATTTCTACTAACAGCTCAGGTCTTGCCATACGAGCCTCAACACAAGCTCGCGCTGGTGCAAAACCTTCTGGCACCCAAGCATCCCATACGGCATTCATAGCGGAAAAGTCTTTCATGTCACGCACATAAATGGTCGCTGATAAAATGTGCTCTTTGTCTGAACCTGCTTGGTCAAGCAAAGCTTCTACTTTAGCCAGCATAGTGCTTGTTTGCTCTTCAATGCCTGCATTAGCGTCTGCTGCAACCTGACCACATAAATAAATGGTGCCATTATGCTTAACAATACGACTCATACGCTGACCCACTTCTAAACGCTCAATTGCCATTACTTTTGCCTCTTTAGGGATTAATTTGGATAAAATAATAACAAACTTAAAAAAGCATTAAGCACTATTATGAAATGAATTTAAAGCATATAAAACCAAAAACGGTTAAAATTCCAGTCCTTTCTGAGCTTTCACCCCTTGCTTAAAAGCATGTTTGACTTCTTTTACTTCACTCACTGTATCAGCCAGCGCAATCAGCTCATCCGATGCCCCACGCCCTGTCACCACCAAGTGCTGACCTTCTGGACGCTCCATCAAGGTGGTCAGAACCTGGTCCTCATTGAGGTACTCATAATGCAGCAGATAAGTCAGCTCATCTAATACAACAAGGTCATAGTCAGAGTTCGTTAATAAACCTTTTGCCTGAGCCCATGCCAGCTCAGAAGACGCTAAATCTTGGGTTCTATCTTGGGTGTCCCAGGTAAAACCTGACGACATGATGTGCCAAGTCACATTGGGATGGGACTGAAAGAAACGAATTTCCCCTGTATCCCAATCCCCCTTTAGGAATTGCACAACACCTACTTTTAAGTCATGCCCAAGCGCCCGAGCAATCATGCCTAAAGCCGAACTGGATTTGCCTTTGCCGTTACCCGTTAGCAACACCATGGTGCCACGATCTTCTTGTGCTTTAGCGATACGGCGATCAACATGTTTTTTGATCGCTTGCATACGCACCTTATGCTGCTCGGGGTCTTTTATCACTTTCGCCATTTAGTTAGCCCCCAGATTAGATACGATCGTCTTCTGGATCATAACCGAGATTCGGTGCTAGCCAGCGCTCTGCTTCGTCCTTGGTCATACCGGTACGCTCTGCGTAGCTATCTACTTGGTCTGGACCAATTTTACCAATACCGAAATAGTTGGCATCTGGGTGCGCAAAATACCAACCACTTACAGCAGCTGTGGGCAGCATGGCGTAGCTCTCGGTAATTTCCATACCAATACGCTCTTTCACATCCAACAACTGCCATAATTTGGACTTTTCAGTATGATCTGGACAGGCAGGGTAACCTGGCGCAGGACGAATACCAGCGTACTTTTCTTTTATAAGCTCGGCATTGGTTAATGACTCATCGCTGGCGTAACCCCAAAGGTCTTTACGGACTCTCTCATGAAGGTATTCTGCAGTTGCCTCCGCTAAACGGTCAGCCACTGCTTTAATCATAATGGAGTTATAATCATCATGATCTGCTTCATACTGAGCAACTATATGGTCAATTCCAAAGCCAGCAGCACAAGCAAATGCCCCCATGTAATCCGCTACACCTGAGTCTTTCGGTGCAACAAAATCCGCCAAGCTTTGATTGTATTTACCTGGCGCAGTCAACTCATTTTGAATCCGCAAGAAAGACAGAGTTTCCACTACCTCAGCGCGGTCTTCATCTCGATAAATCTCAATATCATCATGGTTCACCTGGTTAGCAGGGAATAAACCGACAACAGCTCTTGCATCAAGAACCGCATTATCAATTACATAGTCCAGCATCTTAAGGGCATCTTCATACACTCGTGTTGCTTCTTCACCTACCACGTCATCGGTTAAGATTCGTGGGTAAGCGCCGGCTAGCTCCCAAGTTTGGAAGAAAGGCGTCCAATCAATGTAATTACGAACGCATTTAAAATCGATATCTTGATCTTGTAGAACGGTGATACCAAGTTGGTTTGGCTTGCTTATTTGATCTTTGAAATCAATCGGCGTTTTGTTTGCGCGAGCTTTTTCTAAAGAGACTCGACGGCCTGCTTTTGCTCTGTCTTTGTATCGTTTGCGAGTTTTTTCGTAGTCCAGTTGAATTTCATCAATGAAAGCTTGGCGCTTTGCTTTATCGTCACTTAATAAGGTGCTGGCAACACCAACACTTCGCGATGCATTTGTAACATGAACCACCTGATTACGCTTGTAGTTTTGTTCTATTTTAACGGCGGTATGGGCCTTGGACGTCGTTGCGCCACCAATTAGCACAGGGAGATCAAACCCTTGTCGCTCCATTTCTTTTGCCACATGAACCATTTCATCTAACGACGGTGTAATCAAACCAGACAAGCCTATCATGTCTGCACCTTCTTCTTTGGCCGTACGCAAAATAGTTTCAGCAGGCACCATGACACCAAGGTCAACCACTTCAAAGTTATTACACTGTAAAACGACCCCAACAATATTTTTACCAATATCATGGACATCACCTTTTACCGTCGCCATGATGATTTTGCCATTGCTAGACGAGACTGTGTCCATATTGCGGGCTTTTTCTTCTTCAATGTAGGGCATCAAATAGGCTACAGCCTTTTTCATTACTCGTGCCGACTTCACCACTTGCGGCAAGAACATCTTACCTGACCCAAACAGGTCACCCACTATGCCCATACCATCCATTAGCGGCCCTTCAATCACCTCCAAAGGACGGTCAAAAGCCAAACGCGCTTCTTCAGTATCTTCGTCAATAAATTCTGTAATACCTTTCACTAAGGCATGACTTAGGCGTTCAGCAACCGGTAAACCACGCCACTCCTGAGTCTCTTTTTCGGCAACCTGACCAGTACCCGCAAATTCGCCAGCAATGGCCAATAGGTTATCAGTGGCATCCGCTGTTCTATTTAGTACCGCGTCTTCAACGGCATCTCGCAATTTCGTCGGAATGTCTTCATACAATGCCAACTGACCGGCATTAACGATACCCATGGTCATACCTTGCTTGATAGCATGGTATAAAAACACCGCATGTATCGCCTCACGAACAGGGTTATTGCCCCTAAAAGAAAAAGAAACGTTCGATACACCACCTGAAACTTTGGCGTAAGGAAGTTCACGGGTGATGTCACCTGTTGCCTCGATAAAGTCAAGAGCATAACGGTTGTGCTCTTCAATACCGGTTGCAATGGCAAAAATGTTAGGGTCAAAAATAATGTCTTCCGGCGCAAAGCCTACTTTATTAACCAAAACGTTATAAGAGCGTCGACATATCTCAATTTTTCTTTCTCGGGTATCTGCTTGCCCCACTTCATCAAACGCCATAACAATAACAGCAGCACCGTATTTCATTAACTTACGAGCTTGCTCTACAAACTTTTCTTCCCCTTCTTTTAGGGAAATAGAATTCACGACGCCTTTACCTTGAATCCATTTCAGCCCTGCTTCTAAAATCTCCCACTTAGAAGAGTCCAGCATGATAGGCACACGGGATATATCAGGTTCTGAGGCAATCAACTTTAAGAAGCGCTCCATAGCCGCTTGAGAGTCCAGCATGCCCTCATCCATGTTGATATCAATGATCTGAGCACCATTCTCAACTTGTTGTCTGGCCACATCCAAAGCGGTATCAAAATCCCCTTCTTTAATAAGCCTTTTAAACATGGCAGAACCGGTCACGTTGGTTCTTTCTCCCACGTTCACAAACAAACTGCTTTCGTCGATATTAAATGGCTCTAACCCTGACAAACGACAGGCTTTCTCGATCGCGGGAATTTCCCGCGGCTGGGAGTCCGCAAAGGCATCAGCAAACGCTTTGATATGCTCAGGAGCCGTACCACAACAACCACCAATCACATTGATAAAGCCCGACTCTACCCAGCCTTTAATCTCTTCGAGCATTTCTTCTGGGGACTCATCATACTCACCAAAGGCATTAGGTAAACCGGCATTAGGGTGCGCAGAGACATAAGTATCTGCAATGCGAGAGATTTCTTCTACATATTGACGCAGCTCTTTAGGCCCAAGCGCACAGTTCAAACCAATAGTTAGCGGCTTAGCATGGGCGACTGAGTTCCAAAAAGCTTCGGTTGTTTGGCCTGATAAGGTTCGACCTGAGGCATCGGTAATCGTGCCGGAAATCATGATGGGATAACGCACGCCGGTTTTTTCAAAATAGTCCAGCACAGCGTAAATAGCGGCTTTAGCGTTTAAGGTATCAAAAATGGTTTCTATTAAAAGCAGGTCCACGCCCCCTTTGATCAAGCCATCAATGGCAACCGTATAGGCGCTTACTAACTCATCAAAATGGATGTTTCGAAAACCGGGGTCGTTGACATCTGGAGAAATCGTACAGGTACGACTAGTCGGCCCTATGGCACCGGCAACAAAGCGAGGTTTATCAGGATTTTTTAGAGTAAATTCATCCGCCGCCTCTCGTGCTAGGCGAGCTGACTCAAAGTTCAACTCATAGCACAGTGACTCCATGTTGTAATCCAACATAGAAATATCATTAGCGTTAAAGGTATTAGTTTCTATGATATCCGCACCAGCGTCTAGATAACTGGCATAGATTTCTTTGATTATGGTGGGTTGAGTAAGTGATAAAAGGTCATTGTTACCTTTCAGATCGCTTTCCCACTGAGCAAAACGTTCACCCCGATAATCCTCTTCCTCAAGTTTATAAGCTTGAATCATGGTGCCCATTGCACCGTCTAGGATTAGCACGTTTTCTGCTAAGCGTTTTTCAATAATCGAATAGGAATCTGACTTTACCACTTGAAACACCACCATAAAAAATAATATGCAGGCTAACTATACAGAAAAGCACGCGCAATGGTGTTGAAATTTAGTAATGCAAAGTTGAAGGATTCAGTAACTTCCTAGCTGTTCTTTGATTTATTCACTCTACCCACTAAGAAACCACCAAGTAACCCTGCAAGTATGGCCGCAATCCAATAGCCATATTTACTCACTAGGTCATCGTTGGTTAGGGTAAGTGCTTTTTTATCTTGATAAACCAATCTAGCAATGGACTGCTCTTGGTAAGACATATTCTGAACAACAAACAAGTTCATTTGCGCATTGGGCTTTTCATTCAGCCCCGATAAACGCCAGCGCCATTGCAAACGCCCTTCGTCCACAACGGATTCCACTTGCTCAGCACTGATCATGTTTATGTCGCTGTCTGTAAGAAGTTGTGCTTGGTAAGTTTGACCCGCAACAGGCGAGTTCAAGCTTGCTGTCACGATCACCTCGAAGGTATCGTTCAAAGACATTTGACTTGGCACTTGCCAAACAACTTCTTTTATTTCGGTATTAAGCTGACCTTGAAAGCCCGCCATTTGAGCTCTGACTGAAATGGCCTCATTTTCTTGGTCTTTATTAATTTTTTGCAGTTGCGCTAAGGCGCTTTCCACTTCTGATAAGTGAGCGGTCATTGCTTGCAACTTGGTTTGGGTAGCCAGTAGATCGTCAGTGGCCTGCTCCAGTTGCGCACGAGTTGCTTTGTTTTCTTCTTCGAGCAGCTCTCTTTTAGCATTCAAAGCGGTCAGTTCAATCTCATACACTTCTTGTTTATCGAGAAAGTCTTGTTGCATTCGGGCAAATTCTTGCTGAATACTTTGCACTTCTTGATTTCGAATTTTCTGCTGCTCTTTCATAAAGGCCAATCTTGCCGATAAACCTTCAACTTGTGATTCTAATTCTGTGTTTTTACTATCAAGGGCCGCAATCAAGTCTCGCTGATCCTGATCGTTTACAACAGGAGTAGTATTGGCAACCGTTTGCTCTGTGTTTGGCTGTGATTGGGTTGTTTGCAAGCCTTGTTGGTTAAACGCTTGAATCTTGTCCCATAACACCTGATGCTGGGCACGTACATCTGATAGCGCCCCGCCAAGGCGTAAATTCTCCGCCTTTAAATCACGAATGGTGCGCTCATTTTCAGTGTTTTCGGTTTTAAGGGCATCATATTGATCTTGCAAACGTGCATTTTCCCCTAGTAACGACTGATACTTCTTATTGAGCACGAAGTGGGCAGAATCTAAGCGCTGGAAACTATCATTTAACTGCAAAAATTCACGGTTAATGACGCTGTCTTGCTCAGCAGAATCCATATCGGCTTGACGATTCTGAGTCAGTTGACTGGTTTGCTCTAAACGTGCAATTTCATCTTTGAGTTTAGTATTCTCAAGCTTAAGCGCTGAGTACTTTTCTTCAAGCTCACTACGAAGTTGCTTCTCAATGGTAAGTTGATTCAGTAATTCAGCATTGGCTTCTTGCTGCTGCATGGAATAGATAATTTGATCTTTTTCATCAAGCGCTTTATGCAAAGAGGCCAATTCCTGATTGTTTTCCAGCAAGGCTTGTTCTAGCTCTGTGATCTTTGCGGCCTGGGACGCTAGCCTGTGTTCATCTTGAGTTGGCTGAGAGGAGTCTTGGGCAGAGGCTTGGGACTCATTAGCTTGAGCTTCTCCAAGTACTGTATTCTGAGTCTGTTGGTTGGTTGTGGAACAGGCCGTTGTCAAAAGCCCAAGGGTAAAAGGAATAAGTAAAGCCTTGCTCTTGTTCATTTTCAACGCCACCCCAACTTAACATTTTAATTTGTAAGTATTTATGACAGATTTAGTAAGATAATGCAAAGTCTGAGAAGCTACAGCCTCTCAGACTTTGATCAAACACTAAGCCAGACTTTTAGAAACAACCTCAAAGACATCTGTCGATAAAGGCCCTTCCATCACCCTTTCCAATTGCTGTTTCATTTTTTCACTCAAATCCGGACGCATTTTTCGCCAGCGAGTCAGTGGTGTACATAAACGAGAAGCAATCTGCGGATTACGCTTATCTAATAAAATGATCTGATCTGCTAAGAAACCATAACCAGAACCATCTAGCTGGTGGAAACCATTTACACTTTGCGCAAAGCCACCTAAAACGGAGCGCAGCTTATTTGGGTTTTTAATGTCAAAGGCTGGGTGTTCCATTAAGGCTTGGACCGTCTCTAACTGCTGATCTTTCTCTTGGCTGGCCTTAAGCATCAGCCACTTATTTACCACCAATGGCTCATTTTGCCACTGCTGATAAAAAGATTCCAAAAGATCATCCGCCACTGACAGTTGCGCTTTAACGGCAATGGACAAAGCAGCAAACTGATCCGTCATGTTATCGGCATCATGATATTGCTTCACTAATGCCTGCGTTGCTAGCTCACTCTTGGTTAATGCCCAATAGGATAAAGCGGTATTTTTCAAACTACGTAAGGCGATATTTTCTGCTGTCGCTTGATAAGCACCACTGCGTTGGTTGGCTTGATATACCTTGGCAAAGGGTTCTTGCAAGGCGGTGCCAATGGTGAGCATAAGGTGATTTCGAGCGTGTTTTATAGCATGTGGGTCGATTTCGAGAGCAATTTCAGATAAGTAGGCTTGGCTTGGTAACGCAAGTATCAGGGCAACCATGGCTGGGTCTAAGCTTTCGTCATTAAGCAGTTTTCTGAAACCCTCAATAAGTTGGGAGTCACTGTTCAGCTGCTCCCCCTGTTTAACCTGTTCGATCAGTAGGTTCAGTTCATTCACAGCCAGTTGCTGGGCAGCATTCCAGCGGTTAAAACCGTCTGAATCAGACGACAGCATCAACAACAGTTGCTCTGGGCTGTAGTCGTAATGCAACTTAACTGGAGCAGAGAAGCCTCTTAATAAAGAAGGTACTGGCTTACTAGAGACATTTTCAAAAGTAAATACTTGATCTGCTTCCGTCAGCTCTAAAACATGTTGCGTGGTTTGTTTTCCTTGATAGTCAGCACTTAGTTCAGAGCCATTCTCGGCCAACAGCCCAACTTTAACCGGAATGTGCAATGGCAGTTTGGTTGGTTGATTTGGCGTCGCTGGCGTTGTTTGAGACAAGGTCAGCTGATAGCGTTTTGATTTTTCGTCATAGTCATCTTCAACACGAACTTGAGGCGTACCAGCTTGGGCGTACCAACGAGCAAATTGACTCAAGTCTATGCCTGAAGCATCTTGCATTGCAGCGACAAAATCATCACAGGTTACAGCTTGTCCATCATGTCGCTCAAAATACAGATCAGACCCTTTACGGAATAATTCGTCACCTAATAAGGTGTGAATCATGCGGACAATTTCTGAGCCCTTTTCATAAATGGTTAAAGTGTAAAAGTTAGAAATTTCAATAAATGAAGCCGGGCGCACAGGATGAGCCATTGGCCCTGCATCTTCCGCAAATTGAGCGGTACGCAAGAAGGACACATCCTCAACTCGTTTCACCGTGTCAGAGTGCATGTCAGCAGAAAAAGTCTGATCCCTAAATACGGTAAAACCTTCTTTTAAGCTTAATTGAAACCAGTCACGACAGGTGACTCGATTACCCGACCAGTTATGAAAGTATTCATGCGCCACCACAGCTTCAACTCGCAAATAGGCATCGTCTGTGGTGACTTTTGGGCTCGCCAATAAACAAGAAGAGTTAAAGATATTTAGCCCTTTGTTTTCCATTGCCCCCATGTTGAAGTCATCAACAGCGACAATCATGAATATATCAAGGTCATATTCACGACCATACTTTTCTTCATCCCATTTCATGGAACGCTTAAGCGCCCCCATGGCGTAATCTACTTTGTCAATGTTATGAGCTTCAGTGAATATTTGTAGCTTTACCTCACGACCCGACATGGTTGTGAAAGTATCATTGAGCACGCTCAAATCACCCGCAACTAGTGCAAACAAATAGGCAGGTTTTGGAAATGGGTCGTGCCAGACAACATAGCTTTTACCCTCTTCTGTTTCACCACGTTCTATCTCATTACCATTCGATAACAAAATGGGGTATCGGTTGCTATCAGCAATGATTTTAGTGGTGAATACGGACATTACATCAGGACGATCTAGGTAATAGGTAATGTGACGAAAACCTTCTGCTTCACATTGCGTGCAAAACATTGACGATGAGCGATACAGGCCTTCCAAGCGAGTATTGTTTTGGGGCTCAATCAAGGTTTCACAAGTTAATATAAAGGCGTCCGCAGTAGCGGTAATAATAAGCTCATTATCTACTAGCTGATATTCTTCTTGAGGTAATTGATAGTCGTCCATAGCGACGGCTACTAATTTCATATCAGGGCCACCAGACAACACTAATGGCTGTGTTGACGTACCAGCTTCAGGATTACGCCTCATATGCAGCCTGGAGGTGACCACTGTGACCGCTTCATCTAAATCAAATGTTAGTTCTGTTTTATCAATTAGATAAGCTGGTACTTGATAATCTTTAAGATATATTGGTGCTGGTTGACTGTCTTTCATAATTTATTCCTGAAGCATGAAATTTGCTTGATAGCCGGTGTACTTACGCAGGTTAATCACGCCCGTATCAAGAATCAGATACTGGCCTTTTATTCCCATCAGACACCCTTCAATCATGGGGGTTTTCTCTGCATTAATGCTAGTAACCTTGGTTGGATACTCTAAAACCGGGTATTCAAATTGATGTGTTTCATTACAATCAGATAAATCAACGATGGACTGAATACCAAACTCAGCTTGCAACGCATCTAACCCCTCATAAACGCGATCGATCAGACGTTCTTGTTCTACTTCCAAATCCATTGGACCGCCCAAGCCTTTGAGCATGTTTCGCCAATTGGTTTTATCTGCCACATGCTCTTTAAATAAGGTTTCAACCAAACCAGACATACGTCGATTCGTTACCTTAAAAATGGCTCTTCCTTGAGTTGCTCCTTGATCAAGCCATCGAGTAGGCAGTTGATCACCACGGGTTATACCAACTTTTAAAGCTGAGGAATTGGCCAGATAAACATAATGACTTTGCATGCAGAACTGTTCAGCCCAATCTGGCTGACGGCAAGTACCCAAATGGTAATGACACTTTTCTGGGCTCATAATACAAGTATCGCAAGAGGCCAGTTTTCTAAAACAGTTAAAGCAATGACCTTGGGCGAAGGATTTCTTAGTCACTTTATGACAGTGAGTACAATGAATGACGCCTGTAAAGTTGAGACCAATTTTTTTGCCAATTTGATCATTCATATTAATGCTGTCATCACCTAGCGACAGCTGATAGGAAACTTTTCCCTGCTCTGCACTGGCGGTCATTTTGCGTATGTCACCCATTAATGACATTAATTTTGCCCCTTGCTGTTATCAATCCATTTTATCGTTTCATGCTCAGCGGTGTCCGTTTTACTGTCACATCCAGTATGCACTTGGGTGTCAATAAAACCGACCCGTTCCTGCTCAGATTTAAATTGATAATCGTAAGTAATAACAGCTTGTAAGCAGAGCTCTTGCTGCTCTTGAGTTAATCGTACGCCATTAGGCCACTTACCCAATTCAACCGCCAGTTTCAAACTCTCATAGACTTCGGGTGACATATTGTCGATCATTTCTTTAAAGTTCATATTTTCTCTCTTTACCACGACTTAGCGAGTTCGCAACTTCATAAATAAAAAATACAGTACAGACAGCATACAACCGCTCACCAAGCCAATTAAATGGGCCGTGTTGGCAATGTTTCCAAGGCCAATGGATTCAGGAATCGGGCTATAACCGACTAATAGCCAAATCGTAAAAAATGCCATTAAAGGTTTGCTAATCAGCCTTGGCCACTTTGCCAAGAGCATAGGCATGAGCCAAGCGAAGCCCACTAGACCATAAACCACACCAGACAAACCACCAAACAGAGGGTAACCTTCCCAGCTAAACTGCATTAAATTACTAGCAACCCCAATGGTCAAAAAGCCCAACAACCAGCCTAGTTTTCCCACCAGCAATTCGATCTTCCGACCCAACTCCCAAACCCAAAGCAAGTTAAAGATCAAATGCAAAACACTAAAATGCAAAAAACTGGGGGTAAGGAATCGCCACCACTGGCCATCAGACACCACTTGAGAAAGAGTCTGAAAATGAATTCGGTTACCGTAAATATCAAAAGGCACTATCGACAAATAACCAATCACATCTAAATTTTCACCCAGTTGTGTGATAAAGGCCACGATGGCGGTAACAGCGAGGATAAGACAGGTCAAAGGGGTATGCGCAATAAACCAAGCAATGGATTGGCCTTGTAAATTTGATTTTGGCCTAATGACTTCATCCACAATGAAAGCTGGATCATGCCATTGGCGGATCAAGCTTTGCACATAATCAAGATCACTGGCGCGATTGAGCCATAAGGCTTCACCTTCTTGATCAGAAACAATTTGGTGTGGGATTTTCTCTTCCCAAAGGCGCTTAGCCAAGGAAGCAGGATCTTCGTTCGCTTGGAAACGATAAATCAATATCATGGTGAAGCCGCTACCTTATGAAAAATACATTATGAACCAAAACCGGATTGCCAACCTAATTTATCACGACATACATCGTAGAAATCATGGTTTTTAGGGTGGATAAGGCGTATGCCACCTGTTTTTTTCGTGATGTGAATTTCATCACCTGGAGCGGCAGTAATATTCAATTGGCCGTCACAACTGACACTTGGATAAGTTAAGTTGGAGTCACAAACGACAATGCGAATTTTTGCACTGGCGTCGATCACAATTGGGCGATTACTTAAGGTATGGGGGTGCATGGGAACCAAAACAATAGCGTCAAGCTTAGGTAACATTATTGGACCACCAGCAGATAAAGCGTAAGCAGTGGAACCCGTTGGGGTTGCGACAATCAAACCATCCGATTTTTGGCTCATGACGAATTGGTCATCTATGAACAAATCAAACTGTATCATTCGAGCCGATTTTCCTGGGTGAAGCACTAAATCATTTAAGGCAATACCTTCACCACGGGCCTGATTTTGGCGCTTCACTTTAGCCTGAATCATAAAACGCTTTTCTTCGTGATATTCGCCAGCAAAAATGGGATCAAGCTCTTCTTTTAACGCGTTTGGGGAAATGTCCGTTAAGAAACCTAACGTACCGCGGTTAACACCAAGTACTGGGATATCGTAACCTGAAATAGCTCGAGCAGCGCCTAAGAAACTTCCATCGCCACCCACCACAATGGCAAGATCACAGTAATCACCTAACTCTTTTACAGGAGCAGATTCTACTTTCACACCTGGCATCATGGTTGCTAGGTCCGACTCTAGCACTGCCACGGCGCCTTTTTCCTGCAAATATTCCATTAACTTTTTTACAGTGTCTAAGATTTGCGGTTTATCCAAGCGGGCAATAATCCCAACGCGAGAAAAAAGACTCATTAAATATTCTCTATTTGTCGAATAGTGGTCATCATCTGCCACGGCAGAAAAAATAATAATGTGCGAACTTTATCACGAAGCTTTCAAGTTTTGGAAGTTATCCCCCCTTGTTAGCTCAATACCTTTGCATGGCTTAAATATTTCTATAGGGATTTTGAGCCTCTCTCACTCCTCGCCACCCCTGTAGACCACCGGTATGTATAAAGAGTGTTTTGCGATAGGGCCATGTTTGCCTTTTCATTCGCGCCATCACCCCATGTAATGCTTTTGCTGTATAGACCGGATCAAGATGCAGGTTTGGATTAGCTAGATTTACATCAAATAAAAAGTCCGCCAACTCTTTAGGGTATTTTGCGTAGCCGCCAAAATGACTATCAGTATTAAAGACGAATTTTTGATCTAAGGTTTGGCTCACCACATCAGAGCTAGACAGGCTCATCGCCAGCTCTAGGATCTCATTTCTTTGTTGTGCCATACCTTTTAATGCACTGAACACTTGAATTTCTGGCGTCACTTTATGAGCGAGCAAACCTGCAGCAGTCGTTCCCGTTCCTGCCGCCAGGACCCATGTATCAAATTGAGGTGCGTTCGACAAAATGTCATTGGCCCAGTCGACACACCCTAATGCGCCTAATGGCCCACCGCCACCTTCTGGTATCCAATAAACATTGGCATTGACTTGGTTAATGTCATTAACCCTTTGCGAATTCATACCTAAGGCATAGTCTTTACGAGTTGACGGCCACAACTCAACATTATGTTTGGCGAGATCGGTCAACATTGGAGTGAGTTGAGGTTGTAATTCCCCTCTAACTATCGCTACCTTCTTAAAACCAGGCGCCACTTGAGGGTGACCAAAAGCATGCAAATGATTGGAGTACGGGCCTCCAAACGTTGCCAACGTCTTAGCGCCCTGCTGTTGCGCAGCCTTCAGATGATGCTGCAACTTATGCCATTTGTTTCCTGGTGCACACGGATGCTCTCGCTCACCATGGTAGACATACAATTCGTAGCCAGCAGAGTTATCACCTACCAAGGTTGAAGGCAAAACAACGTTCGTCAATAAACTCATCAAATCTCTATAATTGTTAAAAGAACTGAATTCTAACATTCATTCAACACCCTAGTCTTAAATGAATTTTTTTAATGACCAAGCTAATTAATTTCTTATTGATAGCCCATCTATTAGAGCTTACTTTTTGCTACTATATGCTGCTCTTATTTGTTGTGGAGCAAAAAGATGATACCAAGGCTTGCTGAAGTCTCACTTACCCAGTCAAAATATTTAACATTCTTAGAACGACTTAAAGCCACAGGTTTTAGTGGCGATATTAGCCATGACTACG
Organism: Marinomonas epiphytica; assembly: GCF_054780655.1. Taxonomy (NCBI): domain Bacteria; kingdom Pseudomonadati; phylum Pseudomonadota; class Gammaproteobacteria; order Oceanospirillales; family Oceanospirillaceae; genus Marinomonas; species Marinomonas epiphytica. The sequence continues at coordinate 38,599 of NZ_BAAGVX010000001.1, forward strand.
CAAACCGAGTGGTTCTTTCTACTGACAACTCAATTTATCAAGTACTGCCACAAGGCATTCTATACCCTAAATCCACCCAAGATATCCAGCACATCACTAAGCTTAGCAACCTTGAGGAGTTTCACGACATTGTGCTTAGCCCAAGAGGTGGTGGTACAGGAACGAATGGCCAATCTTTAACAGATGGTCTTGTCGTGGACCTCTCGCGACATATGAATAAAGTGCTTGAAATAAATGCACAAGAAGGCTGGGCCAGAGTGCAAACAGGGGTGGTTAAAGATCAACTTAATAAAGCCATCAAACCCCATGGATTATTTTTTGCTCCAGAACTATCCACCAGTAATCGCGCCACCATTGGCGGCATGATTAACACAGACGCTAGTGGCCAAGGTTCTGTCATGTACGGGAAAACTCGTGACCATGTTTTAGAGCTAGAAACCGTTTTATTAGATGGCACAGTGCTGCAGTCCAAACCATTACTTGATGATGAACTGGAGCTGGCCAAACAAGCAGACAGCCGCAGTGCTGAGATCTACAAAACATTAGATCACATTCAACAAACTCAACAAGACACTATTGCCAGCACCTTTCCACCCTTAAACCGTTGTTTAACAGGTTATGATCTTGCCCACCTAAGAACCGAAGACAAGCGTTTTGACCTCAATGCAGTGTTATGCGGCTCTGAAGGCACTTTAGGCTTTATTGTTGAAGCCAAGGTAAATTTGTTAACCATTCCAACATTTGCTGCACTGGTAAACATTCGTTATGACAGCTTTGAAGGCTCTTTACGTCATGCTAAAGAGCTGCTTTTAGCAGAACCTACGTCCATTGAAACCGTTGACTCTAAAGTCTTAAACCTGGCTAAGAATGATATTATTTGGCAATCCGTTGCTGACTTTTTCCCTGCCACTCCTAATGAAGATATTCAAGGCATTAACCTAGTCGAATATACGGGTGATAGTGAAGAAGAAGTGCGCCAAAAGATTCGTGTATTAACGGATCGACTTGACCAGTTAGCCGACACCAAAGATACCAGTGCTCTTGGTTATACTATTGCCTTGGGCCATGAAAACGTGAATAAAATATGGGCTATGCGTAAGAAGTCCGTTGGCCTATTAGGTAACGCCAAAGGTGAAAAGCGCCCCATTCCATTTGTTGAAGACACCGCCGTCCCTCCCGAAAACCTTGCCGATTTTATTATGGAGTTTCGTGAGGTACTTGATTCTTATGAGGTTGCCTATGGCATGTTTGGCCACGTAGACGCGGGGGTGTTACATGTACGCCCAGCCTTAGACCTTAAAGACGACACCCAAGAGCCAATGATTCGCGCCATTACTGACAAAGTGGTTGCACTAACACAAAAGTATAACGGCTTACTATGGGGAGAGCATGGCAAAGGGGTTCGCTCAGAATACGCACCAAAATTTTTCGGTGAGCTTTATCCTTTCATTCAGCAAGTTAAAGCGGCTTTTGATCCTCGCAACCAGCTCAATCCTGGCAAAATTGCCACCCCCTATGAACATGACTCACAACTCTTAAAGATCGATGCCGTTCCACTGCGTGGGCAATATGACAGACAGATCCCTTTGACCAATCGTGATCAGTTCAAAGAAGGCATGTATTGTAATGGCAATGGTGCCTGTTACAACTTTGACCCTAATGATGCTATGTGCCCTTCTTGGAAAGGCACTAGAGACAGACGCCACTCCCCAAAAGGTCGCGCCTCATTAATGCGCGAGTGGCTTCGTGGCATGAGCCAACAGGGTGTCAACACTGAACAAGAGACTAACAAGATCAGGCAACAGAATGGCTTGTTGAGTATTTTACCAAGACTTAAAAACACTCTTGCTAAACGACGTGGTGAATATGATTTCTCCCATGAAGTACACGATGCCATGATCGGCTGTTTGGCCTGTAAGTCTTGTGTTGGTCAGTGCCCAATTAAGGTGGATGTACCCGAGTTTCGTGCCAAGTTCTTAGAGCTATACTACAGCCGCTACCTACGACCAGTAAAAGATTACCTTATTGGCTCACTGGAGTTTTTCCTACCGACCCTATCACTTTCTGCTCGACCATATAACTGGCTCGTTGAACGTCGCGTTATGAAGTTCCTAAGTTACAAGTATTTAGGGCTTGCAGACAACCCAAGGTTCAGTCCCTATAACTTAAAACGCGAAATGGCAAAAAGAGGTATACGTCTTGCCACTCCACTAGCCATTGAAAGTTTGAGCCCTAAAGATAGAAAACGCGCTGTTATCCTAGTACAGGATGCCTTTACCAGTTATTTCGAAACCGAGCTGGTATTAGATACCATGGAAATGTTAAGCCGCCTGGGCTTTCAAGCTTATATAGCGCCATACATGCCAAACGGCAAACCACTCCATGTACATGGTTTTATGCGCTCATTCCAGAAAACGGCCAGAAAGAATTTGGATATGTTACAGAGTCTGTCTTTTTATGGATTACCCTTTATAGGTATTGACCCGTCAATGACCCTGACCTACCGCTCTGAATACAGCAAAACGTTTGGGCAAAGTCGCCAGGTCCCAAACATACAACTGATGCAGGAATGGCTAGTACAAAAAACAGACTACCTAAGTAAGCAGCCTTTGCATTGCCATTCGAAGACGCCGTATCACTTATTGACACACTGTACTGAAAAAACCAACGCTGCCGCTTCTATTAAACAATGGCAGCAGGTATATGAAGCCCTTGGCTTGACGTTAAAAGTAGAAAATGTGGGTTGTTGTGGCATGGCGGGCACATATGGCCATGAGGTTGCCAATCAAGACACATCGAAAAGTATTTATGAGCTATCTTGGCAAGAGAAAGTCAATGAGCCTGACCTAACAGGTAAATTGGTTGCGACAGGCTATTCTTGTCGTAGCCAGGTAAAGCGTTTTGACGATGTCAAAATCCCCCACCCAGCCCAGATATTACTTAAACACTTAAAGCAATCACAGCTCAAGCATTAACGAAGCAAGAAACTCACTTAGCAAGTGAATGATGCCCACCTTATGGTGGGCACTTTACAATGAAACAATTACCTTAATAGGATCATATGGAAAACCACTCTTTACTGCATAGGGCTGAGGATGAATTTGGCGAAATACGGCTTTTTGATGACGGCCAATACCGCGTACTGTCGTTTGCAGATGGAGACGAACAAAGCAGGTTAAAAACTAAGGCCCCCCATTTATTGCAACACGAATACACCCAAGCCATGCTAATACCTTTGCTTTACAGTCAACCAAAACGCGTTGCGATTCTAGGCTTAGGTGGAGGCGCTCTTATCCATGCTTTATGGCATTACATACCCAAAATACATATTGATGCAGTGGAACTTAGACCCATTGTTTTAGAGACTGCCAAAGACTATTTTAAATTGCCGATGTCTAAGCGTGTAAATTATCATCAGGCCAATGCGGTACAATTCATTGCCAATCCAAGTATTAAGAAAGTCGACTTTTTAATGGTAGATATCTATGACAGCATTGGAATGGATGAGAATGTCCTGTCAGAGGACTTTATTCATAACTGCAGTCAAAACCTCAAACAACATGGCTGGCTGATACTGAACTGCTGGATAGATAATAAGGATAACATCCAGCTACATGAGAACCTTAACAGACGTTTTCAGAATATTTTTGCTCTAGATACAGGCAGCGGCAATTGGGTAATATTTGCTAGTAATATGAGTATTCAAGAAACGGCAAAAGAGCTTAAAACCCGGGCTCAAAAGCTCTCGAACCAATACGAGTTTTCTTTTACTAAATGGCTAAGCCGATTACAAAGTATTAGCTAATAAGCCACTCACCTAGCTTAGATAAACGCCTTACTATTAATCACACAAAACCAGCCGAAACCGTCATATTTTTGTAATTAAACCCAGCTACTATTCGATTACTTTTTTAATCCTCTTAGGTGATCGATATGGAAAACCAAGCAACACTGCCTACTAGCAGTGATAATCAGAAGTACATGCAATGGGCATTTGTTGCCCTATTGGTTTATTTGCTTATTTGTGCGGTTGGCATGATAGGCGGTGGGTTTAAAATGGCATCCGCTGGTCATGCTGGTGAATTGTTTGCCTTTGCGAGCAACCCATTTGCAGGCTTAGTTGTGGGTATTGTAGCCACAGCCTTAATTCAATCTTCATCTACGGTCACCTCAATCATTGTCGGCTTAGTGGCTGGTGGTTTGCCTGTTGAGTTGGCCGTGCCTATGGTCATGGGTGCGAACGTTGGTACATCCATTACGAACACAATTGTGTCTTTAGGTCATGTTAGAGCCAAAGAAGAGTTTAAACGTGCTTTTTCCGCAGCCACTGTACACGACTTTTTCAATCTATTATCGGTTGTTATTTTCTTGCCATTAGAAATTGCCTTCGGTTTATTAGAAAAAATGGGGGCTTGGTTAACCACTATATTTTATGGTTCAGGCGATTCATCCATTAAGAGCCTAAACTTTGTTAAAGCGGCTACTGCACCAGTTGTTGACTCAATAAAAGGTGTCACTAAGACCATGGGCGATCAAGTCGGCGGTATCGCTTTGATTTTGATTGGTATCGTCTTAATTTTTGTTTCAATCACCTTAGTCGGAAAGCTATTGAAAAAACTGATGGTTGGCAAAGCGAAGGACATTATGCATACCGCAATTGGTCGCGGCCCTATTTCAGGAATTAGCTCGGGCACTATCGTTACCATCCTTGTGCAATCGTCATCGACAACTACTTCTCTAATGGTTCCACTGGCGGGCTCTGGTGCGTTTAAGCTTAAAGATATTTATCCATTCACATTAGGGGCCAACATAGGTACTTGTGTCACTGCGGTTCTTGCAGCTACAGCGGTCACGGGTAATGCTCAAGCGGCTTTACAAATTGCCTTTATACACCTTACTTACAACATCTTAGGCGTCGTGTTTATTTATGGTATTCCTGCCCTTAGAGGTTTACCGGTAAAAGCAGCTGAGGCGTTAGGACAACTCGCTTCTGAAAATAAATCAGCAGCACTAGGTTATATTCTAGGTGTATTCTTCGTCTTCCCTGCACTTTGTCTTGGTATTAGCAGCGCTATTTAAGGAGTATATGATTATGGAAAACCTACAAGTTTTAACAAGTGAAAGACTGTACAAATTAATAGATGAGACGCAACAAACACTGATTGAACTAAAGGAAGAAGTGAGCCGACGCGAACATTTGAAACAAGAACATGAAATTTTAAATCTTGATGATCATTTAAAAAGTGCGGAACTTAACATTACAGGACTTAAAAACTTTATAAGCTACTTACTCGAAGAAGCAAAGAAAAGATAAAAGCCTGTATTAATCAACCGCCATTTCACTGAGTGTGAAATGGCGGTTTTTTTTAGCTTTAGCTCAATACTGAATTAACCAACTCTTTCGCTTCTTTCTCTAGCAAGGCTAAATGCTCTTCCCCAAGAAAACTCTCCAAGTAGATTTTATACACATTTTCCGTACCTGAAGGACGAGCAGCAAACCAACCATTTTGTGTCGTTACTTTCAATCCGCCAATGGCTGCCCCATTGCCAGACGCATGGGTAATCACTTCTTTAATGCCTTCACCGGCTAAGTGGGTCTGATTAAGGCTATTGGCGTCCAGTTTAGACAGAATGGCTTTTTGCTGCAGCGTAGCTGCCACATCAATACGCTTATAATGTGGTGTACCATAACGCTCAACTTGCTCGTTATAGAGTGTTTGCGGGTCTTTTCCTGTTTTTGCAATGATTTCCGCAGCTAATAAGGCAAGTATGAAACCGTCCTTGTCGGTAGTCCAAACTTCCCCATTACTTCTCAAGAAAGAAGCCCCAGCACTTTCTTCACCACCAAAAGCTAGTTCGCCAGAATATAAGCCATCCACATACCATTTAAATCCAACAGGGACTTCGCAAAGTTGGCGCCCCATTCCCTGTACTACACGGTCAATCATAGCACTTGATACTAGCGTTTTTCCTAATAGCGCATCTTGCTTCCAGGCAGGACGATGAGTCGCTAGGTATTCTATTGCCACCGCCAAATATGCATTGGGGTTCATCAAACCAAACTGGCGACAGACGATACCGTGACGATCAAAATCTGGGTCGTTGGCCACGGCCACATCAAAGTCATCTTTCATGGCCAATAAGCCATTCATTGCAAAGGGGGAAGAACAATCCATACGTATTTTGCCATCTTTATCTAATGGCACAAATCGGAAAGTCGGATCTACTTCTTGGTTAACTATGGTAATGTCTAAATTGTATTTCTCCGCAATGGGTTGCCAATAATCAATACCAGAGCCCCCAAGAGGGTCCACGCCAATTTTTACTTTGGCTTTAGCTATAGCTTCCATATCAATCACATTTTCTAGGTCGTTCACATAATGTGAAATGTAATCAAAGGGCTCAACATAATCGGATTGTTTTGCTTGCTGAACCGACATGCTCTTAACACCTTGCAAGTCATTGGCTAGCAGCTCGTTAGCGCGTTGGGCTATCCAGTCTGTTATTTCTTTATCTGCTGGACCACCTTTAATGGAGTTATACTTTATTCCACCATCTGTAGGCGGATTATGGGATGGGGTAATCACCACCCCATCGCTCAACTCTTTGGCGTTCAGGTTATGAGTTAAAATAGCATGAGAAATAACAGGAGTTGGTGTATAGCCCCAATCAGATTGAACTCGGACATTGACCCCATTGGCCGCCAATACCGACAAAGCAGTTTGAAACGCTGACTCAGACAAAGCGTGGGTATCTTTACCTAAATACAATGGACCTGAGATGTTTTCCTTATGACGGTATTCTGCAATTGCTTGGCTAATCGCCAATATATGAGATTCATTAAAGCTGGTTAGCAGTGCGTTTCCACGATGACCAGATGTTCCGAAGCTGACTTTTTGTTCTTCCTGATTAACATCGGGTTTATTCAAAAAATACGCCGACATCAGTTGTGGAATATTAGCTAGGTTTTGAATTGCACTGAGCTTACCTGCCTGAGGGTGAATTGCCATATAGAAGAGCCTCTAAATATTCGTTGAATACTTAAAGTCTCCCCCAAATAACACATTTTTTCAATGACTTAAAAAGCCTTAAGCACGCTTTCTAAGAATTAAACTACCAATAGAGTAGCCAGCACCAAAAGAACAGATGACACCGTAATCACCAGCCATCAAGTCTTCATGATATTTACTAAAAGCAATGATGGATCCCGCTGATGCGGTATTAGCGTATTCATCCAGCACTATGGGGGCCTCTTCAAGGCTGGCATCCCGACCCAATAGCCTCTTACTAATGAGTAAATTCATATTAATGTTCGCTTGGTGCAACCACCAGCGCTTAAGATTATGAACGCTAAGATTATTTTCTTGTAAATGCTGTTCAATATGATCTGCAGCCATCGGGCAGACCTCTTTAAAAACCTTACGTCCATTTTGATGAAACAACATATCTGCATCATAAGGATTCTCATCCGTTACCCTTGAGGTATAGCCAAAATTTGAACGGATATTATTAGAATACGAGGTAACACACTTCACGCCTAATATATCGTAACAATGACTGGAACTTGCTTGATCTGCCGTCTCAACAATCAAAGCCGTAGCTACGTCCCCAAATATAAAGTGAGAGTCACGATCTTGGTAGTTTACTTGTGGAGATGTGAGCTCTGGATTGATCACTAACACAGCTCTTGCTGAGCCAGATCGAACGGCATCATAAGCTCTTTGTAAACCAAAGGTAGCAGCGGAGCAAGCTACTAACATATCAAACGCCGAACCATTGATACCCAACGCGGCTTGAACTTCAATCGCAATGGCTGGGTAAGAGCGCTGAGTGTAAGCGCAGGCAACAATCACAATATCAATGTCGTGGGCTTGTTTATTGGCGCTTTTAAGCGCGAGTTGTGCCGCATAAATGGCCATCTCGGCTTGGTGAGAAACAGCGCTGTCAGGGCGGGCCTGAAGTTTAGGACGCATGCGATTAATGTCTAAAACACCGTCTTTTTGGTAAACATATCTTTGTTTAATGCCTGATGCTTTTTCAATGAAAGCTGCACTTGAGAGTGGCTTCTCAGCCAATTCACCTGCTGTAATCGCCGCAGCATTTTCATGGTTAAATTGATTTGCCCAACGGTTATAACTATCAACTAATTCGTCATTGGTGATGGTGTACGGTGGCGTCCATAAACCGACGCCAGATAAAACTGCCTGATTACTCATACTTCAGCCTTTATTATTATGGTGACATTAGATAGCGTACTAAACATAATTGCTTGATTTTTAATCTACCGTTAAAAAATCAAGTATTTCTAATTAGTTATAGACTGCATATACTGTTATTAATAGTAATTATATCAAGCCTGCTAGATAATCGCCATTATCTGAAATTCAATTGGTTGTAGGCTATTCCCCCTCATTAGGGGTAACATAGATTCTTAACCACTATATTTGGTGTCTTGTTCTTAATATGTACACCTAAAATGGGAATTAGTATATGGATAAGAACTCAGCTCTTATTTTATCGGGTGGTGGTGCTAGGGCAGCCTATCAAGTCGGTGTGCTTTCTGCCATTGGCCGACTCACTCCTCGCAACACCCCTCTACCATTTGATACGTTATGCGGCACATCTGCCGGAGCGCTTAACGCCACTATGATAGCGACAAATGCACACAATTTTAGTAAAGCCGTTTCCACCCTTTCATTTGTCTGGCGGCATTTAACACCTGATCAAATATTCAAGCTTGGACGCTGGCCCGTCACAATCTCTGTGACTAAAACACTCCTATCTATGTTCCACCAGCAAAAACAGCAAGAAGCCATTTCATTAATGGACAATACCCCATTACAAGAGCTTCTTAATGGCCAATTAGATTTTTCAAAGATCGATCAACACCTACAAAAAGGCTATTTTCGATCCTTAGCCATAACAGCAATGAATTACACCAGTGGTGAATCTACGACCTTCTTTCAAAGCTCAAACCCACATACTAACTGGCATGAAGAGCGGCGTATCGGTATTGCAAAAGAAATTAACATTGAACATTTACTCGCCTCGAGCGCCATTCCTGGCATGTTTCCAGCCCTGAAAATTCAAAACCACTATTTTGGTGATGGTGCAATCCGACAAAAGTCTGCCATTGATCCTGCCCTACGACTCGGGGCCAACAAGTTATTCATTATTGGCGTTAGCGCAAATCGCAGCCCCAAACCTTGGGGCGAACAATTTGCTGAACAGAATATAGAAACTAGCCCACCCGGCATTGCTCAAATATTAGGACAACTACTTAATAGTGCCTTTGTAGATAACTTGGAAGATGATTTAAAGCATCTTGAAGCACGCAATAAAATGCTGTTAGACATTCCAGAGTGCAAACAACACCTGCACCCTCCATACGTTGAGTCATTGATTATTTCTCCATCGCAAGAGATCAATGATATTGCGGCTGAGCATTTAAATACTCTACCCAAGCATATTCGCACCTTTTTAAAAGCCGCTGGCGGGACTTCCGCCCAAAGCGCCAGCACGGCAGCAAGCTACTTACTTTTTACCCCGGAATATTGCCGAGCCTTGATCGAATTAGGCTATCAAGATGCCATGTGGGAAAAAGATAAAATTTTATCATTCTTTAATGATTAAAGGCACCTTTAGACAAACATAAAAAAGGCCACCTAATAGGTGGCCTTTTACTGTCTTGCGAGTGCCTCTAGTTCTTACAAAGTAAGACGACGGAGATCACTTAACAGACTATTCAGGTAAGTCATGAAACGACCTGCATCACCACCATTGATCGCTCTATGGTCATAAGAAAGACACAATGGCAACATGGTACGAGGTTCAAACTCTTTACCATTCCAACGAGGTTCTACGTCTGCTTTAGACACACCTAGAATTCCCACTTCAGGACAGTTAACAATTGGAGTGAAACCTGTACCACCAATTGCACCTAAGCTAGAAATAGTAAAACAACCGCCCTGCATATCAGAAGGCTTAAGCTGCTTATCAAGGGCTTTCTTGATCAGCTCCCCGGCTTCTTTGGCAATCTGTACAACCGATTTTTTGTCAGCATCACGCAGTACAGGAACAACCAAACCAACAGGTGAATCTACCGCAATACCAATGTTCACATATTTCTTCTGAACATAGCTTTCACCGTCTGCCATTAGGGAAACATTAAAGCTTGGGTTAGCAACCATAGCTTGCGCCACCGCCTTAATTAGGAATGGTAGTGGTGTTAGTTTAACACCCTGTTTTTCCATCTCAGGCTTAAGCCCCTTACGGAAAGCTTCAAGGTCAGTGATATCGGCTTTATCAAATTGAGTAACTTGAGGAACAACCAAAGAATTACGCACCATATTCTGTGCAGTAAGCTTTTGGATCTTACTCATTTTAACTACTTCAATTTCACCGAATTGGCTGAAGTCTTGATCAGGCACAGTTGGCAAACCCGCACCTGAAGCAGCACCTGCTGCTGGTGCTGAAGTGGCTTGTTTAACCGCAGCTTTTACATACTCATGCAGATCTTCTTTTAGAATACGGTTGCGAGGACCTGTAGGACGAACCAAAGACAGATCAACACCAAGCTCACGAGCCAACATGCGCACCGCAGGACCTGCATGAACCTTTTTAGAAGGCTCAGACAATACTGCGGATTGGCTAGCCGGTGCAGTCGGAATTGCCTTAGCTGGTGCACTTACAGGTGCAGAAGCTTCTGGCTGCGGCGCTTTAGCCGCTGCAGCTGAAGGTGCTTCACCAGCAACCTCCAATTCAAGAATGGCATCCCCTTCAGAAACCGTATCGCCTTCTTTAATCGCAAGTGATTTGATTACACCCGCTTTAGGAGAAGGGATCTCCATTGAGGCTTTATCTGTTTCCAGCACGATGACAGAGTCACCTTCTGCGACGCTATCACCAACACTAACAGCCACTTCAATAACATCAACGCCCTCAGCACCACCAATGTCTGGTACGTTAACAACCTCTACGCTTGAAGTTGCAGCTTGAGGCGCTGGTGCTGACTCAGCTTGTGCAGGTGCTGGTTCAGCTGATGAAGAAGCCGATTCAGTAAGCAGTGACAAAATAGCCGCACCTTCTGAAACAGTATCACCAACAGAAATCGCAATTTTTCCAACGGTACCAGTAAATGGTGACGGGATGTCCATAGAAGCTTTATCAGTTTCTAGAACAATTAGTGAATCCCCTTCCGAGATGGCATCGCCTTCAGCCACACAAATTTCTATGACTTCAACGTCTGTTGCACCACCAATGTCTGGCACAACAACATTTTCTTCAGCGCTGGCTTTGGCTGCAGCAGATGCAGGAGCGGCTTCTGAAGTTGCTTCTGGTGCAGACTCTTTTACACCCGCCACTTCAAGAACCAATACTTCTGAACCTTCAGAAACCGTGTCACCCTCTTTTACGCTTATGCTTACAACTTTACCTGCAAGAGGTGAAGGAACGTCCATCGAGGCTTTATCAGTCTCAAGAACTACAATTGATTGATCAACTTCAACTTGATCACCAACCTGAATGCTGATTTCAATTACTTCAACATCAGTCGCACCGCCGATATCCGGTACTAGAATGATTTCAGTACTCACAGAAATCTCCTTTGTCTTATTAGACGCATCGTATCTTAAACATATCTAGCCTACTGAGTAGCAGGCTAGATTCATTGCTGCTTATCGATTAGCAAATAACTGGGTTTGGCTTCTCAGGATCAAGACCAAACTTAGCAATTGCTTCAGTCACAACAGAGGCTTCGATTTCACCATCTTTCACCAATGCATTAAGCGCCGAAACCACTACCCAGTAACGGTTGATCTCAAAGAAATGACGTAGTTTTTCACGCGTGTCACTACGCCCGAAACCATCTGTACCCAACACATTGTAGGTCGACTTGATAAATGGACGAATCTGATCAGCAAACAATTTAACGTGGTCAGTAGAAGCAATGACTGGGCCTTTGCCATCTAAACACGTTTCCACGTAGCTTTGACGAGCTTCCGCTTCTGGATGCAACATGTTCCAGCGACTTGCGTCTAGGCCTTCACGACGTAATTCATTGAAAGAAGTCACACTCCAAACATCAGAGTTCACGCCGTAATCTTCAAATAGAATCTTAGCGGCTGCTTCAACTTCACGCAGAATGACACCCGAACCAAGTAACTGAACCTGTTTCTTGTTGGCTTTCTTCTCATTAGTTTGAAGTTTGTACATACCTTTAATGATGCCTTCTTCTACGCCTTCAGGCATATCTTCATGGCTGTAGTTTTCGTTCATCACGGTTAGGTAGTAGAAAACACTTTCTTTTTCTTCGTACATACGGCGAAGACCGTCTTGTACGATAACTGCAACTTCGTATGAGTAAGTCGGATCATAAGAAACACAGTTAGGAATGGTGCCTGCCAAAATATGCGAATGACCGTCTTCGTGCTGTAGGCCTTCACCGTTCAGGGTAGTACGGCCGGCTGTTGCACCGATCAAGAAACCACGAGCTTGTGAGTCACCTGCTGCCCATGCCAAGTCACCAATACGTTGGAAACCAAACATAGAGTAGTAAATGTACACAGGAATCATAGGTAGATTGCTGTTACTGTAAGACGTTGCAAGGGCTAACCATGAAGAGAATGCACCCGCTTCGTTGATACCTTCTTGAAGGATCTGACCGTCTTTAGACTCTTTATAGTACATAACCTGAGTGTGATCATGTGGTGTGTAGCGTTGCCCTTCACAGCTATAGATACCCAGCTGACGGAACATACCTTCCATACCAAATGTACGTGCTTCATCAGCCAAAATAGGCACAACACGCTCACCAATTTTCTTGTCTTTTACCATTACATTCAATGCGCGAACAAATGCCATAGTCGTCGAAATTTCACGACCTTTAGTACCTGCAATTTGTGCTTTAAATGCTTCTAGAGACGGAACTTCTAGAGCTTCACAGTCGCGGCGGCGCACGGGGAAGTCACCGTGCAACTCTTTACGCTTAGAGCGCAGGTATTGCATTTCTGGGCTGTCTTCTGCTGGACGATAGTAAGGAAGATCTTTTAGCTCTTCATCACTGATAGGAATGCCAAACTTATCACGGAACTGAGCCAATGACTCTTCATCCAATTTCTTAGTTTGGTGGGCGGTGTTTTGTGCTTCAGCCGCCTTAAACATGCCATAACCTTTAACGGTTTGTGCAAGGATAACAGTAGGCTGGCCTTTATGGGCAGTGGCTTCTGCATAAGCTGCATAAACCTTGTATGGGTCGTGACCACCACGGTTTAAGTTCATGATCTCATCATCCGTCATGTCCTTAACCATTTCTAGTAGCTCAGGGTACTTGCCGAAGAAATGTTCGCGGGTATAAGCACCGCCGTTGGCTTTGTAGTTTTGCAACTCACCATCACACACTTCGTTCATACGCTTAACAAGTAAGCCTTTGGTGTCTTTTTCAAATAGTGGATCCCAATGACGGCCCCAAAGACACTTAACCACGTTCCAACCGGCACCGCGGAATACACCTTCCAACTCTTGAACAATTTTACTGTTACCACGAACAGGTCCGTCCAGACGTTGCAAGTTACAGTTGATCACGAAGATCAAGTTATCAAGCTTCTCACGACCAGCAAGAGCAATGGCACCAAGAGATTCAGGCTCATCACACTCACCGTCTCCTAGGAAAGCCCAAACCTTACGGTCACCTTGATCAATCAAGCCACGGCTGTGCTGATACTTCATTACATGCGCTTGGTAAATAGCTTGTAATGGACCAAGTCCCATAGAAACGGTCGGGAACTGCCAGTAATCAGGCATCAACCAAGGGTGTGGGTATGAAGAGATACCTTTGCCATCAACTTCACGACGGAAGTTGTCAAGCTGTTCTTCAGTCAAACGACCTTCAATGAAAGAACGTGCATAAATACCAGGCGAAATATGTCCTTGGAAGAACACCATATCTGCTTCTTGCTTACCATCACCACCACGGAAGAAGTGGTTAAAGCCGATGTCATAAAGCGTTGCTGCAGATGAGAAGCTGGTAATGTGTCCACCTAGAGTGGAATCATTACGATTGGCCTTCATTACCATTGCTAGAGCATTCCAGCGGATTATTGAGCGAATTTTGCGCTCCATAAAGATATCACCAGGAAGCTGTTTTTCATCTTCTGGTGCAATGGTATTACAGTAAGGTGTAGTAATCGATGATGGTAATGAAGTACCTACTTTTGAGGCTTCACTTGATAAACGATTTAAAATATATTGCGCGCGATCAGGGCCTTCTTCACGAAGGACAGACTCAAGCGCATCAACCCACTCTTTCGTTTCAATTGGATCAATGTCTTCGAGAATATGCTGCTCAGTCATTGTATTAATAACTCCCGCTATTAGAACAGTACTTAACCGTCATGATTTTTGGTAATGTAATCACTCAAGCTACTTGAACGAACCGTCGATAAATGATTTTTCATTCACCTATCAGTCGATAATGATGTACCTGAAGTCTTTCTTCCGGTACATCATTATCATTTTAATGGCGCTTTTTTATTGTTATTAATTGACTGCCACCGAATTGACCGCCTGAACTAGGTCGGTTCGCTTCCTATGAGGTTTGGTTATCAAACCTCTTTGACAGCTAAATATGAATGCAAGCCGTTTTGCCACTTACTCACATAAGCCAGTTTTTTTATAACCGTGCACTTACTCGACATAAGCACACTTTTAACACCCAAGTTTTTGATGCTTTTTTGTACAAAAACCGTCAAATAAACCGCTATTGAGCGGATATTCGGCAGTAAGACTAACATCTAATTTTCATTTCTCCTAGCAAGAGATGATCACATTATGAAAAATGCCTTTACTTGATTTACACTTCTTGCCCATATAAATTCACATCAATCTGATTTAATACATCTAAAATATTGGCTCATATAGTTAGTAAAAGCTAACATGAGAATATCTTCCTGATAGAGCCTAACAACCTATCCAAAGCACCCCAAAGAGCGTAAAAACACCGCCCAACTGATTATTTATCATACAATTATGTTTTTCGAATCGGTTCCGACTCATAAAGTGAGCTAAATCTTCAATTAACAAACATCCTCACCTGACGAATCTTGAATATAAGGCTACAATAGCCTTCTTAAGTTCATGATCAATTAAGGTAAAAAAATGACTCTGCTGAATAAGCAAGCTTGTGAGGACATGAAGTCCCACGTTTCTACTGCATTAAAAGAAGACATTGGTGATCTTGATATCACAGCCCAGCTTATTTCTGCTGACCACTATATTAGAGCAGATGTTATTAGTCGTGAGTCAGCGATTCTTTGTGGCCAAGATTGGGTAAATGAGGTTTTTGCGCAACTTGACCCAAACGTGACCCTGCAATGGTTTGCTGACGAAGGTGATCAGATTGAGGCTAACAAGGTATTTTTGACATTATCAGGTAACGCCAGAAGCATCCTAACTGGTGAGCGTTGCGCTCTTAACTATTTACAAACGTTATCAGCGACCGCTACCCTCACCTCACAATATGTACAAATAGTTAAAGATTACCCATTAACGATTTTAGACACCCGTAAAACCATACCAGGCCTTAGAACGGCACAAAAGTACGCTGTGACAGTGGGTGGAGGTCAAAACCATCGGATTGGCCTCTATGATGCTTTTTTAATAAAAGAAAACCATATTTTTTCAGCTGGCTCGATCGCAAACGCTGTCGCAATGGCACAGCAAGTTGCCCCTGGCAAAAACATTGAAGTGGAAGTGGAATCTCTGCAAGAGGTAGAACAAGCTGTTAAAGCTGGCGCTGACATCATCATGTTAGATAATTTTTCATATGAAGACATGGCTAAGGCAGTACAAACCTATAAAGGGCAAGTTAAATTTGAAGCTTCTGGCAATATGGACGAGTCCAAACTCGTAGAAGTTGCTAAGACTGGAGTGGATTTTGTTTCTATTGGCGCATTGACCAAACATGTAAAAGCCATCGATTTGTCCCTAAGAGTTAGAGAGGAAAACTCATGAAAGATAGCATTTTAGTGATTAACTGTGGCAGTTCTTCTTTAAAATTTGCCGTATTAAGCCACGCCGGTGAAGTGCTTGAATTAGAAGGGATAGCAGAACTACTCAATACACCTCAGAGCAGGATTAGCTTTAAATTTGCTGGTCAAAAACAGATTGAGAATTTACCTAACGCAAGCCATCAACAGGCTGTGGAGCAGATTAAGAACTGGCTTATTCAGCATCCACAAATTCAAAATAATTTGGTCGGCATTGGCCATAGAATTGTCCATGGCGGTGAAACCTTTTCTGAATCAGTATTAATCACCCCGGACGTACTACAAGGCATTGCCGATTGCGCTAAATTCGCCCCCCTTCATAATCCAGCACACGTTATTGGTGTTGAAGTAGCCATGGCACTTTTCCCAGGCCTGCCACAAGTCGCGGTATTTGACTCTGCCTTCCACCAAACATTGGATCAAGAACAGTACCTTTACCCTATCCCCATGTCCCTTTATAAAGAGCATGGTTTACGAAAATTTGGTTTCCACGGCACCAGTTATCGTTATATTAGCCAACAGTTGGCTAAACTCTCTCCCAACAGTGATAAACAAGGTATTTTGGTTGCCCATCTGGGTAATGGAGCAAGTACGTGTGCTATTAACAAGGGACTGTCTTCCGATACCAGCATGGGCATCACCCCCCTTGAAGGTCTCATGATGGGGACTCGTTGTGGAAGCCTTGATCCTAGTTTGGTCGCTTTCATTAGTCAGGTTCGCAACATTGATACCGATGAAGCACTTAACCTACTTAACAAAGAAAGTGGTTTATTAGGTGTGTCTGAGTTATCCAACGATTGTCGTACCCTTGAAGAGGCGATGTCTGCAGGTGACGAACGAGCCACGTTGGCATTAGAGATGTTCGCATCACGTACGGCTAAATTCTTAGCCAGCACAGCGACCACCCTAGACAGCATAGACCACATTGTCTTTACTGGCGGCATTGGCGAAAACTCGTCGTACTTGAGGTCAGAAACAATAAAAAGACTCGCTGCTTTTAATATTAAACTAGACGCTGAGTTAAACAACACAGCACCAAGAGGTGAAGTCTCTCAAATTCAGGCTGATGATAGCGGTGCAAAGATTTGGATTATCCCCACTAATGAAGAGTTAATGATCGCTCTTGATACGATTTCATTAATAGCCGACTAACCTGAAAATTTATAGGACACCGAACTATGTCAATCAATGTGCTTATGACCGTCCCAACAGGCCCAGGAGTTGGTCTCACTTCTGTTTCAGTCGGCCTAGTCAGAGCGTTAGAGCAACAAGGCCTTAAAGCGAGTTTTTTCAAGCCCATCGCGCAACCACAACCGGGTGATGATGGCCCAGATAAATCGACTGCCATGGTCGCACAGGGATCAACCCTTACACCTTCTGAACCTATTTCACTTCAAGAAGCTGAACGTTTTTTATATAACGACAACATCGACGAGCTAATGGAAGAAGTAGTTGGCCGTTTCCAAGCCTGTATTGAGCCCGATTCGACCGTGATTGTAGAAGGTCTGGCGCAAATTCCGGGTCACCCGTATGCCACCCGTTTGAATAAAGCCATTGCACGAACACTTGACGCTGGACTGGTACTTGTAACAGCACCAAAAGATATGCGTGTTAACGAACTTGAGCATCATGTTGAAATTGCAGCGGGCTCGTACGGTGGAATCAAAGATGCAGATGTCATTGGCTGTATTCTAAATAAAACAACACCTGGCTCATTAGGCGTGAAATCCTACGGTGACTTATTCGCTCAACGCCCTATTTTTAAACGAAATTTCAGTTTGCTGGGGCAAATTCCGTCGTCAATAGAACTCACCTACCCGCGAGTCAAAGACGTAGCCGATTTTCTTGGCGCAAAAGTCATTAACGCCGGTGAAATGGAAAAACGCCGAGTGCAGTCTTATACCTTGTGTGCACGAGGTGTCGAAAACATGCTCGAAGCGCTCAAACCTGGCGTGCTTGTTTTTACTCCCGGAGATAGAACAGACATCATCATGGCAACCGCAATTGCCGCATTGAACGACACCAAAATTTCAGCTCTTGTTCTTACGGGTAATTACCAACCAAGCGAAGCGTTAATGGCTTTGTGCGGTAAAGCCATGGCAAAAGGTCTACCTATTTTATCGGTGGAGTCCAACAGTTGGGATACCGCCATCAATATGCAATCTTTCAACCAAGAAATCCCTCTGGATGATAAAGAGCGGATATTAATGGTAAAAGAGCACATCGCACGTTGTATTGATCACGACTGGATCAATTCTTTTGCTCTTAACCAAGATGAACGTAAGCTTTCACCACCTGCATTCCGCTATCGTCTAATTGAACAAGCCCGCGTGTTAAATAAACGCATCGTACTACCAGAAGGTGAAGAGCTGCGAACTATTGAGGCCGCTTCAATTTGCGCTGAACGTGGTATCGCTCGCTGTACACTTTTGGGCAACCAAGACGAAATTTTCCGCATTGCTCAAAATAATGGTATTGAACTACACCCCAGCGTTGAAATCATTGAACCAAGTAGCATACGTGAACGTTACGTGGCCCCTATGGTTGACCTACGAAAACACCGTGGATTAACCGAAGTGGTGGCTTATGAGCAACTGGAAGACAATGTTGTATTAGGCACCATGATGCTTCAAACCGATGACGTTGATGGTCTTGTTTCAGGAGCCATTCACACTACCGCCAATACCATTAGACCGGCACTTCAGTTAGTCAAAACCTCTGACAATGCTTCTCTGGTTTCATCGGTATTTTTCATGTGCTTACCTGACCAAGTCTTGGTATATGGTGATTGCGCAATCAATCCTGATCCTAGTGCAGAACAGCTTGCAGAAATTGCCATTCAAAGTGCTGATTCAGCGGCTGCCTTCGGCATTGCCCCCAAAGTCGCAATGATCAGTTACAGCACAGGCGGCTCTGGTTCAGGTAACGATGTAGATAAAGTGCGTGAAGCAACAAATATCGCTCAGAAGTTGCGTCCAGACTTATTGATCGATGGACCACTTCAATACGATGCGGCCATCATGGAAAAAGTCGCCAAGCAAAAAGCGCCAAATAGTAAGGTGGCTGGTAAGGCAACGGTATTTATCTTCCCTGATCTAAATACCGGTAATACGACCTATAAGGCGGTACAAAGAAGTGCTGACGTTGTCAGCATAGGCCCTATGCTTCAAGGCATCAGAAAGCCGGTTAACGACTTATCTCGTGGTGCCTTAGTTGATGACATCGTCTACACCATCGCTATTACGGCCATCCAAGCAGGACAACTAAGTCAATAGCGCAAAAAATAGACAAAACCACCTCCAGCAGATATGATTAATTATTGAACATTTTTTCATATCTGCTTATTGGAGGTTTTTATGTCTGGAAGTATTCCGCACACAATTGCCCTCGCCAATAACACCGCAACTGATCCCGACCTTGCTAGAAAGCAGTTTGACATTCGCTCAGAAGATGACACGCGCATAAGCGAATTACATGCTCGTAACGCCCAAGCCTCCAGTGACTTAGTGGTTACACTCAGCGAACAAGCTCAACAAGCAAACCAAGAACATTTGAGACAAAAACAGCAAAGACAAGAGCAAGCCGACCAGGAGCTGCACAACCAACGTCAAGCTGAACTCGCGCAACGACAACAAGAGTGGCTAGAAGACCAACAAAGCAGGGACAACTATGAGAAACAAACTAAAACAGGAGAATACGTAAACATTACAATCTAAGCTCTTCTTAGAGCCAAAATTAAAGCAAGCAAGCTGCTTTATTTGACTCAAGGAGATAGAGTTATGAAACACCCCAACCAGTTAAATGGTTTTACTCTACTGGAACTCATGGTAGTTATTGCCATCATATCTATTATTGCTAGCGTTTCCGCACCATCCTTTATACGGCACATATCTAAAGCCAAGTTAGTTGAAGCACAAAATATAGCAAGCCAACACCAGTCTTTGATCGAAGAGTACATTCTCCTTAATGGGGCCTTCCCCAGCGCCGATACCTTCAATGCAGTTAAAACCAGCCCACATTCGGATTCTATTGTTAAATCCATTGCCGTTTCCGACATTAGCAAACAGACAGGCTCCCTGACACTGACGCTAAACACGACCACTGGCATCAGCTCAGGCAATACATTTACCTTCAAAAGAGGGGCTGATCATCGTTGGCAATGCCAATCCACCTTAGCAGCAAATTTATTACCTGACCAGTGTCAGGAGGTTGCCGAATGACCCTTGAAGAAATTCTCTCATTAGCCATTGCTCAGCAGGCCACCGACATTCATATTCACCTCACTAAGCAGGGGCCAAAAATATTAGTAAGACGCTTCGGGCAATTACAACCTCTTTCGCACAATGACTTTTGCGGCAACCTTTCCAACCGAATTAAAATGCGCGCAAATCTTGATCTATCTGAGAATAGACGCTGCCAAGAGGGGCAGTTTATCTTTGCTAGCAATGGCGTCAGCACCTGCGTTCGAGTCAGTATGCTCAGTACAGTACAAGGTGAAAAAATTGCTCTTCGTCTATTACCAGAACGCACAAAATTGGCTTTAGCCGAAATTGGCCTTCCTCAACCATTGCTGAAAAAATTACAGCAATCACTTAACAACAGACAAGGCTTAATTCTAGTTTGCGGGGCAACTGGAGCGGGGAAAAGTACAACCCTGTACGCCTGTCTAGATCAACTCAATACGGGTGAGAAAAGCATTTTTACTATTGAAGACCCCGTTGAGTATAAAGTGCCTGGACTCTTTCAATGTGAACCAAATGATGCGCTTGATCAAGACCCCGTAAGCCTGCTAAAAGCATTTCTAAGACAAGACCCAGATGTGATTATGGTGGGTGAAATACGAGATGCAAAAACAGCCAATTTAGCGGTTAACGCGTCACTTACTGGCCACCTTGTGCTGGCTACTTTACATACCAATTCCGCCTTAGATGCTATCCAACGCTGTTCAGCCTGGCAAGTCGACTTCTTTTCATTAGTAAGCTCTTTAAGCCTCATTATTCACCAATCTATGCATTATGGTCATGAGTCTCGTCGAGCGGTATTTACCGGACTAGCCCCTAATTGGAGAGCTTCATTACCTAATTGCTACGAGGAGCTAATGATCACACCGACGCTTTGGCAAGCCTTACCATAATAAGGAGCTTTCATGCAGTGGTATCAAGTAACCAATAATAAACAGCATGAGTATGTTTATTGCCAAAATGAACGGACTCTCACCACGACCTTGGCAAACCAAAAAATCTTGCCTACGAGTTATAAAAAATGCACATTACCCAGATTGTCCTATCGACTGCTTTTAAGCTTGTATGAAGAAATATACAGTGCAATGGGCTCTGGCCTACAGCTAAATGAAGCTATACTGCATTTAGCTGATGCCTGCCCAAATAAAAAACTCGCTTTAATTTGTCGAGCTATTTCTTGCGAACTCTCACGTGGAGAGGACTTTAATCAAGCCCTGACCACCTTGGCTACTATTAATACTCAGCCCTTTTGTCAACTTATATCCCAAAGTGGTACAAGGGAGACCTATCTAAAAAGTCTGTCTTGCACTATCGATCAACTCACCGATTTAATCGGTTGGTCACAAAACTTATTAAAGTCTCTCACCTACCCCTTTTGCATTATTCAAATCGCTTGGCTTTTAAGCCTACTAAACGATGCGTTCTTTTCTAACTCACCTTTAGCTATGCAGGAGACTCTAATAAAAGTGGCAAGCTATATACTTATTAGCCTTATTCAAGCCTACGTTATGATCAATATCCACAAAGGAGAAGCTTGTCATTGGCTTGAAGCCTACAGTAGAGAGTTTCGGCTAGCGAAATTATTCATTCTTATGACAAGCCATAAGAAGATGGGACAAACACTACAATCGACACTGGAAAGCATGCCTAGTTATTTTCAACACAGGCAAATTCGACAAGAAGTAATGTTGGCTTATTATAAATTACGGCTAGGCCATGATTACACATTGAGTTTTTCGCAAGATTGGTTTCCAGGGCATGCGAGCATTGCACTAGAAACCGCCAGTAAAGATGGCAATATAGACAGAGCTTTATTTCTTGCCCTGCAAGAGCATCAAAAAAAGTGGCAACAGCAGCTTCAATTAATTGAGAAATTATTGCCAGTGATATGCCTCATCATCGCGAGCATTTTTGTTATACGAGTCCTATTAAGCCTTTATCAACCCTTAATGGATATGCCGTTTTGATGACCTTATTGGATTTTAATGTTTCACAGCTTCTATTGACTGTCATTCTTTCCATTATAGGCTACAGCTTTACGATATTGTGGCCTATTCATTATCATCACTTTTGGCAGAGTGCCACTCAGCACCCACTAGACCACCCGCACAATGAGAGCCTGATCTTTTTGCTTAAATCTCTACTAATACACTGGTGCTTTAAAGACTGGCTAGCTTTTTTAATACTCTTGTCTGCTCTGCTCTTACCCACCTTAACTGATAATGACTCAACAAAATTTTACTGCTTAATTGCCATCATTATGACCAACCTATTAACCATAGGCATCATTGACTGGCACCATCAGTTAATACCTGATGAGTGCAATGCCTGCACTGTCGCCAGTGTGTTTATCTTGTATTTGAACGATGATTACCTAAGCCAAAGCGTAATCGGATTGCTATTAGGCTATTTATTACTCTATCTATGCAGAGCTACCGCTTTGTTGGTATTAAAGAGAGAAGCCCTAGGGCTTGGCGATGCAAAGTTACTAGCGGCACTAGGAGCTTGGCTAGGACCAACAGCCCTGACTTCTATTTTGCTTTATGCCAGTTTATTAGGCATTCTATATGCGACTGTTCAGCTTGTTGTTAAAAAAAAGCGAACTCAAAAATTGCCGTTTGGGCCTTTTTTAATCATTGCAGGTATTTTAGTTTTCTATGGTTTCTAAACCTATTATTGGCCTCACTGGAGGCATTGGGTCAGGCAAAAGCACGATTGCTCGATTATTTAATCAACTGGGTATTGAAAGCGTCGACGCCGACGACGTAGCTAGGCAAGTGGTTGCCCCACAAAGCGACGCATTAAAACAAATCCGTAACCGTTATGGTGCACAAATCCTTCTTCCGACTGGCCATTTAAACCGTCGGGCATTGCGCAGTATTGTTTTCGATAATCCAGCAGAAAAAACCTGGTTAGAAGGCGTTACACACCCTGCCATTCGCCAATCTCTAATACAGCAATTGGAAAACTGCCATTCTGCCTACGCCTTGATGGTTCATCCACTCTTATTCGAAACTCAGCAGGACACGCAGTGTTTTCGCACCATAGCCATCAGTGTACCGCTAGAGAGTCAAATTGAACGTGTTGTAGAGCGGGATCAAACCAGTCCAGAGGATGTCCAAAAAATCATCAACTCCCAGCTTAGTGACCAAGAAAGGCGCTCAAAAGCAGATTTTGTCTTGGAAAACACTAGCAATATCATTGATTTGAATGGTAAAGTGAACTTATTAAATGATGAAATATTAGCATTACTATGATTTCAGAAAACACAACACTTACTTTAATTAAGTGTCCTACTTGTCAAAATGAGTCGGTTTGGAGCAAGAACAACGCTTCAAGACCTTTTTGTAGTGCGAAATGCAAGTTAATAGATTTAGGTGAATGGGCGAATGAATCTTATTCGATCCCGCAGCAGTCCTCAGAAGAAGACGAAATTTTCTCTGAAGACTTAACGGTTGATCCCAATAAGTCATTCTTATAACTCATAAGACAGGAAGCTCGCCTTACGTATGTACAATCAAGATTTTTCGAAAAAAAGCGCCCTACTCATTGAAGATATGGCCGAAGCCCGAATCATGCAAAAGAAAATGCTTAACGATTTCGGGTTTGGTTCAATAGAAATTGCCATGAAAGCAGAAACCGCTATAGAGTTACTGCAAGAAAAATCTTACGATGTCATTTTATCAGATTACAACCTAGGTCGCGGTAAAGATGGCCAAGAGCTACTAGAAGAAATCCGACTCGCCAACCTTATCCCACACACAACTTCATACTTAATGGTCACTGCTGAGACCTCAATTGAAATGGTCATGGGTGCAATTGAGTATCAACCTGATGGTTATATCACAAAGCCTTTTTCTCAAGCTGTGCTTCAGCGAAGGCTAGGCAAACTGCTTAACACCAAAGAAAAGCTTGAAAAAGTAAATATTGCTTTGGACAAACAAGACTATGTTGAAGCAATAGAGCTGGCTTATCAGGTTCAAAAAGAGCATCCTCAACTTGAGGGTCGCTGCCAACGCATCATTGGCGAAAGCTTACTTAAGCTGAAAGAATACAAGGTTGCCATCACACTCTTTAATAAAAACTTGAAAGCCAGAAAGATGCCCTGGGCTTTATTTGGTAAGGCACAAGCATTTTATCACTTAGGCAAGTTAGACAAAGCAGAAAAAATGTTCAGCCAATTGATGATGGATAACCGTTTCTTTGTGAGCGCGTACGATTGGCTAGCCAAGATCAAAATAGCTCAAAAACTCACACCAGAGGCACAAAGCATTCTTATGGAGGCGGCTGAAAAGTCACCCAAGAACCTGCCAAGACAAATTGAGTTAGGCCGCATTTGCATGCAGGTTAAAGACTATGAAAATGCCGAAGCGGCTTATCGAAGAGCGGTTTTCCTTGCCAAAAACTCTTGTAACAATAAAGCGGAAATATATTTAAATCACTTACACAGTATTGTGAAATTGGCTGAAAACCAGATGCTTCTCAAAAGGCATGAAAATAATTTCGAAAGCACTCAAAAGAAAATCCATAACCTTTTCTTTGAGTCCCCTACCGTAAGGGCGTTTTCTTACCAATACCAAATTGACTTACTGCTTGCTAAAGACGATGCATACCTTGCCAAGCCGATCTATTTAAACTGGTTAAAAGAAATCAAAAACAAAATTTGCGCTCAGATTCCAAACGAAAAACAAGCCCTATATCAATCCTCATTCGGAGAATAGTGTTATGCAACAACTTGATATTAGCACCATATTGGCAAGTGCAATTCATGAAAGTAAGAATCAAGTTGGCACTCTACTCTACAAACTGCAAACCCTTAAAGAAGACTTGTCTGCCGAGACGCAACATCATGACAAGGTCATTGTCATTGAAGAGTCACTTAAAAAACTCAACGATGAATGGGTAGAGTATCTTTACCTTTATAAGCTTGCGTCTGAGGGCTATGAGCTGCACCTAGATCAGTTTCTAATGGAAGAGTTCCTAGACGATCAAGTCTTTGCGCTCGCGTCTTCTGCACAAGCTCACAAGCTAGAACTCGACTTTCAGTGTCCTGATCAATTGCTTGGAACCTTTGATGAAAGGCTTCTTACTGCAGTCGTCAGCACCGCTGTTTATAACGCCATGCGATTTGCACAACAAAAAATCTTAATCCGCGCAGAACTGCAAACACCCTATTTAGTAATTTCTATTGAAGATGACGGCGAGGGTTTTAAAGCAGACGAGTTAAGTGAAGAACTAAATAACTCTAATACCGGACTTGGTCTGTATTTTTCTGAATTGTCCGCTAAGGCCCACAGCAAGAAAGGGGTTGAGGGCTACATAGCGAAGGAAAAATCAGACATGTTAGGTGGAGCAAAACTGGCTATTTACCTCCCTCAGTAATAGTTTAGCCGTTTCGCGTTAGACAATTAAGCCAGCTTATTACGCTGGCTTTTTCATTTTAGAAAACAGCAAAAACACGATACCAAAAACAATCCCCCAAAAGGCGGAAGCTATCCCCCCAAGAGACACGCCTGATACCGTCACTAAAAAGGTCACCAATGCAGCCTCCCTAGTCGACGCTTCTGACATTGCAAAATTCAAGTTTGTGCCGATTGTTCCAA
Organism: Marinomonas epiphytica; assembly: GCF_054780655.1. Classification (NCBI taxonomy): domain Bacteria; kingdom Pseudomonadati; phylum Pseudomonadota; class Gammaproteobacteria; order Oceanospirillales; family Oceanospirillaceae; genus Marinomonas; species Marinomonas epiphytica. Next base: position 64,486 of record NZ_BAAGVX010000001.1, read on the forward strand.
ATAAAGCAATGCCGGCAAGCGCTGCAATCATGGCTTCTGGAAATACCGAAAAAAGCCCAACGACGGATGCCCCGGCAAAGCCCGCTAATAAATAAAAGATCCCTGCAGATAGACCCGCTATGTAGCGTTTTTCTGGATCTTTATTACATTCTTCTCCACCACAAATTGCTGCGGTAATGGCCGCCAGATTGAAAGCGAAGCCACCTAGAGGAGCTAATACCACACCAACAATACCGGTCCAAGAGATTAAAGGAGAAACAGGCGTATCATAACCCGCACTACGCAAAGCCACTACGCCAGGAATGTTTTGTGACGACATAGTGACTATAAATAAAGGTACCCCGACACCAATTAGAGACGCAATATTCCATTCGGGCCAAACCCAAGTAAACTCACCAATATTCACTGGAATTTGAGCTAGCATGCTGGAGCCTGAGCTTAGATACACCCACACAGCCCCAGTCGCTAGTACAAACAATACTGCATACCTAGGTACAAGCCACTTACCAATTAAATAAGCAATAAGCATTGCTCCGACAAGATACATACTACCGGTCATTGAAGTAAATACTGCTAAGCCAAACTTAAAAAGAACACCTGCTAACATGGCGCATGCTAAGGGCAAAGGAACTAAACGCATCAAACGATCAAACAAACCAGTTATGCCAACCAGCACGGCTAATCCGCTAGCAAAAATAAACACACCAATTGATTGTGCATAGCTGATGTCAGTAAGACTGGTTGCGAGTAAAGCCGCCCCTGGAGTAGACCAAGCCGTGATAATGGGCGCTCTATAGTAAAGAGACAAAAAGAAACAGGTTAGCCCCATGCCAACACCTAGTGCCATAATCCATGAAATTATTACCTGCTCATTTGCTCCAGCCGCTTGCGCGGCTTGAATTACTATCACGACCGAACTGGCAAAGCCAATTAAAACGGCGACAAAACCGGCCACCAAGGCGCTCACACTAAAATCTTTAACTAGACGTTTCACTACTTTCCCTTATAGATATTAAAACGCCGCATAATGCGGCGTACAACTTTAGGTACATTTTAGAGATATGAATTGCAGTTCGCTGGTATCTGATTTACTCAAGGTTGCTTTTGAGCCGTTTTTACCCCATCAGGGATCTGATACCAATCTTGTTTCTCACTGATCCAAATATGAACATCAGGCTGAATGACGTCAGTATTTTCCAAGGTTGCAGGTTTAAGCTTAATTTTATCTGGCTCTGCAGGGTTAAAGTGATAGATACGATTACCACAATTAGGACAAAATTTCGCCGCGCTTACATTGCCACTGTCCGCAAGGCGTTGCCATTCTTTCATTTCTCCATGAAAAACAATGTCTTTAGCGTCAACCATTGCGGTCAAGCTAAAAGCACTGGTAGAGAGCTTTTGGCATTCTCGGCAATGGCAAGCAGCAATTAAGCTTGGCGCTGCCAACAACTCATAAGTCACTGAACCACATTGGCAAGCCCCTTTAATCGGATACTCTAGTTCACCCATAAAATACCTCATAATTCGTTATTATATGACAATATAAAAACAAAAATGATTTCGAATCAATGATTTATTTTACATAACTAAACAAAAGCACGAAGGTGATGGGATAAGCTATTTATTTCTCCGCACGACCCGCAAATTTTCTTTCTTCTATATTAACTTTAATACGATCACCCACCGATATATGTTCAGGCACTTGAACACTAGCCCCCGTGCTAAGTATCGCAGGCTTGGTTCGAGAAGTGGCAGAAGCACCTTTAATGGATGGGTCTGTTTCTATCACCTCTAATTCAACATTCGTTGGCATATCAAGGGCAACAGGCACATCACTCACTAGGATAACCTGTAAACCTTGTGTTTCTTCATTTAAGAATAAGATCTCGTCAGCAATCGACTCAGAAGAAAGGTTGTACGGAGTATAGTTTTCACTGTCCATAAACACATGCTCTTCGCCATCAATATACGAGAACATAGCGGGACGACGTATAAGGTCAGCTAAATTAATCATATCGACGTCTTTAAACGTCTCATCTAGCTTACGGCCACTAACCACATCGTACATGCGCATACGATACAAACTTCCACCAGCACGACCTTGCGGAACGGAACGTTCGATATCTTTTACGATATATGTTTTGTTGTCGTGTTCGATGGCCATGTTACGTTTAATTTCACTGGCTTTTGGCATGCTACTAATCCCTATTATTTTTTGCTTTTAACAGACTCGTTGTCAGCCTTCATAAACTGACTATTAATCACTTGATGGATCGGATACAGAATGTCTGCTCCTAATATTTTTGAGCGTTCAGGTGACCAACCAACGTTTTCATCAGGCAGGTTTTGATTATCCTTAAACGGCATTTCTAATGTAAACGACAAACACTGGTAGGTCTCTCCCACCCACTTAGTGGCCACAGATAAATTCGCTTCTCCAAACTGGTCTGGCGTGTAGCCGATTTCGGTCTGAAAGTCTGGGCTGACCGAGACAAACACGTCCTTAAATAGTGACTCCATTGCCGCCATATTGTCGTTGAACGCTGGTACACCCTGACAACCATCAACAAAGTTAACTGGGAGCGCTTCGTCGCCATGGATGTCTAGGAAAAGATCTACGCCTGTTTCCGCCATTTTATTCTGTACCGCTAACACCTCGGGACTGAACTCTGGTGTAGGATTTTTCCATTCACGGTTAAGATTCACCCCTTTTGAATTCACCCGAAGATTACCAAGCACGGCGCCATCAGGGTTCATATTAGGAACAACGTAAAAACGGCATTGACTTAACAAAGAACGAGCCACAGGATGCGATTCATCAAACAGTCTTTCCAATAAACCTTCAACGAACCACTCGGCCATGGTTTCACCTGGGTGCTGGCGAGCTATGATCCAGATATTTTTCGCCAGCCCTTGTGTTTTGCTAATCTCTAACAGAGTAATATCGCGACCTTGAGCGGTTTCACCTAGGTGGTCTGTAATGCAATCTTCGTGGCTAGCAGCCCATGAAAGCATGTCTAAATGCCTTTCATAGCTGTATGGAGCAAAATACGCATAATATATGCTGTCTTGCTCAGGTTGATGGCGAATCACTAATTTACCATCCTGATACTCGCTAGGCACTCGAAACCAGTACTCTCTGTCGTAGCTCGCCACCGCTTGGTAATTCTCCCAGCCATCTGGGTAAGCCGCATCACTGGCATTTTCAAATTGGATAACACAATGCTCTCCCATGCCACCTTGCAGACGAAAATAGAACCATTGCAGGAATTTAGAGTTTGTATCATGGGGTATCTTTACTCTAATATTGTCAGGCTCAAGAGCACTAATAACTGAGATATTACCGCCATCAAATTCACTGCTAATCTTGATTCGGCTGGTCATTTTTTCATTCCTTACCATCAAATTGTGATTTTATTATGGCAAGTTTACCTATATTCATGGCGGCTGTCGCTAACTCTTCCGACGAACCCGCCTTTCCCTTACTCTTTACTTGGTCTACCCATCAGGCTCAGATAAAAGAAGTCTTAGTCAGTCCTGATGACAGTTGGCTTGATAACCACAGTATTGAGACCAACAGTCTCGATTTAGATGAACAACAACTTTACGAGTTCGGCTACGAAGCGGGAGATATCTTAGCGGAATGGATTAATGAATTTGATACGGATGTAGTTTACGCCTTTGAGCCCGATGTGGTTGGTATCTTAGTTGAAGAGGTTTTTAACACTAAAAACATGCCTGCTAATTTTGAAGTTGCCAGTATCTATTCATGGTTCAACGAAAGAGACATAGATTTAACAATGGCGTTAGAAGATCAAGGGCTGCACACACCACTTCATTTACTGCCACCTGATGAAGCGATCGGCTTACTATTAGAGTTAGCTGCAAGTCATGATTTAATTGATATTAGCGAGATTGAAGCAGAGTAACCGACAAAGAAAGTTAAAGGCGCAAGCGCGCCTTTAACGACACCGGTTAGTAACAATGAGTCCCTCTTGCCGGACGCTGCTTTTCAATATTAAAAATCATACCGTCTAATAATTCTGCCAAGTCAGGTCGTGCTGAAGGTCCATTTGAGATCGCCACCATTTGCACCTTACCATCAGGGCGAAGACAGAATAACGCAGGTTCAGCAAACGGACCGTCCGCTTCATCAGGGCTCAGTGGCTCACTAATATATAAGCCAAGACGCTGCATGGACTCAATAGAAAGCTCACATGCCAACGGAAACTGCCAGCCAAACTCTTGCTGATCTTGCAGCGCTTTTTCTCGACTATCCGCTGATACCACCATGACATCAAAACCGGCTGCTTGCCACTCAGGCAGCATTGCTTGCAAGCCATTTAAGTATTTTTTACAGCGTCCACAGTGTTTACCGCGATACACCACCAGCAGTTGCCACTTACTGGTTTGCTTAGTAAGCGTCTGCATTTCCCCAGAATTAACATCCACTGCTGTAATTAAGGGGAACAGAGAGTCTGCGGGCATTTTATTCGTTAACATAGGCGCACTTCCTTACGAGTTATTGTCATACAATATAAGATATCTCTAAAATCGAAAAGTTCCCTTGGTAACGAATTAAATGTCCTAAGGATTAAAGCTTCGTTAACCCAATGGGTATGTTCTCTCCCACGAGCTCATTCAACTCATCTTCACTCATCTGCTCGACGCTTTGTAAGCGCTCTATCCATTGTTTAGGACACTTATCTTTTTTGAGCTTTTTCTCAACTTTTTTTCGATAAGTGAACATATGGTTGCTTTCTTCAAGGGACACCTGACACATTAAAACAGCAGCCAACCCTGCTTGCTTGCGTTTTTTCCAGTCTTCTTTTAGTGCAAAATCAAGCAGTGGTAAAACCCCTTCTTCAGGATAAACATTTTCTTGCTGTTGACTTAATAGTTTCCTAGAAGCGATACGGCCTATTGTCCACCAAGCTGTATCAGACTCTGATGATTTTTTAAGACGTTTCGCTAACCAGTCAATTAGGGTCGTTTTATCTTCCAAAGATAAGGATTCAAATGCACCAACTAAACGAATCAGGTCATCACTTGAGCGCGTTAATAGCTGTTTACTTTTTTCCCTCGAACGCAGACCCGCGGGAGAATAGAACTGACTAAACTCTTTAAAAAGGCGGTTTTGTTGTGCCAATGGCAAGCCATTGGCAATGCGTCTATATAAAGTCCAATATTGCCCCCACACAGGAGCAGTATCAAATTGCACACCAGCCTGAGTCAGGTTCACCACAGAGGAAACACGTTCTTCATCATGTTGCGCACCGTATCCTGGTCGCAAACAAAAACCTAGCCACTGCAGCCATTGCTTTTCATGCTGCGCACTTTTATTACGCCCCGACTTTAAACTTAACAACTTATCAGCCAATCTACGAATCGTCACAAGATTCCATTCATTTCTAGGCCCCAGAATAGATTCTAAATCTTGGCGCAAAGTCTTAATTAAATCCGCCGATTGTTTTTGGCCAACTTTAGAGAAGCATTTTACAAGGTGCTCTTCCGCCTCCCCCATTCGATTAGCAAGCACGCCTTCAGACTGCTCACTCTCGGACTGACTGGCGCTGTTGTGAGCAGCAAAGGACAGTGTCCATTCTTGGGAGTCCTCACCACTTTTTAACACCAGCTTCAACAAGCCAACTTCGGTTAACAAGATATGCAACCTAACTTCAAGCTCAGTATCTTGCAGCTTAGTTTCAAGCTCAGTCACCAAACTTGAGATATAAGTCAGCCTGTCATCATTATGAATATCACCTAGCTCACCGATGAGCGCATCATCAGCTTGGTAAAGAGGAAATTGAACAGTCTCCCCTAGGGTCACCTTAAAAGGTGTAGGTAAGCTTAAAGGCTGGCCTGTTGGTGTCCCTTTAGGAAGAATATTGACGTATTCGCCTTCCCCAACTTGTAAGTAAAGAGAGTGCGCTGCACCACTTTCGATTTGTGTGCTTTTGCCCGCAAGGGCATTCAAATAAAGGCATGCGCCTTTAGCAACGGCTTGGTTCGGCTCATTACCTAAGCATTCAACTATTGCATGGCTAGACCATGCATTGAGTTGTTCAAGAACCCTTTGTTTCACTATCAGGCTATTAAACATTCCTCCATTGAACAACACAGCATCTGGCATGGAGTGACCCGTTGCAGATTGGATGTCTTGTTCATGGGATCTCAAGAACTGAGCAAGGTGACGTGTAAACGCCGCATCAGTCTCATAGGGCAGGCCTAATGCATGAACCGCATACTGATGCTTTTCAACGACTGACGCTTTTTCAACAATGGGAAAGAAGCCTTGTTTAACCTGTTCTAGCAACGCCTCTCTTGTGACAGAAAATTTTTGAGATCCACCAATTAGTTGGCGCCCCCCCCCTAATACGGTGATGTTCATGGTCTGAGGTGCATCGTCTCCCAAAAGCGTTTCTTTGGTTTTTTTGGTTTGCTGAACCAATGCCGCTAAGCGAGCAGTAGAAAGACTGGATACTTGTTGAGGATCAAGCTGATAAGCTAGTGCTTGGTCAAGGTTATCGCCGCCTAAAAGCAAGTGCTGTCCGACTGCGATACGTTGCAAAGATACCGCCGGCTGTTTTTGATTAAGACCTTTTTCCTTGATCTTCCCATCAGGCTGTCTAATAGCAACAAGACTGAAATCACAGGTCCCTCCGCCAATATCCACAACCAGTAACATATTAGCGTTCGTTAAAGGAGCAAGGTCACCTTGCGAATGAATGTATTGATAGCAAGCAGCCTGTGGCTCTTCTAGCAAATAAAGATCATCAAGGCCTGCAAGTTTTGCTGCTTCAAGAGTTAACGCTCTTGCCTCGGCATCAAAAGAAGCCGGTAGAGTCAAGGCAACTTTTTGTTGTGCAAGCAGGGCATCAGGAAAAGCATGATCCCAACTATTTTTCAGGTGTTCTAGCAACAATTGACTAGCATGAACGGGACTAATCTTATAATCAATGTCACTTCCCCAAGGGAGAATAGGACTATGTCGATCAACATTACGATGACTAAGCCAACTTTTAGCACTTTGTACTAGTTGGTTAGCTCGGCGCTGGCCCAGCTCAAGAGCTCCTTGCCCAACCAGTTGGCGAGCATGGTTTTGTTCACCCCAGGGTAAGGTAAAGCTCTTCTGCTCATCTTTTGCCAGTAAATAAATGGCGCTTGGCAAATACTCAAAGCTCTTTACCGAGCCGTCTGCCATGATTTGAGGAATCGCTAGTAAACTGACGTTTTCCGCATCTTCAGCCATATAAGACACCACACAATTGGTGGTGCCAAGATCAATGCCTACATGGTATTTTTTAGCAGTCATTAAGACTCCCTCACCACAAACTCAATTGTCCAATGAAGTTCAGATTGAGTGTCATGGGCTTGCAGCAACAATAAACCTAACTCCGTCACCCGTGCTGTCAGGTACACCCTAACCATTTCACCTTGGGCATAATGACCGGCATCCAAGGAAACATTAAGGGGTGCTAACTCAGATAAGCTTTGAATCGAAAAAGACGAAACAAGATCACCAACTTGAGCAACATCAGCGTTAGTAGATTGAAAGAAGCGAAACTCAACAGGCTCCCCAACCACTAATGAAAACTCATTAGCCAGCATCACCTCATCGGCCCCTTCTTCTAGGCCAAATGGGGCAACACACAGTGCATCAATGGGTAGTGGCATACCTGGAATGGCCGGCATTGGACTGGCAACCCCAATGTAATAGTTTGCTGCCAGACCATTTTTGACCTTAACACCACCCTGCTCTTGAGTGGCCCTGAAAAAGACGGCACCTTTTGCAACCGCATAATCCAAATGCGCTGGAGTTAACAAACCTAATGCAGAATTATCGAGCATAGCCGCTAGTCTGGCTTCTATGGTTGCTCTAATTTTCGGAGAATTAAACACACCGCCATTCAGCAATACCTTAGTAGGTTTGGCATTATGTTGAGATAAAAAATCACTCACATGACGGGTAATTGCAGGGTCTGCTTCATAGTCTAGGTTTAGGGCGCTAAAACCACTTCGAGGCGCTGATTGAGCGCGTTCACCCGCAACTACAGAAGGGAAAAAGCCTTCTAGAATTAGCTGGTCAACGTCTACTCGGGACAAGTTAGCCTTAATACTATTATTGAATAAACTGCGCCCACGACTTGGCACCACAACACTGACTTCATCAATGTCATCATTCGACAGTAGACGCTCTTTAGCTTCCCGGCAAGCTTGAGTTAAGCCACTAATTTGCCATGCTTCTAACTGGGTACCGTTTTGTGCAAGTTGGCCCGCTAGGTGATAAGTCAGAGCCATATCCATATTATCGCCACCAAGCAAAATGTGGCGACCGACTGCCACACGCTCAAGATTAAGTGCTCCATCTTGCTCAACTGCCTGAATTAATGATAAATCTGTTGTGCCACCACCAACATCAATTACTAATATCTGATCATCTACCTCAAGACTTTGGGTCCAATCAGCTTGCTCCCCAAGCCAAGCATAAAATGCTGCCAGCGGCTCTTCAATCAAGCGTACCTGTAAACCTAATTGCTGAGCAGACTGTTCAGTAATCGCTCGTGCTGCCGGGTCAAATGAAGCAGGAACCGTGATCACCACGTCTTGTTGTGACATAGGCGAATCAGGAAACCTATCATTCCAGCTGTTTACTAAATGGGTAAGTAAACTTTGAGTGATCTGCGCAGGAGATACCTTGTCAACTTCTGCAAGGGCATCGATAGGCAGCACTTTTTCGTCCGCTTTGACTCGACTGTGGCATAACCAGCTCTTCGCACTTTGCACCATTCGTCCAGCCGACTTCGCCCCTTGCTGGCGAGCAAGTTGACCAATAACAGCACTGCTTTTACCCCAAGGGAGCAATAAATCACTTTCTAAGAATTCACTGGCATGAGGGTAATACACAAATGACGGCAATAACGGCAATGCTTTCACTTGACCAGGCCCCGTTAACTGGGGAATGAGTAACTGCTCCATAGTCGCACTGTCATAGCCTTTCGCTGCGTAAAAGACAGCAGAATGGGTGGTACCTAAGTCGATACCAATAAAAAACTCACTCATGGGTTACACCTCTACTTGCGCTGGTGCAATAATGTGCAAACCATCGAGGCTGGCCACTTTAGGCAGATTCGCTTCTACAACCTGCCAACCTGGGTGTATTAGTGTGCCTGCGTAAGGGCCACTACCACTAACTTGCCCTTCAAGCTGAATTTGCTTGTTATCATAATCAGCTGGCACTTCAATACGGCTATTTTCTTCACCTTGATGAACAGGCTTAATGACAAAGTTTTGCTCTAGCACCTTTTGACACCCTTTGTGGATTTGGCGCGAGGCTGCCCCCACTTCAGCGTCTGAATACTGATCAATGTTCTCTTGTAAAAAATCAACAAATCGAGCTTCATGCTGCATTAACTGTAAAAGCTGATAAGCACCATCTACGGCCACGGAATCAAGAGTCGGAGCAGGAATTTCGCGAATAACCTCCACCGTTTCAGTAACGACTTTAGGAGCCGTTTCGCTAGCAACTAGCTCACCTGCTTGTAAACGCTGGCATCTTGCCGCGTATTGGCCATCTCCCATATATTTGAAAAACTGACCGAACGCCCCCACAAAACGGGCGATAAAAGTTAAGGGTTTTACAGTTTCTGTGTTGTTATCCATTTTGCATCTCTTCAAGTTCTAACCAGCGTTCCATTGTGTCTTCTAATTGCTGTTCTTTGCCTGCCAATTGTTCAAGAGCTTGTTGAACCTTGTGCGCATCGCCCGTATAGAAATCATTCGCCGAAGTGATTTCCTGGAGCTGGGCAAGCTCTTCTTCCAATTTCGCAATAGTGTCAGGCATAGCATCAAATTCACGCTGTAATTTGTAGCTGAGTTTATTTTTGCTAACCGCCTTAACAGGTTTTTCAACTTTTTCAGTTTTATCCTGTTTAGTGGGCGTTTGCGGCTCTGTTTGTGACGTGGACTCCGTAGGAAACTTACCGCCTTGGCGAATCCAATCTTGGTAGCCCCCCACATATTCGCGAACCTGCCCTTTCCCTTCAAAGGCAATTACACTGGTCACAACATTATCTAGGAAGGCACGGTCATGGCTTACTAACAGCAAGGTGCCTTGATAATCCATGAGTAATTCTTCGAGCAATTCAAGGGTTTCAACATCTAGGTCGTTGGTAGGTTCATCCATGACCAATAAGTTAGCAGGCTTGGTAAACAATTTAGCAAGCAGCACACGGTTACGTTCCCCTCCGGATAAAGCTTTGATCGGTGTCCGCGCTCGTTCCGGTGGAAATAAGAAATCTCCTAGGTAACCAATGACATGTTTGTTCTGGCCATTGATCTCAATGATATCTTTGCCTTCACCAACATTTTCAGCAACCGTCTGTTCAGGATCTAGTTGCTCTCGTAACTGATCAAAATAGGCCACATCGAGCTTGGTCCCTATTTTAACTTGACCTTGCTTGGGTGCTAGCTGACCTAGCAAGATTTTTAAAAAGGTACTCTTACCACAGCCATTAGGACCAATTAGACCGATTCTATCCCCACGGGATACCACCAGATCCATAGGCTTAAGAATCACTTTATCATCGAAAGCATGACCTACTTGATTAAATTCGGCGACAATTTTACCCGAGCGTTCTTTGCTATCAATCGACATTTTCGCTTTTCCTTGTCGATCAATTCGTTCCGAGCGCTCGACTCGCAATGCCTTCAAGGCTCTAACACGACCTTCATTTCGTGTTCTACGGGCCTTAATGCCTTGGCGAATCCATACTTCTTCTTCTGCAAGTTTTTTATCAAACAAGGCGTTCGCACGAGCTTCTTCTTCCAGCATCTTTTCTTTAAAAGTAAGGAACGCGTTGATGTTCCCCGTGAAAGAAATGAGGTTTCCACGATCGAGCTCAATAATTCTATTGGCGAGCTGTTCTAGAAAACGACGATCGTGGGTAATAAACAGAATGAGTCCGCGGAACTGTTGTAATTGCTGTTCCATCCACTCGATAGTGGGTACATCAAGGTGGTTCGTGGGCTCGTCGAGTAATAGTACATCAGGCTGGGAAATTAAAGCTTGCGCTAGAATGACTCGTCTACGCCAACCACCAGATAGTTCTGACATGAGCTTTTCTGCTGGTAGGGCCAGTCGTTGCACCATGTGGTTGACTCTTTGTTCAAGATCCCAGCCCTGGATAGTATCTAACTTGGACTGAATCTGGCCCAATTCGTCAGAGTGATCTTGATCTAGATCTTCAAGCAGGGCGTAATAACGAGAAAGTAGTGTATGGGCTTCCCCAGCACCTTCACTCACTACTTCACGAACGGTTTTATGGTTGGCTTCTGGTAATTCTTGCGGAAGCTGGGCCATTCGCATTCCACCTTCAAGGCGCACCACACCTTCGTCTGGAACTTGTTCGCCTAAGATAACTTTTAGTAAAGTCGATTTACCTGCGCCATTTCGGCCTATGATTGCAATTCGTTCGCCCGCTTGAGCGGAAAAACTGATTTTAGATAGCAAAGGGTGATGACCAAAGGCAACACTCACTTGCTCAAGAGACAATAGACTCATTCTCTGTCCAAATACGATGTTAAATTTATGTAAACTAATAATAACATTCTTCCACTTGGATATTCAGCATTTGACTTACAAAACATCGATTTATTCAATAGATAATGATTTAAAAGGTTAAAATTTAAGCTTACTTTCCGTCACAAAAATGTGAAAATAATGTGATAAGCTCATATCGAATAACTATTAAAAAAAGAGTTGGCATTCATCTCTCTTAAACTGTCAGCTCACTACGGAGAGTTAAATGGAGTTAAAAAGTAAAGTAGGCCCAATAACAGCGGTTGTTGTTGCGGCTTCAGCGGTTTTTTGGATGGTTTCAGGAGAAAGCGGTGTTACCAGTGCGCCTCAAGAAGCCGAACAAGTAAAGGTATCCCCTAAAGCCCAGTCATCGGAACAGGCTCAAGCCTATCCTGTTCAAGCACGCACAATTACCGCCCAGACGATTGATACAAAACTGGCCCTTTCTGGTAAAACCCTCGCAAATGAAATCCTTGAATTACGTAACCGTTTGGACGGACGCATAACAGCATTAAGTGTTCAGAAAGGTGATTTTTTAAAGGAAGGTCAAACACTACTCTATATTGATACTCGCGTATTAGAAAGCCAAATAAAACAAGCTCGTCTTTTGGTTAAACAACGCCAACTCGAATTTGACGGCATTAAAAAGTTGTCTGCTAACAACTATTCATCACAAGCCAACCTGGCCACGGCAGAGGCGAATTTAGCAACTGCCCAATCTCAGCTACAATCTTTACTCGTCGACCTAGAGAATGCTGAACTACATGTACCTTTCAGTGGCATTATTAATCGCTTAGACGTTCAAAACGGTGCTTACATAGGCAATACTGATGTCGTCGCTCAACTTGTTTCCCTTGACCCATTGCGTGTTCAAGTGAACATTCCACAGAATAAGACCCATAAAATAGGCCTAGGAACTCAAGCCAACATTCGCTTTGAAAATGGCATCAGTACCACAGGTAAGGTGTCATTTGTAAGTGCAACAGCAAACGAGGCGAGCCGCACCATCAGCGTTGAAGCCCTTGTAAACAACCCTGACAACCTAATCCCCGCGGGGCTCAGTGCAAAAGTCAATTTCGTGTTAGACAATGTTAAGGCTCATGCATTCTCACCTGCGCTGTTAACCTTGGACGAGCAAGGTAACACGGCGATAAAAACCCTCAGTTTGGATAACCATGTGGAAATAACGCCTGTCGAGATTATTCGCTCTGAGCGTGACAAAGTATGGGTTATAGGATTAAACGATAGCGTTAACATCATCACTGTAGGGCAAGGTTTTGTCAGTGCAGGCGACCTAGTTGAAGCACACTATCAAGAGTAAGAGAGCACAAGCATGCAAAAAATCATAGAAGCGGCATTAGCCCGCTCTCGCACCGTATTGATGTTCTTTGCTTTAATTCTAATTGCAGGTTCAGTGTCATATATTGAAATTGCTAAAGAGAGCAATCCAGACATCACCATTCCAATGGCCTATGTTTCCATCAGCTTGGAAGGTATTTCCCCAGAAGACGCAGATAGCTTACTGGTCCACCCTCTCGAAAAAGAACTACAAGGGCTTGAAGGGCTAAAAGAACTGAAATCAACCGCTTCCGAAGGACATGCCTCTATTATTCTTGAGTTCGATTCTGGTGTTGATATTGATCAAGCCATAACCGACGCCCAAGAAAAAGTGGATCGCGCTAAAAGCGACTTACCAGACGATGCAGACGAGCCGACTGTCAACGAGATCAATCTGTCTACTTTTCCCGTACTTAGGGTCAACTTATCTGGAAATACGGACTTTGCCACCTTAAGCCGTGTAGCAAATACTCTACAAGATCAAATCGAAGCCGTAACCGGAGTGTTAGAGGCAAGCATCAGTGGTGATAGAGAACAGCAAGCACAAATCATTGTTCGCCCTGATCAGCTAGAGTCTTACAACTTAAATTTATCCGATGTGGCTGCTTTTGTAGCGAACAACAACCGTTTAGTTGCAGCAGGTAATTTAGATACCGGTGCAGGTCGCTTTTCATTAAAAGTGCCCGGTTTGCTTAAAACAAAAGAAGACATTTTGAATCTTCCCATCAAGGTAGATGGCGACGATGTTGTACTGCTAGGCGATATCGCCACTGGCGAACTGACGTTTGAAGACCCTAGCAGCTTTGCTCGAGTGGAAGGACAGCGCAGCATTACCTTAGCCGTTTCTAAGCGTGTTGGGGCAAATATAATCGACACCATTCAAGCAGTAAAAGAGGTTGTCACAGCAGAAAGCAAAAGCTGGCCAGATGGCATTCAATACAAGTTGACGGAAGACCAGTCAAAGGAAATTGAAACCTCTTTAAACGACTTGTTTAACAATGTGCTCGCCGCTACTTTGTTGGTCATGATCGTCATAGTTTGGGCTCTTGGTATTCGTAGTGCACTATTAGTCGGTATCGCCATTCCAGGCGCTTTCCTGTCTGGCATTTTGCTCTTAGACTTGCAAGGCTTCACCATCAATATGGTGGTGCTGTTTGCGCTCATATTAAGCGTCGGTATGTTGGTCGATGGTGCTATCGTGGTAACCGAGTATGCTGACCGAAAACTGGCAGAAGGCGCTTCTAAACGACAAGCCTATAGTGAAGCGGCCAAACGTATGGCATGGCCCATCATAGCGTCTACGGCCACCACCTTAGCCGTGTTTATGCCCTTACTCTTTTGGCCAGACATTGTGGGTGAGTTTATGCGCTATATGCCCATCACCATCATAGCGACATTAAGTTCGTCTTTGCTGATGGCACTCATCGTCATACCAACCATTGGCTCGATAATCGGTAAAAAAGGTGCTTACTCAGAAAAGACCATGTCATCATTGCGTCTTGCTGAAACCGGTGATTTACGACAATTAAAAGGGGCTGCTGGCTTATACAGTCGTGTACTAACGAGGCTCGTTGAAAAACCTATTTGGGTGCTTTTGTTCACCATTAGCTTATTAATTTGTGTTTTTATAAGCTATGGCAAATTTGGTAAAGGCGTCGAGTTTTTTCCAAACATTGAGCCGGAAGCAGCCAGCTTAGACATTCGCGCTCGTGGGGATCTATCCTTGCAAGAAAAAGATGCCCTAGTGCGCCAAGTTGAAGAGCAAGTTATTGGCTATCCCGGCTTAAAAAGCGTGGTCTCCACGAGTTACACGACGCCTTCAGACAATGCTGCAACCGACAGTATAGGCTCCATCAGTTTAGAATTCACTGACTGGTTTGCCCGTGAACCTGCCAGCAAAATCTTAGATCACATTCGTGATCGCACTAACCAGATTCCAGGCATTGAAGTCAGTTCAGAAATCCAACAAGGTGGCCCTCAATCTGGCGCGGACATTCAGTTGCAGTTAAGCTCTGATTTTAGTGCCGCCCTTAATCAAGCGGCAGATGAAGTTGGCGCACGCCTTGCTCAAAGAGATGAAATACTCACTGTTAGTGACACCCGCTCTTTACCCGGTATTGAATGGCGCTTAGACATTGATAGAGCTGAGGCAAGTCGCTATGGCGTAGATGTTAACATGCTAGGCAATGTAACTAAGTTGATCACCACAGGCATTGTGTTGAGCGATTTCTTACCCGAAGGCGCAGATGATAAAATAGACATAGTGCTACGCTATCCTGTCGCACAGCGTAATTTAGAACAGTTAGATCAATTACAGATCCCGACAAATCAAGGTAGCGTTCCTGCGAGTAATTTCATTCACCGTTATGCTGCGCCTAAACAAGGGGTGATTAACCGTACCGACGGGAAGAAAACCGTTACCATTAATGCCGATGTAAAAGATGGACTTGTGGTCGACGAGGTTATTAAAGCCCTACGAGTAGAGTTGGATAAAAGTGGCCTAAGTGATCAAGTTCGTTATGAGTTCCGTGGTAATACAGAAGATCAACAGAAGTCTATGATCTTCCTATTAAAAGCGTTCGGTGTTGCTTTCTTTATCATGGCCATTATTTTGGTGACTCAATTTAATAACTTCTTCCAATGCTTATTGATTCTTAGTGCTGTGGTGTTCTCCACTATGGGAGTACTTATAGGATTGATTCTAAAAGGCGAACCTTTTGGCATCGTCATGAGCGGAGTGGGTGTTATTGCGTTGGCCGGCATTGTGGTAAACAACAACATTGTACTGATCGATACCTTTAATGGCTTACGCCAACAAGGTTTAATGGTCCGTGAGGCGGCTATTCGTACGGGAGTACAAAGGTTACGTCCTGTTATGTTAACCACCATCACCACGATTTTGGGCTTAATACCCATGGTATTTCAATTAAACATTGACCTTACTCATCAAGCATTGAGTATAGGCGCGCCTTCTGCTCAATGGTGGACACAGCTCTCAACAGCGATCGTCGGTGGTCTGACTTTCGCAACCCCATTAACCTTGATCCTAACCCCTTGCCTATTGGTTCTTGGTTATCGCAGAAAAGAGCGAAAGATGCTTAAAGCACTACAAGAAGAAGCGACGAATTAACTTTCTAGAGACACAAAAAAAAACGCTTACCGAAAGCTTCGGTAAGCGTTTTTTATTTGATAAAACTAGCCTAACTGTTCTAATGCCTGACGCAAGTCGGCAATAATATCATCACTGTCTTCAAGGCCAACTGAAATGCGAATCAAACCTTCAACAATGCCTGCTTGGGCTTTTTCTTCATCAGATAATCGGCCATGAGTCGTACTGGCAGGGTGAGTCACTAGTGTTTTAGTGTCTCCTAGGTTGCCTGTAATAGACATCAGCTTAACACTGTTGATCACAGACCAAGCAGCAGATCTTCCACCTTCTACTTCAAATGACAACAAGCCACCAAAGTCTTTTTGTTGGCGCTTTGCAAGCTCGTGATATTTATGGCTAGGTAAACCACCATAGTTCACTTTCTTCACCTTAGGGTGGGCCTCTAAATACTCGGCAACCGCCATTGCATTGGCAGAATGCGCCTTCATACGCAAACCCAAGGTCTCTAAACCATTCAATAAAACCCACGCATTGAATGGGCTCATACACGGCCCAGCACTGCGCATAAAGGCAGTGAAAACGTCCACTAGCTCTTGACTGGCTACGAGGGCACCGCCTAAACAACGACCTTGACCATCAATAAATTTAGTAGCAGACTGCATAACAATGTCAGCACCCTGAGTTAAAGGGTTCTGCAATGCTGGAGTTGCCACAACGGTATCAACACACAGTAAAGCCCCTTTCTTATGAGCTAAGTGAGCGACTTTCTCTACATCAACCACTTCGTATAAAGGATTAGAAGGTGTTTCAAAGTAACAAAGGCGGGTATTATCATTAATGGCCTCTTGCCACGCCTGATAATCCGTTGCATCAACATACACCACTTCCACCCCGAATTTAGTGGTATAGGTGTTGAAGAATTTAATGGTAGAACCAAAGATGTTGCGTGAACACACCACTCGATCCCCAGCACTTAATAAGCTGTAAGCTAAAGTCATGAGTGCCGCCATACCAGAACTGGTAGCAATGGCTGCCTCACCCTGCTCTAACGCGGCAAGGCGTTTTTCGAATAAAGCGGTAGTCGGGTTGGTAAAACGAGAATACACATTACCGTCATCTTCCCCTGAAAACTTTCCCGCAGCTTCTTCAGCACTCGAATAGGCAAAACTTGAAGTCATAAAGATGGCTTCACTGTTTTCCTGCTCTTGAGTTTGGTTTACCCCAGCCCAGATGGCCTTTGTGGCATTTTTGTAATCCGTCATTGCATATACCTTGCTAAAAAAATAAACAGTAAAATAAGAACACCCAAAATTACATTGGGTGCATCATGTCACTGCTATTAGACACTTTAGAATCAGACTTGTTTGAGTCCTGACGATTACCTTCTAGTTGAGCCAGATAAGCCGCGTCAATGTCTCCTGCAATGTATTTTGCATCAAAAACAGACGTATCAAATTCGCGTACTTCAGAATGTTTCTCATCAATACAAGCTTGGATTAAATCATCCAAATCTTGGAAAATAAGCTTATCAGCACCGATCAACTCACAGATCTCATTTACTTCCCTATCATGAGCGATCAACTCTTTGGCCGCTGGCATATCAATACCGTAGACATTAGGGTAACGTACTTCCGGCGCAGCAGAAGCAATATAGACCTTCTTAGCCCCGGCTTCCCGAGCCATTTCAATAATTTCTTTACTCGTAGTACCGCGAACAATGGAATCATCCACCAGCAATACCGACTTGTCTTTAAACTCAAATGGCACAGGGTTTAACTTCTGACGCACGGATTTTTTACGCACTGCTTGCCCAGGCATAATAAAGGTACGGCCGATATAACGGTTTTTAACCAAGCCTTCACGGAAGGGAATATTAAGTGCTTGAGCAATTTGTAGGGCTGCAGTACGACTGGTATCAGGGATTGGAATGACCACATCAATATCGTGATCATGCCATTCACGCTGAATTTTTTCTGCCAAACGGTTACCCATATTAATACGTGCTTTATACACTGAAATATTATCAATAACGGTATCTGGGCGCGCAAAATACACATATTCAAACAAGCAAGGACGTGCCACTTTCTTCGGAGTACATTGACGTACATGTACCTTATGATTGACATCAAGGAAAATCGCTTCACCAGGTAGAATGTCACGCTCAATAGTAAATCCAGCGGCATCTAATGCCACACTTTCAGAGGCCACCATGTACTCAATACCCTCTGGTGTTTGGCGGGAGCCATAAATCAATGGGCGTATGCCATCAGGGTCACGGAAAGCGAGAATACCATAGCCAGTGATCAGAGCAGCAACTGCATAACCGCCTTCAATTCGCTTGTATACTCGCTCTAAGGCATTAAAAATATCATCCGGCGTAGGTACAAGCTTGCCTTCCTCATGAAGCTCATGGGCCAACACATTCACCAGCACTTCGGAATCAGAAGTAGTATTAACGTGACGAAGGTCAGACTCAAACACTTCTTGTTTAAGTTTCTCTGTATTGGTCAAGTTACCATTATGAGCTAATGAGATACCGTAGGGAGAGTTTACGTAAAAGGGTTGCGCTTCAGCTGAGCTGGATGTGCCAGCCGTTGGGTAACGCACATGGCCGATACCAATGTTCCCCAATAATTTTTTCATATGGCGTGTGCGAAATACTTCGCTGACAGGTCCATTATCTTTACGAAGACACAGACGGCCATTATGGCTAGTCACCATTCCAGCAGCATCTTGCCCACGATGCTGTAGAAGAGTTAACGCATCAAAAATTGCTTGGTTAACTACAGACGTGCCAACGACACCAACAATACCACACATTTTAAAACCCTCGTTTTAGAAAACCATGACCAAAGGTCACATACGAATTACTTATGACTGACTATAAAATTAGCTGCTTAATGCTCTATCTATCAAGGTAGGGTTAACCACTTCTGATCCCTTACTTAACAGATCACTCACCCACCCTTTTAGCAGTACCAGCTGAGGAATAAGTTGCGAAGACTTCCACATTTCTGTTTTCTCTATGGCTGGGCTTAAACTGAGTAACGAAACAAACGCCACAACAATCAAACTTCCTTTAGCAAAGCCAAACACCATTCCAAGCACTTTGTCTGTACTGCCAAGACCGGTTATTTTAATTAAAGATCCCAACAAAAAACTCGCCAATGCGCCAACGATGAGAGTCGCAATAAACAAAGAAGCAAAGGCCGTTATGTAACGAAACTGGTCATTCTGAATTTGATCAGCCAGTAAAGTTTGCATCTGGGCTGAGAATTTAATGGCAACAAGAAACGCTACCAACCAGGTTACCAAAGACAAAACTTCTTTAACGAATCCTCGCTTCAAGCTCAGCAAGGTAGAAACGACAACCACCGCAATAATAAGCCAGTCCACGGTCGCAATAGAACTGAAAAAATCCATGTCATCCTCGAAACGTTAGGCCCACAATACGCCTAGGGATTTAAAATAATGGCATTAGCCATTCACTGAATACTTAATAATAAAGCCATTGAGCCCGAAATCTTTTTTGATCTTCTCTTTCGCTTTTTCAGATACTTCTCGATCAAACTCAGGCCCTACATACACCTTGTACAAGGCGTTAACCGTGACACTGTACGCATCGTACTTAGCTGCTTGCAGTTTGGTCACTAAACGCTGTGCATTTTCACGGTTTTTAAAGGTTGCAATTTGCAATGCCCAGCGCCCAGCAGGTTTCTTCTGACTAACAGCAGCAGGCTTTTTAACGGCAGGCTTGGTCGTTGTTGTACTGGGGGTAGTGGCTTTAGAGGAAACGTTTGTCGGCTTTTTAGAGGAACTGTCTTGTTTAGAAGTATCGGACGCAATGGGGATAAGCTGAATATCATCCTCATCGTTATTTGAGGCACTTGGTGAAGCCGTATTGGGTGCTTTATTAACCGGCTCTGCTTTAGCGATAGGAGCAGGAGTAAAAGCAGGCGGCTCATTAATGACCACTTGTAAATCGAGCTCAGCAGGCCTTTCTCCATCAAGCACTAGGGGCAGTAGAATACACGCCGACAAAACTAAAATTGCCGCCCCTGCTAGCCTGTATTTAATGGTTTTATCAATCATTTAACGGTTTTTCCTGAACAGAGTTTAAATATTCCGTCACAGTGACAAATGATCCAAACAACACAATCGCTCTTGCTTGTTGTTGGGCTAACTTAAGTGCCGCAATATAAGCATCCTGAAGTGTTGAGTGTTGGGTGATACTGGCAGAGCAAGCGGTTTCATGAAGAGCCAAACTTAACTCTGCCGCCGAAGCGGCTCTGGGGCCTGGCAAGTCTGTCACATGCCAAGCAGCAAAGCTGGTTTTTAAGTGTTGTATGACTTGCAGAATGTCTTTGTCTTTCAGCATGCCACATACCGCAATCGGTTGCTTCTCGAATGGTGTGATCCTAGACCGTAATTCTAATGCTGCTTCTGGGTTATGGGCAACATCAATATACACATCAGGTGCAGAGGAAACACGCTGAAAACGCCCGGTTAACGTCGCTTCACTAAACAATTGAGACAAGTCTTGCTGACTGGGAGAGAGGCCCATGTAATGTAGCACTGCCAATACAGTTGCAGCGTTTTCAATGGGTAACTGAGGCAAAGGAAGTGCTTCAAAGCGCACGTCGTCGGTATACCAAGACCAATCTGTTGGGCCGACATTGAAGTGAAAATCCGCCCCCTTCTGTTTAAGATCTGCTTTTACAATTTTAGCGGTTGACGCAATGGAATCTGGAGGGTTAACAACGCCACTTACCAGAAGCTTATTAGGCCGAGCAATTCCGGCTTTCTCGCGGCCAATATCTTCTAGGTTATTCCCCAGCCAATCCGTGTGATCTAAGGCAATTGAGGTAATAACAGCAACATCAGTATCGACCATGTTAACAGAATCTAAACGTCCGCCAAGGCCAACCTCTAAGACCCAATAATCTAGCGCTAGGCGATCAAAGATCCACAGCCCAGCAAGGGTACTAAATTCAAAATAAGTAAGGGGAATATCAGCGCGGGCTTCTTCTATTACGGTAAACGCTTGGCAAATTAGATCGTCGCCACATGGGCGACCATTAATGGCAATACGCTCATTAAAAGCAATAAAATGTGGCGAGGTATAGGTACCCACCGAATAGCCTTGGGCCGATAAATAATGAGTCAGCATGGCGCAAGAAGAGCCTTTACCATTGGTACCGGCAAGCGTAATGACGCGCTCTTTAGGACGACCAATTGCAAGCTTATCTAATACTTGTTTACCCCTTTCAAGGCCGAGCTCTATTTCAGAAGGATGCTGGCTTTCGATATACGAAAGCCACTCATCTAATGACCTTTGCGCCATTGGGTTAGGCCGCCTTGTTTGTCAGTAACGACAAGATGTTAAATAGGCGATCACGCATTTCATCGCGTTTAATGATGGTATCGAGCGCTCCTTTATCAAGCAAGAACTCGCTACGCTGGAAACCTTCAGGCAGTTTTTCACGTACAGTTTGCTCAATAACACGAGGACCTGCAAAACCAATCAGTGCATTCGGCTCAGCCACGTTAAAATCACCTAGCATAGCCAGAGAGGCAGACACACCACCAAACACAGGGTCAGTCATAACTGAAATGTAAGGAATGCCCTGCTGTTTCATTTTCTCTAAACCGGCACTGGTTTTCGCCATTTGCATCAAAGAGATCAGAGCCTCTTGCATACGCGCACCACCACTAGCGGAGAAGCACACCAAAGGAATGCGTTTTTCAAGACACACATTCACCGCTTGAATGAAGCGTTCACCAACGATAGAGCCCATAGAACCGCCAAGGAAACTGAATTCAAAGGCCACAGCAACCACTGGCATGCCGTTTAGTACGCCCTCCATTGCTACTAACGCATCCTTTTCACCCGTTGCTTTTTGGGCTGCTGAGATACGGTCTTTGTAGCGCTTAGAGTCTTTAAACTTCAGTTTATCTTCAGGCTCAAGATGAGCACCGATCTCTTCACGGCCTTCTTTGTCTAGGAAGATATCCAAACGGCGGCGAGCACCCACGCGTAAGTGATGGTCACATTTCGGGCATACATCTAGGTTCTTTTCTAACTCAGGACGATATAAAACATTGTCACATTTTGGACATTTCTTCCATAACCCTTCTGGCACGGACCCTGCCGACTTTCTCGACTCGCTACGTACGATCGAGGGTACAAATTTATCTAACCAGCTGCTCATTTATTTCTCCATATCTGTTTCTAGTGATGCTCATGCGTCCATTTCGTTACGCATAGGTAACAAAATATTCGCTAGAGCATCGGCTATTAATTCTTTGCTCTCTTGCTGCTTATCTGCGATAGCATTAACCAGTACACTACCAACAATCACGCCATCAGCACATTGACTGACCGCCGCAGCCGTTTGCGCATCGCGGATGCCGAAACCGACGCCAATTGGCAAATCTGTTACGCTTCGTAGCGTATCAACATGCTGTTTAACACTTGCCACATCCAGTGCCGCCGATCCGGTAACACCCTTAACTGACACGTAGTACACATAACCCGATGCTAAAGCACATATTTTTTTGGCTCTTTCAAGGGTGGTGGTTGGTGCCAGCAAGTAAATTAAATCAATATTGTTCGCTGAAAAGCATTCTACTACATCTGTGGCCTCTTCAGGAGTCAGATCTACTAATAAAACGCCATCTACGCCTGCTTCTTTGGCTGCATCTGAAAATGCTTGATAACCGTAGAACTCGATCGGATTCAAATACCCCATCAAAACCACTGGCGTATGCTGATTTGTTTCACGAAATTCACGAATAATATTCAGCACATCTTTAATACGAGTTCCTGCCGCCAAACTGCGCTCACAAGCCAGCTGGATCACAGGCCCATCGGCCATGGGATCAGAAAACGGCATACCGATTTCAATCACATCTGCACCAGCCTTCACCAAGCTGTGCATGAGTGTAACCGTATGGCCTGGTGCTGGATCACCTGCCGTAATGTAAGGAATTAAAGCTTTTTTACCTGAGGTTTTTAACCCATCAAAACACTGTGCTATACGACTCATACTTCAATTCCATCCAATTGCGCCACTGTTAAAATGTCTTTGTCACCACGTCCAGATAAATTGATAACAACGATTTCGTCTTTAGACATGGTCGCTGCCAACTTCATACCATAAGCAACAGCATGGCTTGACTCTAGTGCAGGCATAATGCCTTCTAGTCGAGTAAGATCACGGAAACCTTCCATTGCTTCATCATCATTAATGGCAACATAGTTTGCACGACCAATATCTTTTAACCATGCATGCTCAGGACCTACGCCAGGATAGTCTAGGCCAGCAGAGATAGAGTGAGTACCGCTGATTTGACCGTCTTCATCGGCCATAACATATGTTCGATTTCCGTGTAGCACTCCAGGCCTTCCTGCTGATAGTGGAGCCGCATGACGACCAGTTTCAATACCGTCACCTCCGGCTTCTACACCATACATAGCGACAGATTCATCTTCTATGAAAGGATGGAACATACCTATGGCATTAGACCCGCCACCGACACAAGCGACGACTGCGTCAGGTAAGCGCCCTTCTTGCTCCATGCACTGCTGTTTGGTTTCACGACCAATAACAGCTTGGAAGTCACGAACTAATTTAGGATAAGGATGAGGCCCAGCCGCGGTGCCAATAATGTAAAAAGTGTCATCTACATTACCAACCCAGTAACGCATAGCTTCATTCAATGCATCTTTCAGTGTTTTTGTTCCTGAGTCCACTGCAATGACTTCGGCCCCAAGTAACTTCATGCGGTATACATTCAAAGATTGACGACGAATGTCTTCAGAGCCCATAAACACTTTACATTTAAGCCCCAAACGAGCCGCGACTGTGGCAGACGCCACACCGTGTTGGCCTGCCCCCGTTTCAGCAATAATATTAGGCTTTCCCATATGCTTAGCCAACAGCGCTTGGCCAATAGTGTTGTTAATTTTATGGGCACCTGTGTGGTTAAGATCTTCACGTTTTAAGTAGATTTTTGCTCCACCGGCGTGTTCAGTTAAACGCTCAGCAAAATACAAAGGTGAAGGACGGCCAACATAATGTGCTAAGTCTTTATCGAATGCTTGTTGAAAGGTTTCGTCTTGGGACAGATCCTCGTACATTTTTGCGAGGTCATCTAACGCAGCCATTAGGGTTTCTGAAACAAACACACCGCCATACTGGCCAAAACGACCTTGTGCATCAGGCAATGCTTGCTGTTTTTGTTGTTTATCCACTTTTTGCTCCATTAATAAATTCTTTTACTTTTTGGTGATTTTTTTTGCCTTTTGACTGCTCCACCCCACCGCTAACATCAACAGCATAAGGCTGTGTTTGCTGGACAGCTTGGGAAACATTTCTGGGTGTGAGTCCGCCCGCGAGAATTAAGGGCTTAGGCATAGCTTCAGGTATCAAAGACCAATTAAAGGTTTCGCCAGTTCCGCCAGGCACGCCAGGCTTGTAGGCATCGAGTAAAATAGCTTGGGCGGTAGGGTAAGCTTCTATGCATTGGCTTAATTCCTCATCGGCTTTGACACGTAACGCTTTGATATAGGAGCGTTGGTATTGAAGACATTCTGCTTCGGTTTCATTGCCATGAAATTGGATAACCCACCTGGGTTGATCACAAATCAAAGTGTCGATTTGTTCCTTCGGAGCATCCACAAATAGGGCAACAGGTGTTATAAATGGCGGCAGTTCAGCCACTATAGCATTCGCACGTTCAGGGCTAATATAGCGTGGACTTTTTTCGTAAAAAACAAAGCCAAGTGCATCAGCACCTGCGTCGCAAGCCAACATAGCATCAGCCAAGTTGGTAATGCCGCAAATTTTAACACGACACGTCATGGTTTGGCTCCTCTACAGTTGGCAAAAAATGAGGACCCAACGAAGACGTAGGTACATCATACTCTTGCGGGTACTGAGCATCAACAAAATACAAGCCAAAGGGCGGTGCTGTAACCCCACCCTTAGCACGATCTTTCGCATCGAGCACCTGCTTAGCCCATTCTACCGGCTGCTCGCCTGCCCCAATGGTCATTAAAACACCGGCAAAATTACGAATCATATGATGTAAGAAAGCATTGGCTCGCACATCAATCACAATGTATTGGCCTAGCTTTTGAACTTCAAAATTCAGCATGGTACGCACAGGACTATTAGCCTGACAGCCTATTGCACGAAAAGAAGTAAAATCATGAGTGCCAAGAAAATAACGGGATGCAGCTTGCATTCGAGCCACATCAAGTGGCTTATAAGTCCAAGTTACGCCTTTTGAAAGCAAAGCTGGACGCACTTCAGACTGGTAAATAACATAACGATATCGGCGACTTAACGCACTAAATCGAGCGTGAAACTCATTATTAACGGGTTTCGCTCCGACCACTGCAATATCTTTAGGCAAATGAGTATTCGCCCCCAGGGTCCAAGCTCGCATTGATCGCTCAGCATCTGTGTCGAAATGGACCATTTGCGCACTGGCATGAACACCCGCATCCGTACGGCCTGCACACACAACGCTAATTGGTTGATTGGCTATTTTACTTAAAGCGTTTTCGAGATTTTCTTGAACGGTTGGTACATCAAATTTCTGGGCTTGCCAGCCTTTGTAGGCCGAGCCATCGTACTCGACCAACAAAGCTACTCTATGTTTACTCACTTGGGAACATGCGCTCCATCATACTCTGGGCTTCTGCAATTTGTTGCTCATTACCCGTTTTAATGACATCTTCAAAAATCACTCTGGCACCTTCATCATCGCCCATGTCCATGTAGGCACGTGCCAAATCAAGCTTGGTTGCGACCTCATCGCCACTGGCATCAAAGAAGTCAAACTCTTCTTCATCGTCACTTTCTAACTCTTCGTTGGTGGCTTCTTCTTCACCAAAAGTAGGCGCATCAGGAATGTCATCCGCCTGCGCTTCAGCTAGATTTTCTTCAATAGAATTCGCCAATGCTTCATCAGGCGCTTGATCAAATACAGCTTGCTCGTCAGCATCTTCTTGATCCACATCATTTAGAAGGCTAGAAACAAATTCTTCTTCATCGCTGATTTCTTCGCTTTCTGGCTCTGCAGAAATATCAAATTCGTCATCTGCTTCAACGGTCGGAATCTCATCTTCTGGTTCTTCTACAGCTTCTTCAGCGACTTCATCCACAACGTCGTCTAGTTCGTCAACTTCTTCTTCCGATACAGCTTCTAACTCGTCCTCTTCGGAAAATTCGAATTCGTCTAGCTCAACTTCTTCAGTGGGTTCAATTTCATCATCAAAGACATCGATATCGTCATCGATATCTTCATCTTCATTGAAATCAAATGCGAAAGGGTCATCTTCAATTGTTGGGGTCTCTGCTTGGGCAACCTCTTCTTCAAATGCTTCTGGTTCTGGCTCAGCAATCTCCCCGGCGAAAGCGTCCGCAGCCACAGCCGCTGTTGTGGCCGCCGCGGCAGGGGCTGCCAAATCAAATTCGTCATGCTGTTTGGCTTGCTCGGCTTTCTTTTTACCAGATCGACGGATTAACAAGCCCGCAAGGAAGCCTAATAGAATTAATACCACAGCACCGATTGATACTATGATGGAGTTACCAAAAATCTTATTAAACAGAGAATTAGCTTCGGCCTGCTCTTTTTCACGGCGCATTTGATCTGCTTCTAACAGCTGATCAACGGTATTCTTTTGCTCTTGTAGAGCTTGCTGAGCTTGAGAAAACTGCAACTGCAACTCTGCCATTTGCTGATCTTTTAGGCTAATTAATTGCTCAAGGGTTGCAAGTTGTTTATTAAGCTCTCCTAGCTGATCAGATAGATCCGCTTTTTCACGCTGCTCTTTATCTAATAACTCTTGGGTAGCAGATAGCTCATTTTGCAAATCATTGATCGCTTCACCATCACCACTGTTGGAGCTGGCGCTATCTTCAGGTAGCAAACTCTGACCTGAAGCCAAGGTCAATTTATCACTTGTTTCAGTTGTTTCACTGGTTCCCTGATTTGATTGGGCTTGGGTATTTAATTGAGCTTGCTCAACTGCAGAAAGGTTGCCGTTAGCCTTCATTGCCATCCAAGCTTGATGCTGGCGGTCAAATTCTTGCTTAGACATAGTTCTGTTAAAGAGAGCGATCTGTTCTTGCGTAGGCAGCCTTAGAATGGCACCTTCTTTTAACAGGTTAATATTATTTGCCGTGAAAGCCTCTTCATTAAGGGCTTGTATCGCCATCATAGTTTGGTAAATCGACAATTGGCTGGTTGGGCGATTTTGGCTTGCAATTGACCACAGCGTGTTGCCTTTAACAACATCCATTTCTGCTTGGCTAGACATGCGCTTAGCGGAAGCAGCGGCATCACGTAGGACAGTATTGGTATTTGATTGTGTGGCAGACTGCACCACGTCAGACTGGCTTTTATCTATTAGCGCAGTTTGTTGTACAGGGGTCAAGTATTGGCGAACCACCTGCCCACTCGGCCAGCGCGCAGCCAGCACGAAGTTTAACTGATCAACTTGTAAAGGTTCATCGGTAGAGACATTAACCAGCAATCGGCCGCCCTGTTGAACCACATCAAATTTAAGATTTAAAAGAGAACGAGTAGGCGTAATGCCAGCTTGTCGAAACTCAGCCTCGCTACCCAGACGAACCAAAATATCATTGGCCGTTAAATTACCGACATCGGTTAAGGTAATTTGGCCACTATAGGGCTCATCCAAATTTGAACTAGAAGTTAACTCACCCAATTCCAATGCGTAGCTACTGGAGCTGTATAGTAGACCCGACACAGCCATACTGATGAGGGTTTTCTTAAGCATATGCTTCCCTTTCTTTTTCAAAAATGGATATAAATATTTACCAAGTATCTAACACCACTGACTTTTAATCAATAGCTTTAGAATCAATGGTTTGTAGATAAGACACAGAGTAAGCCCAAGCAGCCCTTTTAAATGAAAAAGTCGACTTCAAAATATAAAAAGCGCCGTTCGTAGGCATGAGCTCTTATCCTTTCAAATTCGTTTGGTCTGCTCATTCGCCAACGATAGAGCATAGAAGTTCATGGGTGTTTAGGAGCTTCCTCTAACCCTTTCTTCTCTCTGTTTCTTTTTTCCTGCGCTCATTAGGCCGCACTTTTCATAACCTGTTAATTAAGGCAGTGTTAAAGCAAATTGTATTCAATTTAAAATAAATAATGGCGATAAAAGAAAGCAAATAGCTTGGCGTAAAGGCAAACACAATGATGTAATAGTGCCATTAAGAGCCTGATAATCGCTCCCTTTATAACAGTTAGAGCCTTCAATTATGTCTTACTATCAAAAACTCACATCTCTTTGCCAAACCATCCATCATTTCAATCACGCTCAAGCCATATTAGGTTGGGACGCAGCCGCTAACATGCCAGCAGGGGGTAACGAAGCCCGCTCCGATGCCATGGCAGAGTTGTCAGTTCACATACATAGGCTTTCAACACAACCTCAACTAGGAGACTGGTTTGCAAACGCTGAGCAAGAAAGCTTAAACACAGAAGAGCAAGCCAGTTTGCGAGAAATGAAGCGCCAATGGCAGCAAGCTACTGTAGTTCCAGAGGATTTGGTTGAAGCCCAATCCAAGGCAGGCTCTACTTGCGAACACGCTTGGCGTAGCCAACGCCAAGAAAATGATTGGCATGGCTTTGAGAAAAATTGGCGGGAAGTTGTCGCCCTGTCCCGTGAAGAAGCAAGCATTCGAGGGGAAGCTCTAGGGCTCACCGCCTATGACGCCATGTTAGATAAATTCGAGCCGGGCACCACCACTGAATCCCTAAACACTTTATTTAGCGAAGTGAAAACCTGGCTACCAGACCTGATTGAAAAAGCCCTTGAAAAACAAGCTAGCCAAAACATTATTATGCCTTCAGGTCATTACCCAGCTGAGTCGCAGAAAGCATTAGGGTTAGAGGTTATGAAGCTACTCAAATTCGATTTTGACCATGGCCGACTTGACCAGAGTGTGCACCCATTTTGTGGCGGTGTGCCAAGCGATGTTCGTATCACCACGCGTTATGACGAGAGTGACTTTGTGCAAGCTCTAATGGGCATTGTTCATGAAACAGGCCACGCTCGATACGAACAAGGACTGCCAAAGGCGTTTACCGGCCTGCCTGTTGGCGAAGCACGCTCCATGGGTATTCATGAATCACAATCCCTGTTTTTCGAGATGCAGTTAGGACGTAGTAAAGACTTTATAAGCCACCTATCTCGCTTATCAGCGCAAGCGTTTAACGCCCACAATGATCCAGTTTTTACCGAACAAAACCTCAGCAAAATCTATACAAAAGTTTCCAAGGGCTTTATTCGCGTCGATGCTGATGAGCTAACCTACCCTGCCCATGTTATTTTGCGCTATGAAATCGAGCGCGACCTCATTAATGGCGTCATCAAGCACACCGATGTACCAGAACTTTGGCATGAAAAAATGCAAGCCTCCTTGGGGCTTTCAACCAAAGGCAACTACAAAAATGGCTGCATGCAAGACATCCACTGGACAGATGGCGCCTTTGGTTACTTCCCAAGTTATACACTTGGTGCCATGTACGCCGCTCAATACAAAGCAACTATGACAAGTACAGTCAACATAGAAGCCGCCATTCAAAGCGGCGACTTAAGCCCCATCTTCCAATGGCTAAACGACAACATCTGGTCTCAAGCCTCACTCCACACTACGGATGAGCTAGTGGAACGTGCCACGGGCGAAACCCTAAATGCCGAGCACTTCAAGAAACACCTAGAAGAGCGTTACCTATAACCTGCCACCCAAATGTTTGTCGCCATCCATGGCGACAAGCATCACCCCCGATCCCCTCGTATTATTAACGACGCTTAAAAATGCATACTTCCCCAAATACCAAACCGTAGGGGGCCGTTAGGCCGAAGGCCGTAATGCACCGCTGGGAGCGCAGCTCCCATAACGTAACCAAATACACTACCATCCACCATTGAATTTGCCTAAACATACCTGCCTTGTTCAAACATCATTGACGGCATTTGAAAATGACATTCTTCCTCGAAACTGCCGCCTACCTCGGCAGAATGTCATTTCCCAAATACCTAAACAAACCTACTTTCCCAAATACCAAACCGTAGGGGGCCGTTAGGCCGCAGGCCGTAATGCACCGCTGGGAGCGCAGCTCCCATAAAGTCAACGAACACATCAACTCCAACCAACAAGCCTTTCTAAGCATGGCTGGCTTCTTAAAAATCTGACCCAAAAAGCGGTAAGAGGTATAACAAGCCATCAAATAAGAGCTACAAACGGCTGTTTTTAACGGCTGTTTTTTTGCTCATGACTCGATAATTTAACCCCGCTAACTTATTGCCACTTTGCAAGACATTATGTGACCCACTTTTTCATTTCGTGCTAAATCGTATAGAATTAGGGGTAAGCCGTTGAAAGGAGTCAACAATGCCCGTAATTAGCCGATTCTATGGAATTATTATCGCTATGTATTTTAACGATCATAATCCTCCTCATTTTCATGCTAAATACTCTGGTTACGAGGCTCTCTTTGCCTTTGACGGCTTAATACTTGAAGGAGAGCTCCCAAATAGAGCCACGAAATTCGTTCAGGAATGGCTTTCAGAGCATCAAGCCGAACTAGAGGAAAATTGGCATAAGGCTCAAAATGGCGAACCACTAAACTACATTGCACCATTGGAGTAAAAAAATGCTTCACGTTAGAAACGCAAAATATCTTGATGGCTTTAAACTGTGGGTAACATTTGACGATGGTACAGCCGGAGAAGTCAATTTAGAAAACAAGCTATCTGGCAGTGTCTTTGAACCTCTAAAGAACTCTTCGTTTTTTTCTAAAGTTGCAGTAGACCCAGAATTAGAGACAGTGGTTTGGCCAAATGGTGCCGATCTAGCGCCTGAGTTTTTAAAACGTCACATAACAAAGCGCTAAAGTTCAACTCTCCCAAACACCAAACCGTAGGGGGCCGTTAGGCCGAAGGCCGTAATGCACCGTTGGGAGCGCAGCTCCCATAAAGTCAACGAACACATAAACTCCAACCAACAAGCCTTTCTAAGCGTGGCTGCCTTGTTCAAGCATTATTGACGGCATTTGAAAATGACATTCTTCCTCGAAACTGCCGCCTACCTCGGCAGAATGTCATTTCCCAAATACCTAAACAAACCTACTTACCCAAATACCAAACCGTAGGGGGCCGTTAGGCCGAAGGCCGTAATGCACCGTTGGGAACGCAGTTCCCATAAAGTGTACGAACACATCAACTCCCGCCAACAGGCCCTTCTAAGCATGGATGTCTTGTTAAAACTTTGATACAGCTAGCAATGTAAGAATTTATATCAATGGATTACACCTGTGGATTGAACCACAGAAAGCCCTCCCAAAAAAAGAATCTGTTAATGAAGCCAAATCGAATAAGTTAAGTAAAGACTCAGCAAAACTTCTGTTTGCTTCATTATCTCAGCCTGACATTCTGTACTGTTCTTATAGAGAAATAGCAGAATATGCGAACATTTCATTAGGAATGGTGAGTAAAAGGCTTAGGAGTCTTTGAAAGTGAATCGCTCGTTAGTTTAAGAAAAAACAAGATGTTTGGGATGGCGTGAACTTAGAATCCCAGTAATTGAATTTGTGGGCTAAAAAAGGCTAGTCCTGAGTATTCTTGGGTCTGATTTTGGTTGATTGTCCTTTAGGGTGCCCCTCAAATCGACTCTGGATATCCAAACCAACACGAGTTAAATTAGATACACCTAAGGATTAACCTGTTATTTCAAAAAAACCCCACCTTAAGATCAAATGGATAATTCATATGTACACACCAACTTTTAAAGACTGGTTCTCTTTGCTGCTTTTGATTCTGCTTTGGGGCACTTCCTTTATGTTTACTGCGCTCTCATTGCAAAGCTTCAGCCCTTTGTAGTGGTCAACTTATTCCGGACACAGTTTTAAGTTTTTCTTCAGCTGCTTGAGGGCTGATTCCCTTATTTTTTTGATGAGGCCGCTTTTGGTTGTAATAACTCATCAAGTAATAACTAATATC
>NZ_BAAGVX010000002.1:0-90749 GCF_054780655.1 Marinomonas epiphytica
AACGGTCTCTAATCCTGTGTTGGACTCGGGTCAAGGTAGTGTGCAGGTTAGTGATAATAAAATTGTCTATACGCCAGCCTTAAATTTTAATGGTGAAGCGCAAATCAGCTACACCATATCAGATGGCAATGGTGGTAGTGATACGGCCACAGTGAGGGTAACTGTGTCGCCTGTTAACGATTCTCCAGTTGCTAGTGATAGTAGTGCAGATGCACGTTCAGGTATTAGCACTGTTCTGGATGTGTTATCGAACGCAAGTGATATTGAGGATAACACCTTGATGGTTTCCAACCCAAGTTTGGTTTCCGGTTCTGGCAGTGTATCAATCGAAAATAATAAGTTGGTTTTCACTCCTGATTCTAGTTTTATTGGCAACGCGGTAATAGATTATCAAGTTGTTGATTCTGAAGGAGGAAGTGATACAGGCTCAATTACGGTGACAGTAACTGAAAATCATACTCCCGTGGCCAATGATGTCTCTGTTAGTAGTAATGAGGACACCACAGTTGTTATTAATGTATTAGAACAGGCGTCTGATGCGAATGGAGACAGTTTATCGGTTTCTGAGGCAGCACTTGTGTCCGGGCAAGGCTCAGTTAGCATTGAGAATGGTAATATCATCTTTACCCCTGCGGAAAATTATAATGGTTCTGTACAAATTACCTATATGGTAGTTGATCAATATGGAGCTAGTGATAGTGCTACCGTCTCTCTAGATGTTGAGCCTGTGAATGATCAACCAGAAGTTGGGTCAAGTACTGGTTCAGCAACTGCCGGTAACAGTGTAACCATAGATGTATTAGCAGCTGCAGATGATGCGGAAGGGGATGAACTAACATTAAGTAACCCCATTTTGATCTCTGGTGAAGGCGAGGTTAGTGTTTCGGATAATAAAATAGTTTATGAACCGGATGAAAACTTCAGTGGCCAAGCTGTTATTCAATATACGGTAACTGATTCAAATGGTGCAAGTACAACCGCCACCATCACAATTAATGTCACTGGTAATGCACCGACACTTCTAAATGATCAGTCTGTAAACCTAAACTTCATAGAACAGGTTCTTAATCGTACAGATAATTTTAGCTATCAAGCAATTGATTATGACCCAGTTTTGCTGGATGCGGTTAATAGTATTTCGCTACTGCCTACTCAAGCAGATGTATCAGCAAATCAACCAAATCTTAATGTTATTAACAATTTTTCTGTTTTTGAAGCAGCAGATCAACTCGATACCTTAGCGGACATTGATACGGGCAACAACTTTGATTTAAGTGAACCCCTTAATCTAGAAGACAACCCTAATATTGAAAATGACACTAATGAGCAAGAAGAGTTTACAGATCCAGAGTCTTTGCAAAGCCCCGCTAATGAAGAAAGTGAGCTGGTGAATATTCAGGGTCAAGAATATCTTCAGAGAACCAACAACTCAGGCTTTTCTAATGAACTAGAAATAATTTCAAATCAACAACTTGAAGAGCTAAAAGCATTGCGAGATATGTTGGCATAATTTAACGATTGGAGTAGTACCATATGGTAGTTATGTGCAAGAAAACGGTTTTAGCTGGCATGCTTTTAGGGCTTGCAGGTTGTGCACCTAAAGTTGTACAGCTAGATATGAATAAGCTATCTGTTCAAGCTCATAGGGAGCTGCTGGCAAGTATTAGTACAAATGAACCAATTGTTGAACCTATTTCTCTCTATGAGGCGATGGCTAGAGCGCTTAAATATAATCTTGATGCGCAGATAGAAATCAAAGATGAAGAGTTTCGAAGAAGACAAAACCTTGTCATTAATACCGGCATGTGGCCAAGTTTGCTAGCAACTTTTGGGATTCAATCTAGGGATAGTGTTGCTGCTTCAAGTAGCCGATCTATTGTAACGGGGCGTGAGTCGTTAGAGCCATCAACGTCATCAGAGCGCTCTTATAGTACTGCAGATTTAACGGCTAGCTGGGACCTCCTTGATTTTGGCGTTGCTTATGCAGAAAGCCAACAAGGTGTGACGGAAGAAAGTATTGCTAGGGAAAGGCGCCGTAAGGTAGTTAATAGGATTATTGAAAATGTCAGGACAGCCTACTGGCGTGCTGTAAGCGCTGAACGGACGTTTAGCAAACTATTAGAGTTGGAGAGCCTAGCGCAACAGGCCTTAATGCAAACAAGGGCTTTAGAGGAGGGAAGAAGAACCCCAATCCTCTTTGCTCTGGAGTATCAAAGAGACTTGTTGCGTATTCAAAAAAATGTACAAAAATTACAAAGAGAATTGATATTAGCTAAACACCAGTTAGCAACTCTCATTAATCTACCTCCTAACTCAGACTTTGAATTGGCAATACCAAAGCGAACTGACATCGTTCCTGTGTTACCTGGTTCAGCGCGCCAAATGGTGCGCTATGCATTGTATTACCGTCCTGAACTTAGAGAAGTTTTCTTCCAGCAGCAAATTGAAGAGTACAAAGCTGATATCGCTTTGTATGAAAGCTTGCCGGGCTTTAACGTTTTGTTCGGTGCTAATTACAGTTCAAATGACTTTCTATCAAATAGCCAATGGTTGAGTTTGAGCACCAATGTGAGCTGGAATTTAATGTCATTGTTTCGATACCCCTTAAAAATGGATGCACTAGAAGCGGAATCGGAAGTGATTTTAGCGCGTCGTCAAGCGATTACCATGGCAATTATTACTCAGGTGCATGTGGCCCGTGCAAGATTCATTCGTTTATCACAAGAGCTCAGTACGATTCGCAAGAGTCATCAGGTGCAAACGCGTATCTTGGCTTTAACGGAAGCTGGGCACAACGCCAATCAAATTAGCCAACGTGAGCTAGTAATGGAGAAGATGAACGAAATTCTTGATGAAATTAGCTACGACGCAGCTTATGCAGATTTACAAAATGCTTATGCGGGTTTATATGCCTCAATGGGGATTGCAAATTTTGATATTGAAATTGGTGACGATCAAGATTTATACGATTTGGCCGAGCAACTGCGCTTAAGATGGACCCAGTATTCACTTGTGTTGCCAGAGTTAGGGGGTTGATATGAGGAAACAGCTTTTAAGCAGCATTATTTTTTTCATTATCTCATCAAGCGGTTTTGCCGAAATGCCCACACAATTAAAAGAAAAGTATGGGTTGCTTTCTGCCACGCAAGATAAAGTGAAAAACTCGGTAAGCAAAAAAAGTCAGTTATCTGCGAGAGGGGTAATTCAGGCTCAGTTTCAGGCAACCCTAGCATCGGGCTTAGAAGCACAAATTAGCCAATTTAAGTTCCGACAAGGAATG
The DNA here is from genome assembly GCF_054780655.1 of Marinomonas epiphytica. Classification (NCBI taxonomy): domain Bacteria; kingdom Pseudomonadati; phylum Pseudomonadota; class Gammaproteobacteria; order Oceanospirillales; family Oceanospirillaceae; genus Marinomonas; species Marinomonas epiphytica. The sequence continues at coordinate 3,281 of NZ_BAAGVX010000002.1, forward strand.
AAATTTAATGAAGGCGAAACGTTGGTGAAATTTGACTGCCGTAAGCCAGAAGCAGAGATTAGGAAGATTCAAACAGGAATCAAGATTCACGAGCAAAAAGTAGCCATGAACGAAGAGATGGCCAAATTTGATTCCATTAGCGACTATGAGCTGAAACTTTCAAGAATTGAACTAAGTCAAGCTAAAGCAGAGCAGGATGCCAAGCAAATCGAGCTTGAAGCTTGCCAAATCAAAGCGCCATATGAAGGCCGTGTAGTAGAAACGTTCGTAAATCAATATGAGGTTGTTGGCAAGAATGAGCCGCTGCTAAGCATAGTAAATACCAGCGTGTTAGAGGCCGTAATTATTATTCCATCACAATGGTTAGTTTGGCTACAGAGAGGAACAACTATCTATTTTTTCATAGACGAACTTAAACAAAGTTTAAAGGCAGAAGTTAGTTATATTTCTCCAGTTGTTGACCCTGTCAGCAAAACCGTGAATATCACGGCTGAATTTGAAAATGGGTCCATAGCCGAATTAAATATTTTACCAGGAATGAGTGGAACGGCGAGGTTTACGTCTAAACAGGAGGCTTCGCTATGACGATTAGAGAGCTTAACAGTAGTCAGCCTTCTAAACCTAACAAATTAGATATCGCAACACCTGCTTTGAAACTATTGCAGTTCGAAGCAGATGTACGTCATTGTAATACTACGAAAGAGCTCATATTTGATTTAGCAAATCATTTAAATACTATTTTGCCCTATGAAAAGGCCTTTATTTTTGCAGAAGGGCAAGGTTCCAAAAGAGAAGTCGTTGCTGCGAGCGCTGCCTCCTACATTGAAAAAAGCAGCCCTCTTATTAAAGAACTTAATCTGTGGGCAAAACAGTATGAACACCTTCTTGTTGCGTCCAGTATCAAAGTAAAAGATATCCTTAGTACTACGGAGTTACCTTATAGTGAAGCGTATTGGTTGCCCATAAAAGGAGAGTCAGAAGAAGCGCAGTATTACTTATTGTTGTTTGCAAGTAAGGGGTATACGGACAATCAAAAAGCATTACTTCAACGTTTAGCATTTACTTATCAGCATGCTTTTCGTGCTGTTCAAGCTAACCCCATGTCTTCTTTACCTTGGTGGAAGCAGTATTGGGTAAAACTTATTGTGTTGGTAAGTTTTATTATCATCGCTTCTCACTCAATGCCCATAAACGTTTTAGCTCCAGTAGAAGTTGTGGCGAATAAGCCTTTCATTGTAACGGCGCCTTTTAATGGGGTGGTGAAAGAAGTGGTTGCCCTCCCGAATAGTGAGGTGACAAGTGGAGACATAGTTGTAGAGTTTGAAGATCTCGAACTCAGAAACGAATTTCTTTTAAGTCAACGAAAACTTGCAGTCGCTAAAGCGAAATATGACAAAGCTCAAGCGGCATCTTTTGTGCAAATAAGTGGTACTGAAAGCGTTGCGGTGAGTCGTGCAGAGTTAAATCTTGCGCTAATAGAAAGTGAGTATGCACGTGAAAAACTCGCAAAGTCGGTCATTCGAACACCCCAATCGGGAGTTGTCATATATAACGATAAAGAAGAGTGGCAGGGTAAAGCGGTTCAAGTAGGAGAGCGCTTAATGCAGGTTGCCGATACAGGTGATGTTCGTTATAGAATTTCAGTTCCTACAGGCCAGATGATGGAATTTAATCATAATGCGGACATCATGATATATCTTGATAACTCGCCCTTAGGAGGTCATACAGCTCGCCTAGAAAGCATAGGTTATCAAGCAGTAGTCACTCCAGAGGGAGTGGCAAGCTATATTTTGACGGCAATGCCTAGTGAAAATCAGTTAGCAGCCATTGGGACAAGAGGTACAGCAAGAATTTATGGTGAAGAAGCCCCGCTCATTTGGCACTTAATTAGACGACCAGTAAATAGCGTTAGACAATGGCTGGGGGTCTAAATGTTACAAGATTCTTTGGCATTACCTCCATTAAGAGAAGAACTTGAAATTGAAGAGATGATTGACGCGCAAACAGCTCAGAAAAGTTGGCGCTTATACGATCCATTGCATCATAGGTTATACATTCTGGATGAGTCAGATATCACCCTGCTGACACTATGGAAAATAGGTACAGTTGGGCGCTTAAAATTTACTTTAAAGAAGATGAATATCTTATTTAATGAGCAACAACTAGAAGAGTTGCTACACTTTTTCAAAGTCAACGAATTGATCAAGGTTAAAGAGAAAAAAGATTATATAGAGTTGAAAAAAAACTATTTAAGCTCTGATTCTTTCTCTTTATACCAATTTATCGGAAGAATAAGGAGCACTAGAATTCCTTTATTCTTTGTTGAGCCACTTCTTAATACCATAGAACCAATTTTTAAATTCTTTAATAGCAGAGTCGTCATAGCAATATGGTGTTTTATAACTTCGTTTGGATTGTATTTTTCGCTACGTCAATGGGATGAGTTTATTCATACCGCTTCGAGTTTTTATTCGATGGCTGGTGTTATCAGCTTTGCCATGACACTGATCGTATTAAAGCTTTTTCACGAGTTGGGGCATGCTTACTTTGCCCGCCATTTCGGATGTAGAGTAGGGCGCATTGGTGTGGCCACTTTTTTTATGATGCCCCTCCTGTATACAGAAATGGATGATGTGACTCGTTTAAAATCAAAGTATCAAAAAATGATGGTGTCTTTGGGGGGCGTGTTTGTCGAGCTTTTGTTCGCAGGGGTTGCCACATTTGTATGGGCTATTTCGGACGATGGTGCTATTCGAAATATAGCATTCTTAGTGGCAACAACATGTTGGGTTACGAGTATTTTCTTAAATTTAAACCCTTTTGCCAAATACGATGGCTACTATGTGCTTAGTGATTACTTAGGGATAAATAACTTACAAGCTAAAGCGATGAGCTGGACTAGTTGGGCAGTAGATAACGTTATTCTAGGAAAAGCAGAAGCCCCCGAGCAGGCTAATAAAAAGAAAGTTTTCTTGTTGGTCGGACTAGGGCTAGGAACTTGGGTGTATCAAGTCATTATTCTGTGTGCAGTGAGCTACTTTTTTTATCACTACTTCTATCCCATATTTGGTTTATTGTGGTTGTTAATCATGATGGGGACTTTTTTCGTTTTTCCGATCCTTAAGAATATGTTGCGTTTATGGTCAAAGCGCCAGGAGGCTTCTATGGTCAGAAGAGTCATTCTTATTAGTATAGTTGGCCTGTTGTTACTCATATTATTTCTTCCGATGAGCCGTAACATAGATATGGTTGGATTAAATAGACACAAGCAACTAGAGACAATATATGCTCCAGCAGAGAGTAAAATTTCTGAATGGTTGGTACCTGTAAATAGTAAGGTAAAAGCGGGCCAACTCATTGCTAAATTTTATTGTCCTGAACTGATGGCTGAATTGGCTTCTATTAATGTCCTATTAGGGTTATCAGAAAGTCAGCTTAATAGTGTTGCGGGCGACCCGGAACAACGAGCATTAAGTCAGGTACTCATTCAAGAGTTTCATGAGCTGCAGGTTCAAAAGGTTGCTTTAGAAAAACAAATTAAGCAGCTTGAGTGGCGAGCTCACTTTGATGGTCGTCTTGTTGATGCGGTACAGCAAATTGATCAGCATCAGTGGGTGTCACCGATGCAGTCATTAGGGCGGATAATTTCAACCGAAGAAAGCCATGGTATAGCCTACCTTCGAGAAGAAGACCTTACTCGGCTTGACCTTACTCAAACGGCCAAATTTTACCCCATCGACCCTTCTTGGCCTGTTGCCACCGCCAAAATTACAGAGCTCTCATCAGCCACGCTTAAAACCGTTTCTCCTGTTGAATTAAGCAGTTTATACGGTGGTGCTATTGAAACGTTAAAAGACAGTAAAGGAGAACTTATTCCTAAGCAGGCATATCGAGCAGTTTATTTCAAAATAGATCAAACGTTAGATGCAAATCAACTTCCGATTCAGTTGCACGGAAAGTTAGTGATTAAAGCCGAGCCGATGAGCTTAGCTGAGCAAGTTTGGAATAACATTTGGCAATTATTATTAAGTGAATTACGACGCTAAAGCGAAATAATTTTAAGAGAGGTTAATATGAACAGGCGAACCTTCTTACAAGCAAGTGGTGCATTACTCGCTCAACCTTTTGTGCCAAGTTTTGCTGATCAGATATCTGAGTCGAGTAAACAGATTTATTACGGTTACAGCAATACGGGCTTAGGATCTGTATTGGGTCATACAGCTAAAGATTTATTGAAAGAGCTATACCCCAAAATGGATTATACATTTATTCATGAACCTAAAGACAACACCATTAGGGCAAGCCAAATAGTAAAGCAAGCACCTGCAAACGGTGATACGTTACTGCAAGTAAATGGCACAATCATGTCTTTGTTCAGCTGCTTGTATCGTAACCTTCCATATAATCCCATTATGGATTTTATTCCAGTAGCATTTTTGGGTGAGTATACCTATATGTTTGTTGTGGGTCCTAAGGTTAGTCGCAAAGTGAAAACCATAGATGAATACCTCGATTGGGTGTATGAACACCCTGAGTACCGAGACTTTGGCACTGTCCTTTATGGATCTGAATCTCATCTAGCAGGCTTGACGTTTGCTAATGAGAAAAAAATAGCATTAAGAGCTCAAGCCTACGGAGGAACCTCTTTAATGGTGGAAGATTTGCTAGATGGTGTACTGGGTGCGGGTATCATTGCGACAGGAAATGCGGGGGGAGCGATACTTTCTGGTAATCTTAGAGTATTAGCTGTTTGTTCAGCAGAGCGACACCAACCATTGCCTAACATACCTTGCTTTACAGAGCTTGGAGTTAATAACATGGATTTTCGAGGCTGGTATGGTTGGGTTGCACCTAGCAATATGGATCTTGACGTATTGCTAAAACTTCATCGAATAGTCGATTCATTGCAAGAGCACCCTAAATTTAAGAATATGCAGAGAAAGTTTGATCTTAATGCGATTCATATGTCACCAATGGATATACGAAGACGTATCATTTCTGATACTGAACACTGTGAAGAACTATATAAAAAGTTTCAATTGTCTCAGATTGATTATATTTAACCGCATTATTTTAAATGAGCTCTTTGACTAGTTAATAGATAAAAGCCTTATTGTGGTCTTGCTTCATACTTCTGTGTTTCTAGCTATCTCAATTCCATTGAACTGAACGCTTAAATTAAGTTAAATCATTATAACTCAATGGTTTAACTATATTTCTACTTGTTATTTTAAAAAGTCCTATTTGCTTCTTTGCTCTGCATTTCAATCTTAACTGAAGCGTCAAGAATTTGTTATTATGGCGCCGATTTAATCGACCTAGCTCGTTTGAAGGATTAGGGTGACCTAACGTCGATCATTTAATTTGTTAAGGTGAAAATATGTTGTATCCCGCTTTGAATATTGCGGTTTTTGTTGTGCTTCTAGTGCTGTTGTTTCGACAGCAAAAAGGGCAAAAATCCCTCTCTGTACGTGTTTTTACGGGGTTGGGTATGGGCGTCTTGTTCGGTGCATTTTTGCAGTGGGTATATGGGGTTGGTAGTGGTGAAATTGCTGACACATTAGAGTATGTGAATATTGTTGGATCTGGCTACGTTAGCTTGTTGAAAATGATTGTCATGCCATTAATTTTAGTTTCGATCATTGGAGCGATAATAAAGGTAAAAGACACGGGCTCCCTTGGCAAAATGTCTGGTTCCATTATTGGGATTTTGCTTGCGACAACAGCGGTGTCTGCGTTGATTGGTGTCTTTGTTAGTAATCTGTTTGGTTTATCGGCTGACGGTATTGTGCAAGGTGCTCGCGAGATGGCAAGAGGGGAGTTACTTGAGACTCGCCTTGATGGGCTGGCCACAACCTCTTTTGCAGATATGGTACGTTCATTTTTCCCAGGTAACCCTTTTGCTGATTTAGCAGGTAGTCGTCCAACCTCGACCATTGCGGTAGTAATTTTTGCTGCATTTGTTGGTATTGCTGGTGTGACAGTTGCGAAAACACAGCCTGAACTTGGAGCGAGTTTTGAGCGATTTGTTGATGTTGCTCAGGCGATTGTTCGAACCTTAGTTAGAATGGTTCTAAGTCTTACGCCATATGGCATCTTAGCGTTAATGACCAAGGTGGTTGCGGGCTCAAATATGGCAGATATTTTAACACTGCTTAATTTCGTCGTTGCGTCCTATGTGGGGCTTGCTTTGATTCTGGTTATGCACTTATGCTTGCTTGCCTTCAATGGTATTTCACCATTTAAATACTTGAAGAAAGTATTGCCAGTCTTGTTATTTGCTTTTACGTCTAGGTCTAGTGCGGGCACGATTCCATTGAATATTGAGACTCAAGTTAAAAGTTTAGGTAATGGCGAGGGAGAAGCGAACTTTTCGGCATCTTTTGGTGCGACTATGGGACAAAACGGTTGTGCAGGGCTTTATCCAGCTATGTTAGCAGTAATGATTGCCCCTACAATTGGCATAAACCCATTAGATCCAAGCTTTATTCTTACCTTAATTGCCATTGTGACTATCAGTTCTTTTGGTATTGCCGGAATAGGGGGAGGAGCGACTTTCGCTGCTCTAATAGTATTGTCAGCATTAGATATGCCAGTAGCTCTAGCAGGGTTGCTCATCTCCATTGAGCCATTGATTGATATGGGGCGAACTGCGATCAACGTTAACGGCGCAATGACCTCTGGAACGATAACGTCCAAGTGGCTTAACCATACTGATCAAAAGCAATTCGAGAACGATCAGGATATGAGTGCGGAGCTAAAGGTAAGCTAGTTTAATTTTTATGTTGCCCCCAGTAAGGTGTTTAACTTACTGGGGGCATAAAGCTAGTTTTTGCTAACCTGAAACTCTCCTATTAAAGAGTTTAGTTTTAGAGCAGATAGCCCCATTCTAGCTGACCTGTTCTGTAAAGCATTGATAGAGCGTTTCATTTGCTCTGTAGCCGCCCCCATTTCCTGAACGGTACTCGAGTTTTCATCGTTGCTATTGTTTAACAATTGCATTGCATTAAAAATGGTATCAACAAGATCATACAAGGCAACATCACCATTATTTGTTTGTTCGTTTGCTTGTAAGTTCTTGTCGACATTTTCGGCGCCTGTCTCCATAAAGCTAACAGCATTACGAGTTTCTTCTTGGATGTTCTCTAACATGTTTTGTATTTGTTCTGCTGCGGAAGCGGTTTTTGAAGCAAGACTTCGCACTTCGTCAGCAACCACAGAGAAACCGCGGCCGTGTTCACCAGCTCGCGCAGCTTCAATTGCGGCGTTAAGGGCCAATAAGTTTGTTTGGTTGGTTATATCAGTAATTGTGGTTATGATACCTGCAATTTCGTTCGTTTTTTGGTCAAGTGACTTTACGGAATCGGCTGAGGATCGGACTACATCGCGAATCTCTTGAGTCCCTTTTTTGGCTTCAATTAAACGCTCTTGGCTTTCAGCAACCACTTGATCCATTGTTTGTTTCAGACTTTGAGCCGTTTGAGAAACCGTCTCTATTTCAGTGACCTGTTGTTTGAATACGTTCAGCATGCTTTCAACAGAAGTGTCTAGATATTGAGATGCTTGCAGAGCTTCATCATTGGTGGTCGACATGAAGTCGTTCGAGCGTTTGACATTATTACTGGCTGAAATAACTTGACCTATAGTGTTATCTAGGTTGTCGATAAAGCTGTTCATCCAGCGCCCCATATCCCCTGTTTCGTCGTTGCTCAGGTCACCATCTAGGCGTTGCCTTAGATTTCCTTCTCCTTCTGCAATGGTTTGAATGACCTCTGTCATTTGTGCCATATTCCGACTAATTTTTTTCGTCGCTAAACGGTTATATAAAAGTCCAGTTATTGCTAAGCCTGCTAGTGTAATAATTGAAATGCTTGTATTCGATAAATCTGTCATGCCATGAAGTGTTGCATTACCTCCTAGGGGGATTATTGAGGCAAGTGTGAAGCCCTTCATAAGCTTCAAATTGATTGAGCGGCGGCGATATACTTCTTCTAAATCACCTTCACACATCATGCCCCAGCGGTCTGGTGAGCCTTTAAGTTGAAACGTAACTCCCTTGCCAATAACTGGGATGTGTCGGTAGTCTGAGTAGCCTGGGTAGGTCACAAAAAGGTTCTGACCATTTTTAATGGTTTCGCGAACGCCAGGGTGTAGCTCTTTCGTAGCTGGGTCGGTAAAGCGAATTTCAAATTCGGTATGCTTATTAACTTTTACCGTGCCCCAGTTGGTGCTGACGCCGGTTTTGAGGTTTTCGCCATGACTAAAGGTGTCGTCTTCAAAACGTGATCGTGATAGCGCTGTACCGGGAAGAATTGAGTGGTCAAAATTAGAGTTCACCATAAACAAATAGTTATCACCAGACTCTTTGTATATGTGACCAGCCTCACGCTGAATAATGTCTCCTAAAACATCATTGGGAACGCGGGCACAGATAGCCCCAACACTTTGACCATTCTGCACTATTGGCAAATAAAACATGAGTGTAACAGCATCATGAAATTTTGAGCTAGAAGCCCCAATTCTAAGCGTATTCTGATCTATGTAGGGGCCATGTAAAAAGCTATCTTTCAGGCCTGATTGAACTGCTGTTTTATCAAGATCTGAGCTTCCTATGCGCTGTTTGTCGGTAGAGTTTATAACTTTGCCGCTATTATCAATAACAAAGTACTCGCTAACATCTTTTACGATATCTCTGCGCTCGATAAGTGCATGAGAAGGAATGTTTGGAAATTGAAAGCCGATATTATCCAGTAAAACGTCTAATTGTGACCACTGGTTATTGACCCAATTTTCAAGCAACTTAACTCTTGTGTTAGCTATGCCCTCGAAAGTTTTTTCGACATTGTGATAGGTTTCTTTATTTAGATAACATGACCAAAATAGTGATATTTTGTTGTTGCTACCAAACCAAGGAAGCCACTTTTTTTCGGCATTAGATAAAGACATTAAATTGCTTTTTAAATTCATTTCTCAGCATTTCTCCGTAAATAGTGAAGTAATCTATGGAATAACAAGAGGGTTGATATTTTTTAGCAATATATTTGCCAATTTGATTTTGAAAAAATAATAGAGGCGAATGCTCTGAGCTAGAGAAGTCGGATGGTGCTAATCACTATTAATGAAGAAGGTGGTGGTGTAATCTTTTGTTGTAAAAAAGTGTTTTTATGTAAGCAAAAACTGTAGTACTGCTTATCTATGATGTGTCCGAACTAAAATGGTGCAAATGTTCTTTTATGCACTATTTTGGTTTGTTTGTTTTATTTTTATGGGGCGTTTGTAACTAATTTGCTGGTTGGCAACGGTTGCGTCCCAAATGTTTGGCTTCATATAGTGCTTTGTCGGCTTTTTTGAGGAGTGCGTCGGGGGTGTTCAAATCTCCTTTAATATTGCCATCTGTACATGCGACACCGACAGAAACCGTAATATGATTCACCGTTTCAAAATACTCACTTTCTATGCTTTCTCTAAGTCGCTCAGCAATTTGCATCGCATCTTCGAGATTGGCATCTTTAATAACCAATATGAATTCTTCACCCCCAGTCCTGGCAACAAGGTCATAGGTTCTTGAAAAGCGATTCATGATAGAAACCAGTTTTTTTAGAACCTGATCTCCTACATCGTGTCCGTAGGTATCATTTACAGATTTGAAGTGGTCTATGTCTAAACAAAGTGCAGAATAACGTGTGTTTTCGTTATGGAAGGCATCTAAAACATATTGAAGTGCGCGACGGTTTTTGGCACCAGTTAATGGATCTGTATCCGCATCAAGCTTAAGTTTACCTATTTCCGTTTGAAAGTCTTTTACTTTAAAAGTAATGGCCTTTTTCAGTTCAGAACTTTCACTGTACCATGAGTTAATATCTTCTATGTCTCTGTCTACTTCTCTTTCATCGACTTCTTTCTCATCAAAGCGTTTAACCTGACGAGCAAGCAACTGTAAGGGTTTAGCGATTGCCCGAGCAAAAAGCCAGATAAAAACAAAAACAGTCATAGCAAGAGGAAAAGTTTTCAGTATAACTTTTTCCATAATATTTGATAAAGGTGCAAGCGCGGTTTCGACTGGGCTTTGGGTAATGACAATCCAACCGGTACTGGGTACTTCCGCAAAGCCCGCTAACATTTCTGCACCATCATTGCGATGTAAAATGGTACCACCTTGTTTTTTAAGAACTTGGTTAATGTCTTCTATGTCGTCAACAGATGTACCAATAATGTCATTATTCGGATGAAATAAGACTTGTCTTGACTTGTCGATGACATACACATATGACCCGTTTTGATAGTAATGAGAGGCTAAAATATCACTCATAATATTAGCTTCTTTAAGATAAATGGTGCCACCAACAAAGCCCATGTATCGAAAGTTCTCATTGAATATAGGTGCCGTTATAGAAACTAAGAGATTTTTAAGGGGAGATACAAAAGGTTCACTGATATGAGGGCTTTTTTTCGCAATCGCTTCTAGGCTGCTCTTCGAGGTTAGCCTTCTTCCTTTAAGTGCTAATGCTTCTGGGGAAATTGATAGGACGAGTCCTTCTGCATCACTGACTACCACAGAGTTGAAGCTCTCATTTTGTTCTCTTAGGCGATCTGTTTCAGCTTGTATCTTATTTTCATTATCAAAGCTCTTTCCGAGTTGTATCGCGGAATACTCTAATTGCTGCTTTGCCGCGATGATGAATACTTCGGTAGTATCTGCGAGCTTTCTTGCGTATGAGCGGTTTATTTCAATATTCTGATTGATGAGTTGCTCTTTCTGCACCTCATAGACGGAGTAGAAGCTATTAACGAATGTGATTACGGTCGCACTGAGTGCCAGTAGCAAAATTAGGTGGTTTAACTTTAAAAATTTAGTTCTAAAGGTTTCCAAGGGGGCCGTCCAGTGCAGTTTGTGGTTAGGTTTAACAATATTATTGTACGTGCAAAAGAGGTGGTTTTGTAGTATTAAAATGTAAGGATTGTGTGTAGTAGATAGCAAAATAGCATTATAAAACATGAATATAAAAAGCTACTAATAACTCTTAACCAATTATTAGTAGCTTAATAAAAGTACTTATTTTGTGGCGGTCAGGATTCTACGCACAACATCTAGCGTTAAATCACCTGTTTCAGATAAAGCTGTAAGTCCCATTTTTTCCATTTGGTTAATAATGCGGTCAATGCCAGCATCATCGATACCATAATGAGTAAGATTAGTTTCAATGCCTAGGGAGTTAAAGAAAGCTTCGGTCTTATCGATTGCTTGGTCAATCTTACTGTCATCGCTGCCTTCCCGAATGTCCCAAACTCGCTCGGCGAATTGGAGAAGTTTTTCACGTTTATGGCTTTTTCGTTCTCTCATAAGGTTCGGTAAAATGATGGCAAGAGTTCGTCCATGAGCAATTCCATATTGCGCAGTCATTTCGTGACCAATCATGTGAGTTGACCAATCTTGCGGTACGCCAACGCCTAAAATGCCATTAAGGGCATTAGTGGCTGACCAAATAAAGTTCTTGCGAGCCTCCATGTCGCCGTTATTGGCTAATGTCACAGGACCATCTTCAATTAAGGTTTTCAGTACGCCTTCGCTAAAACGATCTTGGATTTTTGCATTGGTTTTCTGTGTTAAATATTGCTCAATAACATGAACGAAAGCGTCAGCAACGCCATTGGCAATTTGCTCTTTTGGTAGAGTCTTTGTTAATAGGGGATCTAGAAGTGAAAATTTAGGGAAAACCAAAGGAGACATGAAAGGATATTTTTGATCCTTGTAAGTAATAACACCACCCATGTTCATTTCTGAACCTGTTGCAGGAAGGGTCGCAACGCAACCTAGCGGTACCGCTTGTGTTGCGGGGACTGGAGAGAAGCCGTTGAACAATATGTTTTGATGTTCATTTGACTCTTGCTTGGCGGCAAGAGCAATAAATTTGGTGCCGTCCATGACTGAACCACCGCCAATCGCTAACAAGAAATCTACGCCTTCAGCCTTAACGATGTCAACTGCTTTAACTAATGTATTGAATTGTGGGTTTGCCTCAATACCACCAAATTCAATGATGTTGCGGTTTTTTAAGGCACCGCGAGCTTTGTCTATCGTCCCGTACTTTTTAGCACTAGCGCCACCAAAAGTAATCATGACCTTAGCGTTTTCGGGTATTAGTTTGTCTAGCTCTTCAAAGCGATCTTCGCCAAATACAATATGAGTAGGATTGTAAAAATCAAAGTTATTCATTTTCTGCCCTCAATGAATCTGTTTAGTGTGCTGTGCACTATAGTTCTAAAATCTAATCATTTATATACATAAAAAACCATAAAGCATGCCTAATCGTTCTTAACTTCACGTTATAGAATAAACTGTCGAAACTTTTAAAAAAGCAGTTTAAAATCGGAATCGGTTTAAATGGGGGGGATATGAAAGCTAAAATTGAGCAGTTAACTAGGCAGATTAATCAGCTAGCAAGTAAGGAAGGTTTTACTGATTTGCCGATTAAAGGGGCGGGGGTGTTTAAGTCTTCTACATTGCAAGAAAAGAAGCATGCTTTTTATGAGCCTCTGATTTGTATGATGGGGCAAGGAGCAAAACGATGCCATGTGGGGGACAACTCATTTACTTATCAGTGCGGGGATTTTTTTATTAATTTTTTGCCCATGCCCGTTTCTACGGAAGTTGTGGAGGCGCAACAAAATAGGCCTATGCTGTCTGCCTCACTTGCGATTGATTTAGTTCGGCTTGCCGATATGGTGTTGAAAATTGAGCGCTTTGAAGGGCCCTCAAAGCCAATAACTTGTGAAAAGTCCTCTAGTTTGGTAATTGGCCAGGCTGAAGATAAGCTCATTGATCTCTTTGCTAAATTGTTGGAGTTAAGTGAAACACCAATGGATGCGAAAATCCTTGGTGATCAGGTGGTTGATGAAATTTATTACCGTATTCTAACCAGTTCTCATGGGTATGCGTTACGAACTCTTCTAAACCAATATGGGGGGATACAGCCAATCTCGAAGGTGGTGAGTTACATTCATGAGAATATTGATAAAAGTATTGCCAGTCAGGAGCTTGCTGAGATAGCTAACATGAGTAAAACCAGTTTTTATAGCTCCTTTAAACAAATTATGCATGTTCCTCCAAATCAATACATTAAATCGAGTAAATTGCAGAAGGCGCAAGTTCTATTGATGCAGGGCGTCTCAGCAACAGAAGCTTGTTATCAGGTTGGTTATAATAGTTTTTCTCAGTTTAGTCGTGAGTATAAGCGCTTTTTTGGATTCTCGCCGTCCTATACAAAGCAGGCATCTTAAAGATAAATAGAGTAATTAAATTACAAATCGTCCAAATTACAAAAATGTAACTCTATCTAGGTTTATATTTTAGAGTATGCTGTGCTTTAATCTTGGGATTCTATTAATCATATAAAAGGTAGTTTGATGTTAAAGAAAGCTTTTTTAACTGGTATTTGTGTTGTATCTATGTCTGTTGGGTCATCCGCTCTGTTGGCTTTCGAGGATTATTGTACCCCTAAATTAGAAAGTCATATCCAGACTTTGCAAAAAACGGTGGATTCTAAGTACATGCCTAGTAGTCAAAAGAAAACAGCTCAGGCTATTTTGGATAAAGTAAATGCGAGTCGCAATGAGAAGGGTGACTGTGTTTTAGTTGACGAACTGTTTTAGAGAAAGAGGAAAGCTGGGCGATATATCCATCGCCCAGTTTTTCTATGTGCTTTACGCAACTTTTTGATTGACAGTAGCAAGTAATGCTTGGATAGAAGCGGTTACTATGTCGGTGTTAATTGCAGCGCCGTTGAAGCGTTCACCGTCAATATTGGCTTGAACGTAGGCTATGGCTTGAGAGTCACTTCCGACTGTTAAGGCATGCTCTTGATATTGAATAATATCAATACGAATACCAAAATGTGCGCCAAGTGCTTCACTGAAGGCGGAAAGGGCACCATTTCCTGTGCCTGATATCTCGACTTTTCCATTGCTGCTTTCTAGTTCTGCACGAACTGTGTCGTTTTCATCTTTCGTTAAGTCGTAACGACCAAGTTTGTAAGGATCAGCGCCAGTCATAAAGCTAGATTCAAACAAGTTACGCATGGACTCGGCATTAACCACTCCGCCATCTTCTTCAGCAAAGCGCTGTACGATTGGGCTAAACTCAACTTGCAACCAGCGAGGTAATGCTAAGCCGTATTCTTGTTCAAGAGTATAAGCAATGCCGCCTTTGCCTGATTGGCTATTTACTCGGATGACTTCTTGGTAGCTGCGACCAACATCACGTGGGTCAATCGGTAAATAAGCAACATCCCAAGGCTTGTCATCCGTTTGATTGGCTAAGCACTTCTTAATGGCGTCCTGGTGAGAGCCAGAGAAGGCAGTGAATACCAATTCGCCAGCGTAAGGGTGGCGAGGGTGAACCTGCAGTAATGTACAGGCTTGTACTACGCTAATAATACGGTCCATGTCGGCAAGGTTTAGTTCAGGAGCTACTCCTTGGCTATACATGTTCATGGCCATGGTAACAACGTCCATGTTGCCGGTGCGCTCACCATTGCCTAGCAAAGTGCCTTCAATACGATCTGCGCCTGCCATTAAGCCTAATTCAGCCGCTGCAACGCCACAGCCGCGATCGTTATGGGTGTGTAGGCTAACAATCATTTTGTCGCGATTTTTAACTTCGCGGCAGAAGTATTCGATTTGATCTGCAAAGCGGTTAGGGGTTGCTACTTCCACAGTGGCAGGAAGGTTGATGATAGCTTTGTTGTCCGCAGTTGGTTGCCAAACATCCATAACCGCATCCACTACTTCTACAGCAAAGTCAGTTTCAGTGCCTGTGAAGCTCTCTGGGGAATATTGGAATACCCATTCCGTTTCAGGGTGTTTTGCAGCGTGGTCTTTAACGCATTGTGCACCATCGACAGCAATTTGTTTAATGCCGTCTTTTCCTAAACGGAAAACTTGCTCACGTTGTGTTTTTGATGTGGAGTTATAAACGTGAACAATAGCTTTTTTAGCCCCTTTTAGAGATTCATAAGTGCGAGCGATTAGCTCAGGTCTTGCTTGAGTTAATACTTGGATGTAAACGTCATCGGGTACTTGGTTTTCTTCGATCAACCAGCGTACAAAATCAAAATCTAATTGGGAAGCTGCAGGGAAGCCCACTTCAATTTCTTTAAAGCCTACATCTACAAGAAGGGCGAAAAATTGTTTCTTTTGTTCCACCGTCATAGGTTCAACCAGAGCTTGGTTACCGTCTCGAAGGTCAACACTAGACCATATTGGTGCTTTGGTAATTTCTTGGTCAGGCCAGGTGCGGCCGCTAATGCTTACCGGTTGAAATGGCAAGTATTTAGTGTGGTCAAAAGAGGTCATACTTTCTATTCCTTGTCAGAGTGAAGCGGGTGGCTTCGTTATTAGTGGCATTTAATCTGCCGCTTTTTTATTTAGTAGGCATATCATACCTAATTTTTCGGGGTAAAAGATTGCGTTTTTTGTAAAAAAATCATTATCTATGGCATTATATTGCGCATTATGAATGAAAGTTGGCATACAGGGGGGTTGATGTGAAGTTTGATAAAATTGATTTGTGTATTTTAAGGGAGCTGCAGCAAGATTCTAGCTTAACCAACCAAGATTTGGCAGATCGGGTTGGATTATCACCTTCCCCTTGCTTGCGCCGTGTAAAAGCATTAGAGGAGAGTGGCGTCATTGATCGACAAGTCATGTTGTTAAACAAAAAGATGCTGGGCTTAAAATTAACGGCATATATTCAGATTAGTATGGATAGGCACACTCCTGATAGGTTTGAAGTCTTTGAGGCGCAAGTGGAGTCTTTTCCTGAAGTGACTGCCTGTAACATGGTGACAGGCCAATCAGCAGACTACCTTTTAGAGGTGGTAGTGGAAGATATGGAATATTATCATGAATTTTTATTGGGTAAGTTGACTCGTATCGAGGGTGTTACAGGGGTTCATTCGAGCTTTTTATTGCGTCGCATTCTCAATCGTACTTCTTTGCCATTAGATCATCTTGTTTAGCTTTCCTAATGCTTGAAATGCGAAACTTCAGCCCCAATACAAGGGGCATCAATTATTTTTAGAGGCATGTATATGGCTGAATTATCGGTGAAGCGCCGCGTTGTGATTCCAATGCGCTCCGGTGACGTAATGGCTGAGTTTATTTCTTTTGATGGCGATATGCTCGGCAAAGAACACATTGCAATTCATTGCGCTGGGAAAGAAGGGTTGGTGGAAGAGATTCCTTTAGTGCGTTTGCATTCTGAATGTTTAACGGGTGATGTCTTTGGCTCAGGGCGTTGTGATTGTGGTGATCAGTTAGATGAAGCCATTGATAAAATT
Organism: Marinomonas epiphytica; assembly: GCF_054780655.1. Lineage (NCBI taxonomy): Bacteria > Pseudomonadati > Pseudomonadota > Gammaproteobacteria > Oceanospirillales > Oceanospirillaceae > Marinomonas > Marinomonas epiphytica. The sequence continues at coordinate 19,618 of NZ_BAAGVX010000002.1, forward strand.
GACGAGCAGGGTGGGTATATCCTGTATTTGCGCCAAGAGGGTAGAGGGATTGGTCTGTACGCTAAATTTGAGGCTTATGCTCTACAGGACCAAGGCTATGATACCTATCAAGCTAACGAGATGTTGCATTTGCCTGAAGATGCCAGAGACTTCACTGTAGCGGCTCGCATGTTGCGTGCTATGGGACTGACAAAGGTGCGCTTGCTGACGAATAACCCAGATAAAGCTCAACAGCTTGCTGAAAATGGTATAGAGGTGGTCGAATTAGTACCAACCCAAGTTCATGTTAATCAGCACAACCGAGAGTATTTAAAGACCAAGGCTGATCGCAAACAACATACTTTAAAACTTGATTAGCAACAGTTTTTTGTTCCCAAGAGACGCTGGACTTTAAGTCTGGCGTTTTTTTTAGGGGGTTATAACTGAAAAAGCCATAGATCGTTGGATCTATGGCTTTTTGTGTTTTATATGTTTTGCTTAGACGCGAGCGGCAGGGATGAAATCAACAGGTGCTGATGTCAACTCTTCAGCTGGTGGCGCGAAATCCGTTAAGTTAATACCTTCAACGGCTTCTTTGTATTCCTCGATAGTTGGGAAGCGGCCTAAAATTGTAGATAGTACCACTAGAGGAGTAGAGCCTAGTAGAGATTCACCTTTCTTCTCGCTGGTATCTGCAACAACACGGCCTTGGAATAAGCGCGTAGAGGTTGCGATAACAGTGTCACCTGGGGCTGCTTTTTCTTGGTTACCCATGCATAAGTTACATCCAGGGCGCTCTAGATACAGGATATTTTCGTAACTAGTACGCGCTTGAAGTTTTGGTGCTGCATCGTCAAATTCGAAACCAGCGTACTTCTGTAGGATTTCCCAATCGCCTTCCGCTTTAAGTTCATCAACAATGTTGTAAGTTGGCGGTGCCACAACGAGCGGGGCGCTGAAGTTAATGGTGCCATTCTTAGCTTCAAGGTTGCGAAGCATTTGCGCAATGATTTGCATGTCGCCTTTGTGCACCATACAAGACCCAACAAAGCCAAGGTCAACGGGTTTGTCTTTGTAGAAGGAAACCTGACGAATCACATCGTGAGTATAGCGTTTAGACACATCATCGTTGTTCACATCTGGATCAGCAATCATGGGTTCATCGATTTGGTCAAGGTCGACCACAACTTCAGCTTCGTATTTGGCATTGCTGTCAGGTGCAAGTGCTGGCTCTTTGCCAGATTTAATGCCTTCAATGCGCTTATCAGCAAGTTCAATTAAGCCGTGCAACGTTTTCGCTTCGTTTTCCATCCCTTTGTTGATCATGATCTGGATGCGGCTCTTAGCAAGTTCAATAGACTTGATTAGAGTTTCGTCGTTTGAAATACAGATAGAAGCTTTTGCTTTCATTTCTGCAGTCCAGTCAGTGAAGGTAAAGGCTTGGTCCGCCATCAAGGTTCCAATATGAACTTCGATGATACGACCTTGGAAAACGTTTTCGCCGCCAAATTGTTTAAGCATCTGTGCTTGCGTTGCGTGTACCACGTCGCGGAAATCCATGTGTCTTTTCATTTTGCCTTTAAAGGTCACTTTAACAGACTCAGGGATAGGCATAGCTGATTCGCCTGTTGCAAGAGCTAGCGCCACAGTACCAGAATCGGCACCAAAAGCTACACCTTTTGACATACGAGTATGGGAGTCACCACCGATGATAATGGCACGATCATCAATCGTAATGTCATTAAGTACTTTGTGGATTACGTCAGTCATAGCTGGATAGACGTTTTTCGGATCGCGTGCAGTTATTAAGCCAAAGTTGTTCATGAATGCCATAAGCTTAGGTATGTTTGCTTGTGCTTTTGCATCCCAAACAGAAGCGGTGTGGCAACCAGATTGGTAAGCACCGTCAACGATTGGAGAAATGACAGAAGCGGCCATAGCTTCAAGCTCTTGGCAGGTCATAGGGCCAGTCGTGTCTTGTGATCCTACAATGTTTACTTTTACGCGTACATCTGAACCTGCGTGTAATGGCGTTTCTGAAGCGACGCCTACTGAATTGCGGTTGAAGATTTTTTCTACAGCAGTAAGTCCTTGGCCTTCATGAGATATTTCATTAGAAGGAGCGTAAACGGCTTTAGCTTCAACACCAAGGGTTTGTGCAGCAAAAGTTTGTAGCTTCTTGCCGAATACTACGGCATAAGAACCGCCAGCCTTCATAAACTCGACTTTTTGTGGCGTGAAAGCAGAAGAAACATCAACAAGCTCTTTGTCGCCGTTGTACAGTTTTTTCTCTTTAGTGTTAATGGTTAAAACCGTACCAGTCGCTACTGAGTAAGCTTCTTCAAGTACTGCATCGCCATTAGCATCAACTACAGTGTTACCATTTTCGTCTACTTTCTTAACCCAGTTTTTAAGGTCAAGACCGATACCACCCGTCACACCAACGGTAGTAAGGAAGATAGGAGAAATGCCATTTGTACCTGCAACAACAGGAGCGATATTTATAAATGGGACATAAGGGCTTGCTTGCTTACCAGCCCATAGTGCCACGTTATTCACACCAGACATGCGTGAAGAGCCAACTCCCATGGTGCCTTTTTCAGCAATAAGCATGACTTGCGCGTTTGGGTGTTTATCACCTAATGCTTTAATTTCTTCCTGGGCCTCTGGGGAGATCATGCATTTACCATGTAGTTCACGGTCGGCACGAGAGTGAGCCTGGTTACCAGGAGACAGAAGGTCGGTAGAAATATCACCTTCCGCTGCGATGTAGGTTACAACATCAATAGTTTCATCAATGTCTGGTAGTTTTGTGAAAAACTCAGCGTCAGCATAGCTTTTAAGAATGTCCGTTACAGTGGCGTTGCCAGCTTTGTGGGCGGTGGCTAAGCGTTCCATATCTGCTTCGTAAAGGAATACTTGTGTTTTTAGAACATCAGCAGCTTGTTGAGCAATCGCTTCGTTGTTACCTAGGGTAAGGTCAATAAGCACCTCAATAGATGGGCCACCTTTCATATGAGAAAGCTGTTCAAAAGCAAAATCAGGGGTGATTTCAGCAACTGTCGCTTCACCCAAGATGATTTCTTTAAGAAATTGAGCTTTAACAGATGCAGCGCTTGTTGTGCCAGGGATTGTATTGTAAATGAAGAAATTTAAAGAAGCTTCGCGGTGTTCGTTCGTTGTGTCTTTGATTTGAGCAATGATTTCGGCGAGTAACTTGCCGTCATCAATTGGTTTAGGGTGTAAGTCTTGAAGTTTACGGTCTTCAATTTCTTTTAAGTAATCTAGATATAGGCTCATGCTCACCTCTGATTTTTAGAATTGCTCAACAACAAACCCTGTTGATGAGTGGAATACTTAATTTACTTAGTAAATTAAGTATTCGTGAATAATGTTTTGTTATTTGATTATTCTATAGAAAAAAAGCGACAATGACTTATTCTTGGTCATAACAATTTCGAATAGGTGACATTTAGTGGAATTATTCTGATTTAGCTTTTGTTATCACCCTGACAACGCGGAAACCCCAGTTACTTGCCCTTAAATCTGGGTTCGCACGATAGCGTGTTGAGCTGCGCCCCACTCTTGGTATGTCAAACCAAGAGCCGCCTCGTATTACACGACTATCGCATTGTTCTGATAGCCAAACCTGATTACTGTTAGGAGCACCTTCGTAAGTCTCGTGATAACAGTCTTCGACCCATTCGGCTACATTGCCATGCATGTCGAATAAGCCAAAGGGATTGCTCGCTTGACTACCAACAGGGGCACTGGATACAGCGTCCCATTGGCTGCCGCAACTGTCGCAAACGCTGTAGCCAGCTTTAACTGTGTCGCCATACCAAAAAGAGGTGTCGGAATTAGCCCGTGCAGAGTATTCCCATTCTATCTCAGTAGGGAGACGATACTCTTGGCCAGTTTGTTCTGAAATCCAAGCTGTGTAAGCTTTAGCATCGTACCAGCTAACATTCACCACAGGTCGTTGCCCGCGCCCCCAGCCGTTGTCTGGAGGTAATGCTCGTCCAGTGGCGTTAGCAAATTGGTCGTATTGATCAAATGTCACTTCGTATTTGCCGAAATAAAAACCAGTCGGTACATCAACTGTGTGAACGGGCCGCTCATTATCATCACCAACCCTTTGTTGGTCACCCATTTTAAATACAGCGGGCTTAAGTTTTTCAACCTTGGGTGCTGTATTGCCAACCTCTAGGGGCTCTTCAAGGGATTGTGGTAAGGCGTCAAAAACTTCTTCAGGGCTAGGTTCGGGTTCAATGATGGGTGTTTTAGTAATAGACACGGGCGCGGTTTTAGGTGGCTCAGGCCAAAGTAAAGTGGCAATAACGGCAGTGCTTACAACGCCTGCTCCAGTTAGCCATATTTTGCTGGAAACTCGGCGAGTGGCGGCTCTTAATAAACTTTTCTTTTTTCGGGTGGTGCTGGTTTCTGGTTTATAGAGATTAGCTCTTAACAGCTGTATAACCTCAACCAACTGTTTGGGGCGTGAGCGTTCAGCCGTTTTGCTCCATCTTAATAATTTGCTCCACACTTTATCGCTTAATAAGGGGTGGCTGTCAGGTAAGCTAGCGGGAAGTTCTTTATCTAAAATGGATTCACCGCATAGGGCCGCCATTAGTAAGCGCATAAAGGCAAACTTGTCTGCTGCGGGGGTGCGTTTTTGATTCTTCTTCTTATATTCAGGGGGCATTAATCTAGGGTCAAACTCTTCCTTTCCTATGTTGTCCATCCAGTGGTGAGCGCCAAACCCCGTCATAATACCAACACCGTTTACTACGTTTATGGCGTTTAGGTCTAGGTGGCCGTGAAAAAGATCGTTTTGATGAACTTTGTCTAAGGCTTTGGCGATGTTATCGAAAAGACTGATTACCACGTTAAGTGGCGCACCATCAGGATATTTTCCAAGAAAACTGTATAAATTTTCGCCTCCGCACACAGCAGAGCAACCAAACACCCAAAGGTTTGAATAAAAGGGAGGGTAGTTGGGTGTGATTGCAGGGTGTTTGATACCTGCATAACGACGTGCGCTCTGTAAAAAATCTTCTACTTTGCCTTTTGAGGCTTGATAAAAATATAAGGTGAAGGGTCTTCCGCCTTGATCGGCAACCCAGGTTGTTTTGCTTTCGTTAAGCGAGTAATTCAGCACATAGGGATCTACTTCTACCCCGACGTGTTGGTTGATTTTTAATTTTTGCGGATCGTAGTATTCATTCATCAGAAATTTGATATCCAAATCAAGACGTTGCTGTCTAAAAACATAATACCGAGTATAATCAAGTTTTTTTAGATGAAAAGGTAGAATAATGTTATCAGCGTATCCCGAATTAGTTGCTTTCCTTCCCTGTGAGTCTCCAGAGGCGTGGGTAAATTGGGCGCTTGAAAATCAAACATTATTGCTAAACGACCATGCTCATTGCGAAAAGAAGGCTGCTTCTACCGCCATGAGCCTTATGTATCGCTATGTCGACAGAGATAATTTACTTCATAAAATGTCCCGGTTGGCCCGTGAAGAGTTACTGCATTTCGAGCAGGTGCATAAATTAATGCGCAAGCGCGGAGTGGCTTATGAGCACTTAACGGCCTCACGCTACGCAGATGGCATGCGCAAACATATCCGAACACATGAACCTGCACGGTTAGTGGATACCTTGATTATAGGGGCCTTTGTTGAGGCACGTTCTTGTGAGCGTTTTGCTGTTTTGGCTCCTCATTTGGATGCCGAGCTGTCAAAATTTTATGTTTCGTTATTAAAATCAGAGGCTCGTCATTTCGAGGATTACTTGGCTTTGGCAGAAGAGTACGCAGGTGAGCCGATCGATGAAAGAGTGGCCTTTTTTAGGGAGATCGAACATAACTTGATCGTTGAACCAGATATTGAGTTTCGTGTGCACAGCGGGCCGCCAACTCAATAGTAAAAAAACTGCAGGTAAAAAAATAACTGCTAGACTCATAGTGTTGCCCTAAAGGAATGGTTATTTGGAGGGGACTATGAGTCTGTCTAATTATCAAGTGTTACCTGATGTTACTTACTGGATTGCTCTGGAAATATCTAAGAAAAATTATCAAGTGAATCTTGATTATGTCTATCAGGGGTCTATTGAATTAGACTACCTCTACCAATTGTTGACCAGTCAAGCTATTTTGCATTGGCGTAATAATTATGGCGTTGAGTTGGGGCCTGTAACAGTCAATAATGCCTTTTTTAAAGCAGTGGGAATTTTAAATGAAAGGGACCTGGAGTTTCGACGATCAAGAGTGGAGTCTGAAACCAGCTGGGTGAAAGATCTACTGCATCTTTAGGTAATAAAAAGCCGTTCAATTAAAGGGCATGTAAAACACCCAATTCAGAACGGCTTTTTAAATGAATCTATATGTTCTTAATCAAGCACTAAGTCGTGCTTAAGGCTAAGAGCGCTCATTCCTTCTAAAACAAAGTCTTCAGTTTTTGCGCTGTACTGGGTGAAATGCTGTCCATTTAAGCTGGCTAGCCAGATGTTGTCATCCCAATCTCCAAGTACGATACGGGTGCGATCACCTTGGTGTACAAAAGGTCGATGGGTGTGCCCGTGGATTAGGTAGCGGCAATCATGTCGATGCATGTCTTCCTTTACGCTAATTGGGTTTACATCCATGATAGCCATGCTTTTTTCACTGGAGCTGCTTTGACTGTCGGCTCTCAATTTTGCTGCCAGTTCAATTCGTTGAGTGATAGGAAGAGCTAAGATTTGTTGTTGCCATTGGTCTGAGCGAACCATGGATCGAAAAGCTTGATAATTATGATCATCGGTACAGAACTCGTCCCCATGGCAAAGTAAAACAGACTGTTGGTCATTAAGAATAATACTTTGTGAAGCGAGTTGTGTGACGTGAGTGCGTTGGCACCACTCTTTCCCAATCAAAAAATCACGATTGCCGTGAATAAAAAAGACACGGATTTGAGTTAAGTGAATGAGGCTTTCTTCAATAGTGTCGTTCCAATCTGCTTGAAAGTCATCGCCTATCCAAGCGTCGTAGAAATCCCCGAGGATATATAATTCCGCGTTTTCATTGCGAGCGTTTAGTTCTTTACATAAGCGAACAAACGCTTGGATGAGATCCAAGCGTTTGTTACTCAGATGGAGATCTGAAATAAAATAGCGGGTCATTAGGCTTCGTCAGCAACTAACTCGGCACTTTCGATGATTACATCATCAACAGGAACGTCTTGGTGACCGCTTTTCATGGTGGTTTTTACTTCCTTGATTTTATTTACCACATCCATTCCAGCAGTTACTTTACCAAATACCGCATAGCCCCAACCATCCGTTGTTTTGCTGCGGTGGTTCAAGAAACTGTTGTCAGCCACGTTAATGAAAAACTGAGCTGACGCTGAGTGAGGGTCCATGGTGCGAGCCATTGCCAATGTGCCAACTTCATTCTTCAAGCCGTTGTCTGCTTCGTTCTCAATGCTGGTGCGAGTATCTTTTTGAGTCATGCCAGGCTCAAAACCTCCACCTTGTACCATGAAACCATTGATAACGCGATGGAAAATAACGCCATCGTAAAAACCTGAAGTTACGTACTCTTCAAAGTTTTTAGCGGTTTTTGGAGCTTTTTCATAATCCAATTCAACATGGATATCGCCGTGGTTTGTATGCAGAATGATCATTTTCAATCCTTAGTATGTAATTTGTTACTAATTAGAACTTAGCCTAATTCAAAAGTCTGGAGCATTTTATGTGTTTGTGGTTGTGGATGCCAGTAGCAAGTTTCTAAATTTAAATGGGTTCGTACTTAAGGGGGTCTTTTTTATTTAATACTGCGAAGGCTTCCAGACGTTCATCGCAAGCGCCACATTTTCCACAGGCCTGCTCGCGGCCATTATAACAAGTCCAAGTGTGTTGGTAGTCTAGCCCCATAGCGAGCCCCGACGCTAAAATTTGCGCTTTATCAGATTGTAAAAACGGAGTAACGATTTCAACAGCTTGATAGTTCGCAATTTTAGAGACAGCGTTCATCGCCTCAACAAATTCAGGACGGCAATCGGGATATATGTGGTGGTCTCCAGAGTGAGCACCATAATGCACTTGCTCTGCTTCTAGTGATACGGCATAAGCAATAGCCATGGATAACAGTACCATGTTGCGGTTTGGAACCACTGTGGATTGCATGTTTTCACTTTCATAGTGGCCTTCAGGGATGTCAATGTCATCTGTTAAGGATGAGCCAGACATAAGGCTTGTGATACTAGTAATGTCGACTACTTTATGGGGGATGTTGTGCATGGCGCAAACACGGCTAGCCACATCAAGTTCTTTGCTATGTTTTTGGCCATAATTGAAGGATAGGGCGTGGACATCAAGTCCGTCTGCTAATGCTTTGTGTAAAACGGTGAATGAGTCCATGCCGCCTGAGTAGACGACAACAGCTTTGGTGGTCATGTTAGTTCCTTAGGGGTTCTTTAAGCGTATTTTAACAGACGATTGGGTAAATGTGTCTTGCTTATCAGAGATCTCCATAATATTATCCGTAACCAGTTACGGATAATATTATGGAGATCTCATGCAACAGTTTGGAGTGCTTTCATTGGGTAGTCGTTTAAAGCGTATTAGCGATACCCTGTTTTCAGAAGTACAGTCTTTATATGAAAGATGTGAGTTACCGATCTCGTCGACTTATTTCCCGATTTTGCGTTTACTACAGGCTGAAGGTGCAATGACGGTGGTTGCCATAGCGGATCATTTGGGGTTGAGTCATCCGGCTGTTAGTAAACAGACGAATAAAATGATTCATGAAGGTTTGCTGCTTAAAGAACCTCACGATACAGATCAGCGCAAGTTTTTATTGCGTTTGTCCTCTTCGGCTATTGCTGCCATGCGCAGTGCAGAACCGATTCTTCAAGCTATGGAGCAAGTATTAAGGCGCACCTTGCATTTTTCGAGTGAGCATTTCATGGAAGCGCTCGAAATGCTAGAGCATGAATTTCTAAAAGCAGGCTTGGCTAGTAAGGTGCTAGATCGGCTTGAGCCTTTCGATTTTCTTGAGTATCAGCCTACCTATCAACGGGAGTTTGAAGCACTTCATATGGGCTGGCTGACTAAATTTTTTCCGGAGCAAATTACCGAATTTGATAAAGCGTTATTGACACATCCTGAGCAAATATATGATCAGGGTGGCAGTATTTTGCTGGCTGTGAGTCGTGATAGTCGCCGCTTGATTGGCTCGGTTGTGATGTTGGAGCAAGGTGAGGTCATGAATGTCTTAAAACTTGCCGTAGTGACTCACTGTCAAGGCTTAGGGGTGGGTGAAGTGTTGTTGAACCATGCTGTTGCGCGCGCTGAGAAGGCGGGTTTAAAAAAGGTGGCGTTAGAGTCAGCATCAAGCCTAAAGCCGGCCATGGCTTTATATGAAAAAAGAGGCTTTGAACTCAAGCCGCCTCCGCAAGCGAGTCAGTACGAGAGAGCTGATGTTTATATGGAGAAACTGTTATTGGGAGAGCAGCAATGAGTATGCAAGTAGCTAGAAAAGGGATGCTTGCTTCCATTCCTATGTTGGCAGGCGGTGCCCCATTTGGTCTCCTGTTTGGGTCTTTGGCGGCGGCAAATGATCTTGGTGTTTGGTTTGCTGTGGCGATGTCGAGTATTGTCTTTGCTGGCTCCGCCCAGTTTGTTGCGCTGGGCCTAATTGCAACAGATGCACCTATTTGGGTGATTGTTTTTACCACGTTTGTGGTTAATTTGCGCCATTTGCTGTATGCCGCAGACATGGTTAAATTTGTAAAACACCTCCCTTTTAAACTGCGTTTGCTAATGGGCTTTGGTTTGATTGATGAAACCTATGCAGCCGTACGGCCAATGTATCGTTCTGGCCAAGTGAATACTACGGATGGTCATTTTGCTTATTTAGGTTCTTTCATTTCTTTTTATTTAATGTGGAATGTCACGACACTGTTGGGGGTGATAAGTGGTGAGCTCATTCCGGGGATGAGTGAATGGGGGCTGGAGTTTGCAATGGTGGCAACCTTTATTGGTATTGTGACACCTTATTTCACACGTGTTCCTTTTGTTATGGCTGGGTTGTCTGCTTTGGTAGCGTCTTTGTTGCTGCATACTATGCCAAACAATCTAGGCATGCTTCTAGCGGCCCTTATTGGTGTGTCCATCGGCTATGTTTGTGATTGTTTGGGCTCTAAGGAAAGTGTTCAGGGAGGAGCAAATGACTGTGCTTAACGCTATAAGTATTTTGTTTGGTATGTTTGCAGTGACTTTTTGTGTGCGGTTTGTGCTTTTTGCGCGAGCGAATAAGTTTAAAATGCCTGACTGGGTTGAGCGTGCTTTGAAGTTTGTTCCAGTGGCAGTGTTAACAGCCATTATTTCACCTATGGTCTTTATGCCAAACCAAGAGTTTGATTTATCAATCAGTAATCCTTGGCTATTAGGAGGCGTCGCTTCATTAGTGGTGGGGATTTGGCGGCAACAGCAGTTACTGACCATTTGTGTAGGAGTGGCAGTGTTTTTTCTCAGCAAGTACTTCTTTAATTAGGTTTTCTTGCAAGAAAATAGATGTGTGATTGTCTTTCTGAGCGTGAAATCAGATATACTTATCGGCTCAGCAAACAATTATGGAGTTGATGCGCACAAGGCGCTCCTCTATCTGAATCAAATACTATTAGTCAAAATAGATTAGGACTTACCTCTATCATGTCAGAAACGTCAAAACCGGGTAACTTTATAACCCAAATTATTGATAAAGATAACGAAACAGGGCTATTTGGTGGTGAAGTAATGACCCGCTTTCCGCCGGAGCCAAATGGCTATCTTCACATTGGTCACGCCAAATCCATATGTTTGAATTTCGGTTTGGCACAAAGATACAACGGCCAGTGTAACCTTCGTTTTGACGATACTAACCCTGAAAAGGAAAGTGTTGAATACATTGATTCAATCAAACGTGATGTATCCTGGTTAGGCTTTCAGTGGAAAGATGAGCCCAAATTTGCTTCTGACTACTTTGACAGTTTATACAAGTTTGCGGTGCAGTTAATTGAAGCCGGTAAAGCTTATGTGTGTGAGTTAAACCCTGAGCAAATGCGTGAGTACCGTGGGACATTGAAAGAGCCAGGGAAAAACAGCCCATATCGTGATCGCAGCGTTGAGGAAAATCTGTCTTTATTTGCTGATATGAAAGCCGGTAAATATCAAGACGGCGAAGTAGTGTTGCGCGCCAAAATTGATATGGCAAGCCCAAACATTAACCTTCGCGACCCTATAATTTACCGTATCCGCCATGTGCATCATCACCAAACAGGGGATAAGTGGTGTGTCTATCCTATGTACGATTTCACTCACTGTTTATCGGATGCTGTGGAAAATATTACGCATTCTGTTTGTACTTTAGAGTTTCAGGATCACCGTCCACTTTATGATTGGGTGCTTGAGACGTTAGGTACGGCGCATCCTAAACAAATTGAATTTGCACGTTTGAATCTCAACTACACAGTAACCAGTAAGCGTAAACTTAAGCAGCTGGTGGATGAAAAACATGTTCATGGTTGGGATGATCCAAGAATGCCAACCATTTCTGGCTTGCGCCGTCGTGGCTACACTCCAGATTCGATCCGTAACTTCTGTGACCGTATAGGGGTAACTAAGTCTGATAGTGTTGTTGATATGGGAATGTTAGAGCACGCTATCCGTGAGGACCTTGATGCCAATGCAAACCGTGCCATGGTAGTACTCAAGCCAATTAAAGTAACGTTAACAAACTACCCGGAGGATAAAGAAGAGATCTTCACGGTAAATAACCATCCGAAAAATGAAGCAGCTGGTACCCGTCAGGTGCCATTTAGTAAAGAACTTTACATAGATCAAGCCGATTTTGCCGAAGTGCCACCACGAAAATGGAAGCGTTTGACCCTTGATGGTGCCGTGCGTCTTCGGGGCGGTTATGTGATTACTTGTGACCAAGCGATTAAAAATGATGCAGGTGAGGTAGTCGAGTTGCTGTGCCGTTACGATGAAAATACTTTGGGTGTTAACCCAGAAGGCTACAAGCCTAAAGGGGTGATTCATTGGGTCAGTGCAAAGCATGCAGTGACTGCTCAGGTTAATCTATACGACCGTTTGTTTAATGAAGAGGCCCCTGACGCGAATCATGAAGGTAAAACCTTCTTAGACTTTATTAATCCTGATTCATTAACACAGTTGACTAATGCCAAAGCAGAACCTTCGTTATTAGACTCCGCTAAGGGGCAAGGCTATCAGTTTGAGCGTGAAGGTTATTTCTGTCGTGACCTTGAGGCGAATGAGCTGGTGTTTAATCGAACGGTCACGTTACGTGATTCTTGGGCGAAGATTGAAGCAAAGGGAAAATAACCCATTATGTTAAAAGTGTTTAATACTTTATCAGGACAAAAAGAAGAGTTTAAGCCCATTGTTGAAGGCAAGGTTAGCATGTATGTGTGTGGTAACACCGTGTATGACTACTGTCATATAGGCCATGCACGGGCGATGATCTCTTTTGATATTATTTCACGTTTTATTCGTCACTTAGGTTATGACTTGACGTACGTGAGAAATATCACGGATGTTGATGACAAAATCATTAAGCGTGCTAATGAAAATCAAGAAACCACGCAAAGCTTGACCGAACGAATGATCGCGGCGCAACGAGAAGATGAACTGAAGTTGGGTAATAAAATGCCTGACCGTGAGCCTAAAGCAACGGAATTTATCGATGAGATCATTGCTATGGTTCAAACTCTGATTGATAAGGGGTTTGCCTATCACGGTGAATCTGGTGATGTGTATTATCGTGCAAGTGCTTTTAAGGAGTACGGTAAACTCAATAACCGTAAACTTGAAGATATGTTGGCTGGGGCTCGTATTAATGTGCAAGAAGCCAAAGAGCATCCAGCGGATTTCGTTTTATGGAAGCAAGCAAAAGAGCACGAGGTGAGTTGGCCTTCGCCATGGGGGGCTGGACGTCCAGGTTGGCATATTGAGTGTTCAGCTATGTCGACTAACTGCTTGGGGAACCATTTTGATATACATGGTGGTGGACCTGACCTTAAGTTTCCTCACCATGAAAATGAGATTGCTCAATCCGAGGCGTGTACTGGTGAACAATATGTTAATTACTGGATGCACTGTGGTGCAGTTCGAGTAAATAACGAGAAAATGTCCAAGTCCTTAGGGAATTTTTTCACTGTTAGAGATGTTCTGGCCAAGTTTAACCCTGAAGTCATTCGTTACCTGATGGTATCTAGTCAATACCGCAGTCCAATCGATTATTCAGATCAAAGCTTGCATGAAGCTAAGGTTGCCTTAGAGCGTTTGTACACCGCTTTGAGGAATCAGCAGGTTGCGCAATCTTATGAAGCGACAGAGTTTACTGAGCGCTTTGTTGCGGCCATGAGTGATGATTTCAACACGCCAGTGGCTGTGTCGGTATTGTTTGAGCTGGTGCGTGAGCTGAATAAGGCGAAAACAGACGATGAAGTCAAGGCAATGCAATTGGCAGCTGAGTTGAAAGACCTAGCAGAATTGCTTGGTTTGCTGTATCAGGATCCAAGCTTTTTCTTGCAGAACTCAACGATAGTTGCAGGCTTGTCTGAAGAGCAGATCCAAGCGTTAATTGATGAGCGTACTCAAGCACGTAAAGATAAAAACTTTGCTCGAAGTGATGAAATACGCGATGAACTCGCTGAGCAAGGAATTGAGTTGCTAGACAGTAGAGAAGGCACTAGTTGGGCGCGACGTTAGTCTTGTTGGGCTAGCGTGTTAAACAAACTAAAACCCCAACCATATGGTTGGGGCTTTATCTAGTAAGGCTAATCTTTTTTGACGCGCACGGCCAATACATCGCATGGCGCATCATGAAGAACACCGCTGGCAGTAGAGCCAAGTAATAAGGCTAAACCGTGTTTACAGTGACTACCAACGACAATCAAGTCAGCACTTTGCTCCTTAGCAACACGATGGATTTCGTTTTCTATACCGCCTTGGGTAATGCAGGTTTCTTTGTTGGGTAGGTCAATTTGAGCTTCAAGAATGGCCATTTTTTCTTGCGCTGTTTCTTTTAGTTGGGACTGGATGTCAGTCACATCGATCGGAACGTCTCCACCGTAGGCATAATTTAGTGATTCAATAACGTGTAGAATGGTGAGATCTGCGCCAGTGGCTTGGCAAAGTGCCACACCTTTATTCGCAACGAGTATGCTTTCATCCGTTAGGTCTACAGCAACAATGATTCGGTTATACAGCATGGATACCTCCAAATTTTGCTCTACTTGTTTGCATGGCTTTTAAACACCTTAAGAGAAATATATGACAGTTTTTATTGTGATTTTTATAACCCTGTCTTTGATGGGGTCTGCACTCTGGGTTTTGCCTTCAAAAGGTGAAAGACAAAAAATGTCGTTAAGAATGCAGGCTCGTCAACACGGTCTTAGTGTTCAGCTTACCTCAATTGAGCTCCCTGACAAGTGGGACAAGACAACAAACAAACAAAATGTTTGTGCTTATTCTATTTTTCGCCATAAAGCGATCGAATTTGATGCTAGAGAGGTACTAATATTGCCTTTCGAAGTATGGAAGTACCATGAGCTACTAGATGGTTGTTGGGTTAGCCATGGATTGAGTTTGGATGAAAAACAAAAAAAACTTTTAAAACAATGTGTTGGGCTTTTTTGTGCCATTAAAGTTACGGCTAAAACAGTGGATTTCTATTGGCACGAAAAAGGGCAAGAAGCAGACGTTAAAAAGTTATATGACTTGCTATCCATGTTAGAAAAATTGCCTGTTGACCAGTTAACAGAAAACAATATGTAATTTATTTTTCTGAATTGTTAACTGTTGGTGTTTCTGTGCTGGAGTCCAAGTTCTGTAGTAGTTCAACAATCGCTTCATCTGGGTTTTCAGCGTCTTGGGCTGCTTGAATACTGGGGGCTAATAGCTTCTTCATACGTGCTTCTACAAAATCTTGTAATGCTTTTTTCTCAGGTCTTTCTATACTGTCAGCTTTTATGTGTGACAAGATGACCCCATAAAGTGTTTGTGCAACGCGACTGTCACCACCATTAAAGTTGCTATTTGCCTGAACAAGTTGACGGTTCAATTGGACCCAAAGATTGAGCCAACGTAAGTAATCATAGCATTCTTGGTAGTGGTTATTGCTGATGCGGCCTTTACGACGTAAGAAAAGCAGCATTTTCGCGACCTTGGTTAAACGCTCTTTGTAGTTTGCTTTAGTTTGAAAGGTGAGCTCCTCAGCTTCAGGGTTGAACGCTCTGATTTCACTATCACGAGCCTCTTCAGCTTTTGCGATCATAACTTCAACCCGTTCAGGATCGTCAGCGTATTGCAGAAGTTCGCGTAATGTGTCTAGATAAAAGTCATACAATACATCGCTGGCGATACTGTCTGTATTAAGGTCCTTGAGCCCTTTAATGTGGTGTTCAACGCGTTCAGCACGGTTAGCAAGTTGCATTTGTTTGAAACGGCGTGCAGTTGCTTCTTTTTCTTTTTGGTGGGCCCGCGTTCCTATGATCACTGACAGAATCACAATGATTAAAAGAAAAATAATGGTAAGAATTTGAAGAGTGGCCATGATTGTCCTTAAACAATGAATTCAGTATGGTAAATAAGAAATACTGGCTTCGGCAAGATTTATTGTGCGAAACAATACAGGGATCTCTTGTTATATAAAAGGTGTTTGCTTAATATCTGCGCCCAAAGACGTAACTACGCAAATGAATAGACGTAATTAATAGAAGGCTTACTCAGTTCAATGGGAAAATCACTGGTAATCGTGGAATCGCCAGCAAAGGCGAAAACCATCAATAAATACCTAGGTAGTGACTTCGTGGTAAAGTCGAGTGTTGGACACATTCGTGATTTGCCGTCTGGAGCTACGGCCACATCAACGCCTCAGGAAAGGGCAAAACAAGCGGCTTTGACTCGTAAAATGAGCCCTGAAGAGAAGCGTGTATACAAACAAAAGAAATCACGCGCTCAGCTCATTGCGCGTATGGGCGTGGACCCTGAAAATGATTGGGCGGCTCATTACGAAGTCTTGCCAGGAAAAGAAAAGGTCGTTGATGAGCTTAAACGCTTAGCAAAAAATGCTGACACCATCTATCTCGCAACCGATTTGGACCGCGAGGGGGAAGCGATAGCCTGGCACTTGCGTGAAGCCATTGGTGGTGATGATACAAGATTCAAGCGAGTGGTGTTCAACGAGATCACCAAGAAAGCCATTAAAGCGGCTTTTGAAGAACCTTCAGAATTAGACATGGACAGGGTAAATGCTCAGCAAGCGCGACGTTTTCTAGATCGCGTGGTGGGCTTCATGGTCTCTCCACTTTTATGGGCAAAAGTTGCTAGAGGCTTATCTGCTGGACGGGTGCAGTCCGTTGCAGTGCGTTTAATTGTGGAGCGCGAAAAAGAAATACGTGCTTTTGTGCCTGAAGAGTACTGGGAGCTTGATGCTTTATTGGCGACCAATAATAAAGATGTTATTAAGTTTGCGACCACTAAGTATCAGGGAAAAGAGTATCGACCAGTTAATCAAGCTCAATCTGATGAGCATGTAAAACGCTTACACTCCTCTGAGTTTGTTGTGGCAAATCGTGAAGATAAACCCACCAAAAGTAAGCCGTCTGCGCCTTTTATTACCTCAACCCTTCAGCAGGCAGCGAGCACGCGCCTCGGTTTTGGTGTTAAGAAAACCATGATGTTGGCACAAAGACTGTACGAAGCAGGTTACATTACCTACATGCGTACAGACTCGACCAATCTGAGCGCAGAGGCGGTTGACGCTTTACGGGGCTATATTGAGAAAAACTTTGGTGAGGCCTACTTACCTAAAGACCCCATTCGCTATTCTAGTAAAGAAGGGGCCCAGGAGGCTCACGAAGCCATTCGACCTTCTGATATCAACGTTCGTGTTGATGACTTATTAGGTATGGAGAAAGACTCACATAGATTGTACGACTTGATTCGCAGTCAATTTATGGCATGTCAAATGACACCAGCAGAATACACTTCTACAACGGTTACCTTGGCTTCTGGTGACTATGAATTGAAGGCTAAAGGCCGCATTCTTCGTTTTGATGGTTACACTCGAGCGATGCAAAGTGTGGTTAAGAAAGGCGAGGATAATACGTTACCAGACGTTGCGAAAGGGGAGACTCTCACCCTAAATGAATTATTGCCAGAGCAACATTTTACCAAGCCTGTAGCGAGATTTAGTGAAGCCAGTTTGGTTAAAGAGCTTGAGAAGCGTGGTATAGGTCGCCCATCTACTTATGCTGCAATTATTTCTACGATTCAAGATCGTGGCTATGTAAGAGTCGAGAATCGTCGTTTTTATGCAGAAAAAATGGGTGATATTGTTACCGAAAGATTAGTTGATAGCTTTCATTCATTAATGAACTTCAGCTTTACCGCGCAAATGGAAGAGCAATTGGATGAGATTGCTGAAGGCCGTGAAAACTGGATTAAAGCGCTTAATGCGTTTTATAAAGATTTTAGTGATGTACTCGCCAAAGCAGAAGATCCTGAAGAAGGAATGATGCTAAATGAGCCCACACCAACGGATGTAGAATGTCCTACCTGTTCAAGACCCATGCAGATACGCACCGCTAGTACGGGGGTCTTTATGTCTTGCTCAGGGTATGCATTGCCTCCAAAGGAGCGCTGCAAAGCGACCATTAACCTTATCCGAGGTGATGAGGCGGTAGCAGTAGACGATGAAGAAGGCGAATCTAAGGCGCTCATAAACAAACGCCGTTGCCCAATTTGCGCCTCTGCTATGGACAGCTACCTAATGGATGAACAGCGCAAATTGCATGTGTGTGGCAATAACCCAGCGTGTTCAGGTTATGAAATTGAGCATGGGGCATTCAAAATAAAAGGTTATGATGGCCCAATACTTGAATGTGATAAGTGCGGCTCAGATATGCAACTTAAAACAGGTCGTTTTGGTAAGTATTTTGGTTGCACTAATGAGACTTGTAAAAACACGCGAAAGTTACTTAAAAATGGTGAGGCAGCACCGCCAAAAATGGACCCAGTGCCAATGCCTGAGCTAGCCTGCCAGAAGGTTGAAGATCATTATATTTTGCGTGATGGTGCAACTGGCCTGTTCTTAGCAGCCAGTCAATTCCCTCGTAAACGAGAAACAAGGGCGCCATTGGTTAAAGAAATATTACCTTACATGGATCAAATTGATCCCAAGTATCATTTCTTCAAGACGGCACCTGTGAGTGATTCTGACGGTAATAATACGGTCATACGTTACAGCCGTAAGACTAAAGAACAATATGTTATGACCGAAGTTGAGGGTAAACCTACAGGCTGGAAAGCCTTCTATGTTGGTAATCAATGGGTCATTGAAGAAGGTAAGAAAAAGAAATGACAGGAGCCAGTGTTGCCAGTGCTACAAACCAGAAGTTGGATGCGGCAAGGCGCTTGATTCAGCAAAGCCAGAGTTGTGAAGAAACTTGGCTTAGTGCTGGCCTTGAAAGCTCTGCCGTGTTTCAGTTACGCAGTGCGCTTAATGGTTTGTTGCAAGAAGTGTGTGCAGGTTATGGCTTAAGCTTTTCTACTGATATCAGCCAGTTGTATCAACAGGCTGAAGAAAAGCAGTTGGTGATTCCTGTATTGTCTGAGTTAGCCAGTTTATTGAATGAGTCCGGTTCGTGGTTGTCGCAACTTGAGCGTGCTTATCAGGTTCAGTTTGAATGTCGAGCTGCCAGCTCAGTACAAATGAGTGATAACTTGATTGGTAAAGGGTCAGATGATGGTGCGGCCTCAGCCTTGTACTTATCCAAATTGGTGGAATTGGTGTTACGTTTTAGAGAGGAATCTGCAGAGTATTAATATGAAAGAAGCCTATTTGGAAATTGTCGAGCTTGATGACGGTGAGATTGTTTTACGACCTGCCAGTGAAGATGGTGAAGAAACATCCGCCCTGGTAACACTAAAGATCTCAGACGAGACCAAAAGCTATTTGCAAGATCGCTATTTCGAGTTGGCGAAGTGTATGTTTCATGCGGGAATTGATTTTGTCTATTCTGATCAAGCCACATTTGGAGACGATGTAGATCAAATGGAAGCTGAAATGGCTGATATGCGACCGAAAATCTTGCATTAATTTAGTTGAGTGTTGAAAGATTAGGTCACCTTGTAAAGGTGACCTTTTTGATTGGCCGCTATTAGATGTGTTGGCGCACAACGCCAACAGAAAGGCCCTCAATGGCAAATTCTTCACTCTCTAGATCCACAAGGATGTCATTGAAATCGTCATTTTCTGCGATTAACTTAACTTGACTGCCTTTTTGCTCAAAGCGCTTAACGGTTACTTCATCGCCAATCCGGGCGACAACAATCTGGCCATTACGCACGGCGGTTGTTTTATGTACAGCTAACAAATCACCTTCTAAAATACCAATGTCTTTCATGCTAGTGCCTGACACTGATAAAAAGTAATCGGCTTTAGGGGAAAACATGGCGGCAGGAACTTGGACATGGGAGTCAATGTTTTCTTGGGCAAGAATGGGGCAGCCGGCGGCAACTTTACCAATGACTGGAATACCAAGGTCGCCCTCGTCGTTGTCAGCACTTTGGGTGACTAGGCGAATCCCACGAGAAGCGCCTGTCAAAATTTCAATGGCACCTTTTTTTGCTAAGGCTTTGAGATGCTCCTCTGCTGCATTAGGGGACTTGAAGCCCAAGCGTTTTGCAATTTCAGCACGTGTAGGTGGAAAGCCGGTATCGTCGATGAATTCGCGAATGGTATCCAATACGTCGGATTGTCTTTTGGTTAATTTAATCATAAGTCATCTGGTTGTTTATACAGTTACTGTTATTATATACAGCATTATTACTATTACTCAAATTTTTTAGATGCTTACAGATAAACTAAAGAAAAAAATACACCAAGCTTACCGAGCCTCATTAGAAGCGAAATCTCATAAACCAAGGCTAGGGCAGCGGCAGATGATCGGCGCTATCGCTCGTACTCTTGGCAATATTAAGCAGGATAGCGAAGGATTGAGGTTAGGCGAGCAGCATGTCGCAGTGGTAGAAGCAGGAACGGGTACGGGTAAAACCTTATCTTATTGCCTTGCCGCCGTTCCTATAGCAAAAGAGCGTGGTTTAAAGTTGATCATCTCAACTGCGACCGTGGCTTTGCAAGAGCAAATACTTCATAAAGAATTACCAAATTTACTCTCTGATACGGATTTGTCTTTTAAATTTACCTTAGCAAAGGGGCGCGGGCGTTATCTTTGTTTGAATAACTTAGAGGGCTATTTAAGTCAGGATGAACAGCCAATGGAAGATATGTTTGCAGGGCTGTTTGAGCAACACTTGCAAGCAGATGATGTAAATACTGTGCTTTATCAAGAAATGGATGACGCCATTCGAGATGGTGTTTGGGATGGAGACAAAGATAACTGGGAGGGGGTCATTCGCGAGCAAGATTGGCGTAGGCTGACGACCGACCACCAGCAATGTACTAATCGAAATTGTGCAAACTTCTCTGTTTGCCCATTTTTCAAAGCAAGAGCTGAAATTGAGGTGGCGGATGTTATCGTAGCAAACCACGATTTAGTGCTGGCTGATTTATCATTGGGTGGCGGGGCGATTTTGACACCTCCCGCTGAAACCATTTATGTGTTTGATGAAGGGCACCATTTACCCGATAAGGCCATAGGGCATTTTCGCCATGAGGTGCGCCTACAGCAAAGTATTAACTGGCTTAGGCAACTGGATAAGAACTTGGTTAACTTAAAGCAGGAATTGACCGATGAAGTGAGTCTTACCGGGCAGCTTTTGATGAAAATCCCGCAACAAACCCAAAGTATTGTTAACTTTATACAGTATGTGCAGCAGGGCCTAGCGCCTTATATTCAAGGTTTAGGGCTCGACCAAGATAATAATCAGCATAGGTTTGAGTTTGGGGTTATTCCTGATGAGCTCAAACAATTAGCTTACAGTCTACAAACGGCCTATCAAAAACTGTTTAACAACATTGAAAGCATTCATGATGAGTGCAAAAAAGTGAAGCAAAATGAGGGTATGGGGGTGACCTCAGAGACGGCTGAGATCTGGCAGCCCATTTTAGGAGGTATTTTGGGGCGTTTGGAGCAGGCAGTGTCCCTGTGGCGTTTATACAGTGCTTCTGATGATCAAAATTACCCCCCTAATGCACGCTGGATTACATTATTTGGGCAAGGCTTAGAGCAAGATATTGAATTGGGTGGTTCTCCCATTTTAGCTGCTAATACCCTGCGCCAACAACTTTGGGATAAGTGCTATGGTGCGGTTGTAACATCGGCTACGTTAACGGCGTTAAATCAATTTCACCGTTTTAACATGCGTTCAGGTGTGCCGAGAGATAGCGAATATTTGAGAGTGTTAAGTCCGTTTGATTTTGCCAATAATGCTCAGCTCATTGTCCCAGACATGGAGCATGAACCCAATAAAGCCGACCTTCATACTAAGGAAATTGTGGCCTACCTTAACGCTAAGGTGGAAGTGGAAAAAGGCAGTTTGGTTTTGTTTTCTTCCCGTCGGCAAATGGAAGACGTTGCCTTAGCTGTGAGCGACGCTCTTAAGGAAATTCTTTCTGTACAAGGAGAACAGTCTAAGCGAGTGATTCTGGATGCTCACAGGTCAAGAATTGATGAAGGTAAAGGGAGTTTATTGTTTGGTTTGGCAAGCTTTGCGGAAGGGGTCGACTTACCTGGAGATTACCTTACCTGTGTGTATATTGCTAAAATTCCGTTTGCGGTTCCTGATGATCCAGTGGAAGCGACCTTGGCTGAATGGATACAGAAAAGAGGCGGTAATCCTTTCATGGAGATTACCATTCCAGATGCATCACTTAAATTGGTTCAAGCAACCGGGCGATTACTCAGAAGCGAAACAGATAAAGGCGATATTCATATTTTAGACAAGCGCCTTAAAACCAAACGTTATGGTCAGCAACTCATTGGCAGTTTGCCGCCATTTCGCTATTAACTTATTGCCTATGGGTGATAAAGTTTTTGTAATTAGGTACACTGCACCGCAAGATTATTCACTTACTAACAGAAAGATTATTTAAGATTCCAATATGGAAAATCAAACACAAGATAGAGCACCCGAAAAGAGCGCAAAACCGAAGCGCACGCGACGTCAAAATAAACGCCCTAAAGCGAGCGGAGCAGGGAATAAGCAGCAAAAAGTGTGGTCTATTGAAGACTTTCAAGTTGACTCGGTGGAAGGTAAATTGCGTTTCCACGATTTAAATCTGCCTGACCGAGTGCTTAAGTCCATTGCCGAAATGGGGTTTGAATATTGCAGTGAAATTCAGGCGGAAACTTTGCCTATGACACTGCTGGGCTACGATATTATTGGTCAAGCTCAAACGGGTACAGGTAAAACAGCAGCCTTTTTGATTGCGATGATCAGTGATTTCTTGGATTATCCTGCCGATGAGCAAAAGACGAGTAATCAAGCCCGGGGGCTTATTATTGCTCCGACTCGGGAATTGGCTCTACAAATTGCCGATGAAGCGGTGAAACTCACCGCTAATTGTCATCTGAATGTTGTTTCTCTTGTTGGTGGCTTGAGCTATGAAAAGCAGAAGCAGGCATTAGAAACAGAGCAAGTGGATATATTGGTTGCCACACCTGGCCGACTTTTGGATTTTGCACGTAGCAAAAAGGTCATGCTTAACAAAGTTGAGTGCCTAGTTCTTGATGAGGCCGATCGTATGTTATCAATGGGCTTTATTCCAGACGTGAAAAGTATTATCCGTATGACGCCTCACAAAGAGCGTCGCCAAACCATGCTGTTCAGTGCAACCTTCCCAAAAGACATTCAAGCCTTAGCGCGTCAGTGGACCTTCTTTCCAAAAGAAGTGTCTGTTGTGCCAAAAGAAGCCACCAATAAGAACATCGAACAGGTTATTTATACCGTTGAGGCTGAACAAAAATGGCCGGTATTAAAGCAGCTGATCGAAGAGAATGGTGAGCAAAGAACGATAATATTTGCTAATCGTCGTGATGAAACTCGTGATTTATTTGAGCGCCTCCGCAAGGCAAACATTAATTGTGCCATTTTGTCTGGTGAAGTGTCTCAAGATAAACGAGTAAAAACCCTTAAAAGCTTTAAAGCAGGACAAATTCAGGTGTTAGTCGCTACGGATGTGGCAGGACGCGGTATACATGTTGATAACGTTGAGTTGGTGGTGAATTATGCACTACCAGAAGATCCAGAAGATTATGTGCATCGTATTGGCCGTACTGGGCGTGGCGGTGAAATGGGTAAGTCTGTGAGTTTCGCAAGTGAAGATGATGCTTTCTTAATTCCTGAAATTGAAAAAGTAGTAGGTGAGCCCATTCGCTGTGAATACATGGCGTAACTAACTTTAAAAAGTGAGTCGTTATGCAGTTGGAACACCACTTTTATCAATTAGGTGGCGCGTTTTTCAGTGAAACGCGCATACATCCCCTCCATCAACAGCGCTTGGTTGAGTACAACCTTGATCTGGCGCAGTTTTTATCGATCGATTTTAAGTGCCAGAAAACTCTTGATATTTTAAGCGGTAAACAAGCGGCTTTTAAATCACTTAGTATGGTGTATGCCGGTCATCAATTTGGTGGATTTACCCCCCAACTTGGTGATGGAAGAGGTGTTTTATTGGGCGAATTACAGGGGCAAGACGGTCTCTGGTATGATCTGCACATGAAAGGGGCAGGGCCAACCCCGTATTCTCGTCGAGGTGATGGTCGAGCCGTTTTACGTTCCAGTATTCGTGAATACCTAGCTAGTGAAGCTATGCATGCATTGGGTGTACCCAGCTCAAGAGCATTGGCGTTATTTGATAGTAAAGAAGCGGTGTATCGAGAGCGCCCTGAAATGGGGGCTATGTTGTTGCGTACTGCTCGTGGCCATATCCGTTTTGGCCATTTTGAATACTTTTATTCCCAAGGAAAAACTCAGCAGCTTAACGAGCTGATTGACTACACGCTGCAGATGTATTTCCCTCAATGTTTGTCCCAACCTAATCCGATTTGTGCCATGCTTATTGAGGTTGTGTCTCGCACCGCCCAGCTCATGGCACGGTGGCAGGCGTTGGGCTTTCAGCATGGGGTTATGAATACGGATAACTTTTCTATCACCGGCGAGACCATTGATTATGGACCTTACGGCTTTATGGAAGGGTATGATGACAATTGGATATGCAACCATTCTGATTACGAGGGGCGCTATCGGTTTAACCGACAGCCAGGTGTCGGGCTTTGGAATTTAAATTGCTTATTGCGTTGCTTCTCCCATCGTTTAGAAAGAGATGATTTGGTTGCCATCTTGCAAACCTATGAAGTTACCTTGCAACAGACCTATGAGCACCTGATGCTGGCGAAGTTGGGAATAAACGATGGGCAAGCTTTAGACAGCTTGTTGCCACCACTGTTTGAAATAATGGCAGCTGAAAAATTAGATTATAGTGTATTTTGGCGCTTGCTCAGTAACTTGGAAGTCGATCAGTTTGCCCTCTTGTTGGATGAGGTGATAGACAGGGAGCGGTTGTTGCATTGGCTTAAGTCATATCAGAAAATCCGCGCTATACAGGGAGACTGGCAAACACAGCAAGACTCAATGCTGGCAGTTAACCCAAAATATATTTTAAGAAACTACTTGGCCCATCAAGTAATAGAAGCGGCTGAAAGAGGAGACTACCTGCCTTTCAGAAGACTGCTTAGCGTTTTAAAATCACCCTTTGATGAGCATGAAATGTGTGAAGAATTAGCTCAGCGTTCCCCTGAATGGGCAGAGTCATTGGAAGTGAGTTGTTCGTCTTAAAAAAGGACTATGATTAATAGGAGCCAACATGAAACATTCAGTATGTGTGTTAGGTGGTGGGAGTTTTGGCACAGTATTGGCTAATATTATGGCGCAAAATGGCCATCAAGTTAGCCAATGGATGCGTAATGAAAAGCAGGTTGAAGAAATTAACCTAACTGGGCTAAACAGCCGCTACTTACCAAATTCGCCTTTACATCAAGAGTTATTGGCAACAAGCAATCTAGAGCAAGCCATATTAGAGAGTGATACAGTCTTTGTATCTATACCTTCCAAATCATTTGAACAAGTAGCAGAACGAATTAAGCCGTTATTGACTGAACAAAAAATACTGATCAGTACGACTAAAGGCTTTAACCCTAACCGCTTTGAGCTGATGAGCGATATTCTTCGCCGTCACTCTGCCAGTGAATTAATCGGGGTGTTAAGTGGGCCTAATTTAGCCAAGGAGATTGCAGCTGGGCATATGACAGGAAGTGTGATTGCCAGCCGTCATGATATTGTTAGGCAACGTACAATTGAATTATTGAAATCCCCAACCTTTCGTATTTATGAGAATGCAGATGAAACGGGAGTGGAATTGGCCGGTGCCCTAAAGAATATTTATGCTATTGTCTGTGGTTTAGCCAAGGCTCTTGCTGTTGGGGAAAACACCATGTCTATGATTATGACTCGAAGTTTGGCTGAAATGAGTCGCTTTGCAGTGCATTTTGGTGCTAATCCGATGACTTTTCTGGGTTTAGCGGGAATGGGGGACCTTATTGCCACCTGTACTTCGCCGCTGAGCCGAAATTATCGAGTTGGGTTTGCCTTAGGTTCTGGAAAGAAGTTGGATGAAGCTATCGCTGAAATTGGTGAAGTTGCTGAAGGTGTGAATACTTTGCGGATGGTGGTAGATGAAGCAAATAAGCATGATTTATATATGCCTTTAGCAGAGGGCTTAGCAAAGCTGATTTTTGACGGGGCCAAGCTAGAAACGCTTATTGGTCCTATGATGACAGGTGAGCAAAAGTGGGATGTAGAGTTTGCAACGAATGAGGAAACTAAATAATGGCTAAACAAGGTTATCTAGATCAAAGTTACTGGGTTCGAATTATCTTTATGCTGGTGTTTTGGGCAGTGCTAAATCTTGCCATCACTGTTTTTGGCTTATTAGTATTGTTAGTCGGGGTAGTGCGCTTTGCATCAGCCCATAAGCCAACGACCCTATCTACTTGGCTTTTGTCAGTAGGGGCTTTTTTACAACAAATTTTTGCTTTCTTGTCTTTTAAAACAGATGAGAAGCCATTCCCTTTCCAGCCTTGGCCAAAGGTTGACTCTGATGAAGAAGGCTAAAACGCTTTTTATATTACGCCATGGTGAAGCGGAACCTTACGGCTTTGATGTTGAAGACGAAAAACGTCGACTAACAGATTTTGGTCGTCGTGAAGTGAGTTCAGTGGCGCAGCAGTTTGAGGTTCAAGGGGTTAAGCTAGATGCGGTTGTTGTAAGCCCTTATATTAGAGCGCAACAAACTGCAGAGGCGTTTATTAAGCAGCAGGGCTTGGAGCTCCACTACCTTACTTCTGACCTCATTACTCCAGACGGTCAAGAACACTTAGTAGCAGATTATTTGCAGAATTTGCCGTATGCAAGGATTTTATTGGTGACTCATCAACCCTTTGCTCATCAATTTGTGGATTATCTTGTTGATCAGCCCCTGCCGCGCCAATTTGCCATGACTACGGCCACACTCGCCGTGGTTAATCTTGATGTGGTGGCCATGGCGTGCGGTCAATTTAGTGGATCATTGTCTCCAAATGTTGAGTATTAATGGTGATGCAAAGAGAAGTTGTTGAGCTCGCCTATGATTTACCTAATGGTCAATTAGCCGCATGTCTATATCCGTGTGAAGGCGTAGAGCAACCCACGGTGTTGGCCTTGCATGGTTGGTTGGATAATGCAGCAAGTTTTAGTTCACTAGCACAGTTAATTCCTAACCAAGCTGTATTAGCACTGGATTTAGCAGGACATGGCCTTTCTTCTCATAAGGCAGCGGGCAATTTCTATCATATTTGGGATTATGCGCTCGATGTCGTGGCGCTATTAGAGCAACTTGCGTCCCCTGTGATATTGATGGGGCATAGTATGGGAGGTGCCGTTGCAAGCTTAGTTGCGGCTATTAGCCCTAATAAGGTGAAAAGTTTGATCTTGTTGGATAACGTTGGCCCATTGACCGCACAGTCAGAAGATAGGGTTGATGTTCTACAGCGCTCTCTGATTAAGATGTTAAGTCCAAAGTTAGAAAGAAAACGTCCTTACCAAACTCAAGACGAGATGGTGCTGGCCCGTGTCAATGGGTTTACTAAATTGACTAAGGCTGCTGCAAGTTTGCTGGTGGAGCGATCTAGCCACTGTTCTGATGGTCAATGGTTCTGGCGCCATGATGAAAAACTCAAGTTACCCTCGCCCTTTAGAATGGATGAGGAGAGTGTGCAAAGCTTCTTGCAGAAGATTCAATGCCCTGTGCTGGCTTTGTTCGCAGAGCAAGGAGTGTATCAAGCAAATAAAGCACTGGTTGGCTCTCGAATGAATCATATAAAACAGGTGGAATCCATCTGGCTATCAGGTTCTCATCATTTTCATTTAGAAGTGAGTTGTGTGGTTAATGTTGCAAACTGCGTGAAAGAGCATATAAATAAAATAAGATGATGTAATAATGGTGTGTCCTATGGTCAAGTCTGTCCCCTTAATGAGCGTATTGTTGTTGTCCAGTACAAGTTTGCTAGCAGACTTTACTGATATCCCCCCTTTTAGAGAGGCTCAGTTAGTCAAGAGTGCCAGCTTAGAGCAGCAAAGGGTGGAGGTGCCTTTAGGTGTCATTAAGCGTGTTGGTCGCGGCTGGGAGCCTGAGAAACTTGATCGTATAGAGGCTGATACCTATCAAGTGCTTTATAAAATTCACCGGAATGTTGAGCTAGATGAGGTAAATCGCTATTACCGACAGGCCTTGTTGGCGGAGGGGCAGCAAATCGCCTTTCAATGCGATGGTCGAAACTGTGGTAGCAGTAATGCGTGGGCCAATAATTTTTACCGCGAATACTTGCTCTATGGAGCAGATCAAAATCAATCACTACTGGTTGTGAAAGACCAGTTCAAAGGCTATCAAATGGCGTACATTAATCAGCGTGGCGCTGGTGATATTGTGGTGCGGCTGGATGATATTAAGCCTATCAAGAGTGATGATTTCCAATTTGAGTTAATGGCGCAAATGGATGCCCAAGATTTGCCTAGAATTCGCCGCTTTCTCAATGATCAACCTGAAGGCGTTAATTTGATAGGGCTGGTGACGAGTAGTGACTCAGGTGGGCAGTCGGCTATTGATAGGGCTGATCAATATATCACAAGTATTGAAGCAGGTTTAAGTGAGCGTTTGGCGCGCAAAGTTAGGTGGTTGAACTTAGCGAACTTGGCGCGCGAAGAATTGGGCGAGGACCAAGTTTCTTTTATGTTGCAGGAAGCTCAGTAGCGGTAAGCGGATTGATTTGGTGTTCCCTCAGTATCTCTGCAAGCTTAATAAGGGGTAGACCTATAAGGCTGTTTGGGTCGTCACCTGCCATTTTCTCAAATAAACAAACACCAAGTCCCTCGCATTTGAAGCTGCCAGCGCAATCAAGAGGGGACTCCAGTTCAATATATTTAATGATCTCTTGTTGAGAAAGTTGACGGAAAAATACGCTATATTGACTCTCATGGTATTGCGCCGTATTCGTAGACTTGTCATAAACACAAAGCCCTGTAATAAAATCCACTTGTTTGCCACTGAAGCGGCTAAGCTGCTGATAAGCTTTTTCTTTAGTGAGTGGCTTTCCTAAAATTTCTTCTGCTAAGCTGGCTACCTGATCTGATGCGATAATAACGCTATTGTTTGGTGACTCAGTAGAGACCGCATGTGCCTTAGCGAATGAAAGCCGTCTGACTAATTGACTGGCGGTTTCAGTTTCTTTTGGTGTTTCATCTATCTCAGGAGATCGGCACTGAAACGCTAAGTGAAGCCGCTTTAGGAGTGTTTTGCGGTAGCTTGAAGAAGAAGCAAGTATCAGTTTTTTCTGCATATTTTTCTGCTTGATTATCTATTTAGAGGTGGATTATCGTGTTTTTTAGATTTTATCGAAAAAAAACATGAAATAAACGCTTTTCATGGCACTTTCACTTTGACAATAGGGCGCCTTGGCAATATTATTTGCCGCCATGTTGAATGACACATTACCCAAATATTTTGACCCTCGTAAATACGCTAACCATGAGTCGGCGATTGAAGGGAACATACCTCTTAAGCAGTTTAAAGAGTTGTGCGCTCTCTTGGCGTCGGATGAGGGGGATGCTTTTATTCATCTAAACTTTAGAGTTGATGAAGATAGGCGATACATAGCAACAGGAAACCTTAAAGCGCAAGTACAAGTTGTTTGTCAGCGCTGCATGGGGCCTGTTGATCATGATCTGACGTTAGATTTATCTTTGGCTTTTGTTTATGACGAAGACCATGCGAAAAATATTCCGGCAGAATACGACCCTGTTGTCATGACCGATGGTGACGTAGTTCTGGCAGATATGGTTGAGCAAGAAATTATACTTGCTTTGCCAATTGTCGCTTATCACGAAGAAAGTGGTTGCAACCCAACAGCTGTAAAGTATGCATCGTCTACCGATGACGCACCGGATGACGAAAAACCGAATCCATTTAGTATATTGGCTCAATTAAAAGCCAAGTAAAAGTTAGGAGCTCCAAAAATGGCAGTACAAAAAAGTAAAGTGACTCGTTCACGCCGCGGCCAACGCCGTTCACACGACGCTTTAACAGGCGCAACTCTTTCTGTAGAGCAAACGACTGGTGAAACTCATCGTCGTCACCACATTTCTGCAGACGGTTTTTACCGTGGTCGTCAAGTTATCACCCCTAAAGGTGAGTAACTAAGATACCCATGATTAGGGTAGCTTTAGACGCTATGGGCGGGGACTTAGGTCCCCGTGTTGCTTTCAATGGGGCATTAAATGCTCTACATTATTGTGATGACCTTTTCATTTCCATTTTCTACACCCCCAGTGAATCCCTAGAACTTCCTCCTGCTCATGATCGTTTGGCACTATTGCCCTGTAAAGATGCTATCGGTGCCGATGATGAAGTATCTTTATCTATGTTTAAACGGCGCACGACGAGTCTTTATCAGGCTTTACGACACGTGAAAGAAGGGCATTCAGATGTTATGATTACCGCGGGCAATACAGGGGCTCTGGTTGCTTTGGCACGGCATATTTTGGGTTTAATCAAACCTAAGTTATATCCTGCATTAATACGTGAGCTGCGCACTTCTCCACTACGTTGTTTGACTGACCTAGGTGCAAATGTGCACTGTCCTGCTGTTATGTTGGAAGGTTTTGCTCAGCTTGGGGCGGCTTATGTAGAGATAATGGGAAAACAAAGTGCTCGAGTAGGGCTTTTGAATGTTGGTGTGGAAAGTTCAAAAGGCAGTTCTGTTATAAAACAGGCAAACGATTTACTTAAAGCGAATGTGTGGCCTGAATACCATGGGTATGCTGAAGGGTGTGAGTTGTTTGAAGGCAATAAGAACGTTATTGTTTGTGATGGCATGGTAGGGAATGCGGTACTAAAGGCCTCTGAAGGGTTGTTGGCCTTTTTAATGGGTCAATTCAAGGAGCAGGGGGTAGGGTTTCGGTCATTAGCTGAGAGTTTTTATCAAACTGAACGCCAGCATGGTGCTTGCCTTGTTGGGGTGCGTGGCAATTTGGTAAAAACTCACGGTAGTTCAGATGCTACTGCGATAGCAGGGGCAATAAGCTATGGTGTTGATCTTGCGCGGGCGAAGTTAGCTACGGCCCTACAAGCGCGTCTTTGTAATGAGGATATTAAATGAATAATGAGTTAGCTTTTGTATTTCCGGGGCAAGGTTCTCAACAGTTGGGAATGTTGGCAGATTTAGCCCAGAGTCATCCCGTTATTGGTGAGACCTTTGCACAAGCGTCTGCAGTGCTGGGTTATGATTTGTGGGAACTGGTACAAAACGACTTAGAGGCGTTGAATCAAACAGATAAAACTCAGCCAGCGTTATTAACGGCAAGTGTTGCTTTGTATCGTCTTTGGCAACAGCAAGGTGGTGAGCTGCCAGCGTATGTTGCGGGCCACAGTCTTGGGGAATATTCAGCTTTAGTTTGTGCTGGTGTGATTGAATTTACCGATGCAGTTGAGCTAGTAAAGTTGCGTGGTGAGTACATGCAAGCAGCCGTTCCTGCTGGAACGGGCGCTATGGCCGCAATCATAGGTCTGACTGATGAACAAGTCATTGGGGCCTGTGCTTCTGTGGAAGGTGTGGTGAGCGCTGTTAACTTTAACTCCCCAGGTCAGGTTGTGATTGCAGGGCATGTTGAGGCTGTAGAACAAGCTATGGCGAATGCTAAAGAGGCTGGTGCTAAGCGAGCTTTACCGCTTCCTGTAAGTGTGCCGTCTCACTGTGAATTGATGATTCCGGCGGGTAAAAAACTGGCCGAGAAATTAGAGTCTATTCAGTTTAATGCGCCAACCTGTACTTTGGTTCAGAACGTATCTGCTGAGGCGGTTGCTGATGCCGCATTGATCAAATCTAACTTGGTGGCGCAATTGAGCGAGCCTGTTTTATGGACTCAGTCTGTAGAGCTTTTGGCTAAACTGGGTGTCACTACGACACTCGAATGTGGGCCAGGTAAAGTACTGAGTGGCTTGAACAAACGTATTGTAAAAGGTTTGTCTGCTGCATCGCTAGGTGATGAAAAAGGCTTTACGTCTGCCTTGTCAGCGGAATAAATAATACGGATTTTAATAGGAGACTGAATAATGAGTCTAGAAGGTAAAATTGCACTAGTAACTGGTGCAACCCGTGGTATTGGTAAGGCTATTGCTACCTTGTTGGTAGAGCAGGGCGCAACAGTGATTGGTACTGCAACCAGTGAATCTGGTGCGCAAAGTATCAGTGAGTATCTTGGTGATAAAGGTAAAGGCTGGGTGCTGGATGTGTCTTCTAGTGAGTCAGTTGATACAGTCATTAAAGAAATTAACGCTGAGTTCGGCGCGCCAACTATTTTAGTAAATAATGCTGGCATTACCCGCGACAACTTAATGATGCGCATGAAAGAAGACGAGTGGGAGCAGGTGATGAACACCAACCTTTCTTCTGTTTTTCGCGTCACCAAAGCTTGTTTACGTGGCATGACCAAAGCCAAATTTGGTCGTGTCATCAGCATTAGTTCAGTGGTTGGTTCAATGGGCAACGGCGGTCAAACAAACTATTCCGCTGCTAAAGCCGGTCTAGAGGGTTTTAGTCGTTCTTTGGCGGCTGAGATTGCTTCTCGTGGCATCACGGTGAACTGTGTGGCGCCGGGCTTTATTGAAACTGATATGACAAAAGTATTGCCGGAAGATCATAAAGCTAAGTTGGTAGAAAAAGTGCCTTCCTCTCGTTTGGGTCAACCGGAAGAAATCGCTGCAGCAGTCGCGTTTTTAGCGTCTCAAGGTGCAGGATACATTACAGGTGAAACCCTTCATGTCAATGGTGGCATGTATATGTCATAATTAAGTTGAATTTTTATCTTAATTCAACGAGAATACGTGTCTGGTTCGGGTTTTGAATCACGCCGTAAAGGTGTCGAATATTATAATATGCTCACTATGAGCTGTTAACGAGTAAAAGTAGGAACTTCTAATGAGTAGCATTGAAGAACGCGTAAAAAAAATCGTTTGCGAACAACTAGGTGTTAAAGAGGAAGAGGTTGTTAGTTCAGCATCTTTCGTTGATGACTTGGGTGCAGATTCCCTAGACACCGTTGAGCTAGTTATGGCTCTAGAAGAGGAATTTGATACTGAAATTCCTGATGAAGAAGCAGAAAAAATCACAACTGTACAAGCGGCGAACGACTACATCAACGCTAACTTGTAATCTCTTTGTGAATTGAGTTTTCCGAAAAGCCGCTTGTATTCTATACAGCGGCTTTTCTTATTAAAGCCTATATAGTAGTAAAGGCTCTTTTTGGAGGAAACCTATGTCTCGTCGTCGGGTTGTGGTCACAGGAATGGGAATGGTGACGCCCCTTGGCAACAATGTAAAAGATACTTGGGATAACGTGTTAGAAGGGAAAAGTGGTGTCTCAGAGATTCAGTCTTTTGATGCTGCACAATTTTCCACTCGTTTTGCCGCCCAAGTAAAGGACTTTGATGCAACAGAATGCATGAGCGTTAAAGAAGCTCGTAAAATGGACTTGTTTATCCAATACGGTATTTCTGCTGCAGTGCAGGCCTTAGATGATGCCAACATTAATGAACAAACCGTTAATTTGAACAGAGTCGGTTGTGCCATTGGTTCTGGTATTGGTGGTCTGCCTATGATTGAAAAAAACCTTGAGTTACTGAATCAATCTGGGCCTAAGCGTATATCACCTTTTTTTGTCCCTGGTGCAATCATTAATATGATCTCAGGGCATGTGGCGATTCGCTTCGGCTTCAAAGGGCCTAATATTTCCATTGTGACGGCCTGTACAACTGGGACACACAATATAGGTATGGCTGGTCGCATGATTGCTTATGGCGATGCGGATATCATGGTTGCAGGTGGTGCTGAAATGGCGATCACTCCACTGGGTATCGGTGGTTTTGGTGCTGCTCGTGCATTGTCGACTAGAAATGATGACCCAGTTACAGCGAGCCGCCCCTGGGATAAAAACCGTGATGGTTTTGTCATGGGAGACGGCGCAGGTATTTTAGTATTAGAAGAATACGAACATGCGGTCGCTCGTGGTGCTACAATTTATGCAGAGCTTGCTGGCTTTGGCATGAGCGATGATGCTCACCATATGACGGCGCCACCTGAAACGGGTGAAGGCGCTGCTTCGGCAATGAGTGCAGCATTAAATGATGCTGGGATTTCTCCTGCTAAAGTGGATTATATTAACGCCCACGGTACCTCTACACCGGCGGGTGATCTGGCGGAAACCCGTGCTGTTAAAGCGGTTATGGGGGATGACGCTTCAGATGTGGCGATCAGTTCTACTAAATCTATGATTGGTCACTTATTAGGGGCTTCTGGCGCAGTAGAGTCAATATTTTCTATTCTGGCAATTCGTGACCAAGTGGCTCCACCAACCATTAATTTGGAAGAGCCAGGGGAAGGTTGTGATTTAAACTACGTCCCTTTTACCCCGCAAAAGAAAAAGATCAAAGTTGCGTTAAATAACTCTTTTGGCTTTGGCGGTACAAACGGAACACTAGTGTTTAAGAAAGTATCTTAATACTGTACTGACCAACATTCCTGAATGATGTTCGGGAATGTTGGTGTATCAAAACCACAAAGTAAGGGAGAGGGTTGGACTAATGTAGTGGGCTATGGTCACTTCGTAATTGGCTAATCTGCTGCTCAATATCGTAACTTTCGCCTTTTTGTTCAAGCTCATACAGTTGATCTTCCAGTGCTTGGTAAAGATTAATTTCTTCATCCCCTAGAAAATGTAAACATTCGCCCCCAATAAGCCAAAGTAATTCACGTTTGACTAAGGGAACAAGGTTGGCATAGCAGCGAATATATCGTGCTAACAGCTCTTGAGCAGCAAAAGTATAGTCTGGACTGTTTGATTCAATGAGTTCTAATGTTTGATCCCATTTGCTAACAAAGTCCTGTTCCTCTTCTGCTAATGGTACTTGGTCAAAAGGAAAATGTTCTTGGCTGCGACGTTTCAGTTCCATGAAAGCGTCATAAATGTATTGTGTACGTAAATTCACGAATCAACCTTTTAAATTAAACTTCGAGTTCGGCAATTGCCAATTGAGAG
The DNA here is from genome assembly GCF_054780655.1 of Marinomonas epiphytica. NCBI lineage: Bacteria > Pseudomonadati > Pseudomonadota > Gammaproteobacteria > Oceanospirillales > Oceanospirillaceae > Marinomonas > Marinomonas epiphytica. The sequence continues at coordinate 54,297 of NZ_BAAGVX010000002.1, forward strand.
CTGTAATTATGACATATGCAATTGAAATTAGTGACTTAAAAAAACGCTATGATGGCGGTTTTGAAGCGCTAAAGGGTATTAACTTGACCGTAGAAAAGGGCGACTTTTTTGCGCTTTTAGGTCCCAATGGGGCCGGAAAATCTACCACAATCGGCATTTTGTGCTCTTTGGTCAACAAAACAGCCGGGAAAGTATCTATTTTCGGTGTTGATATTGACGAAAACTTTCCATTAGCAAAAAAATATCTTGGGGTGGTGCCGCAAGAGTTTAATTTTAACATGTTTGAAACCGTGTTTAATGTGGTGGTCACGCAAGCGGGGTTTTACGGCATTGGGTTGGAACTTGCCAAACAAAGAGCAGAAAAATATTTAAAGCAGCTTGATCTCTGGGATAAGCGTAATGAACCGTCTCGTAATTTATCGGGGGGAATGAAAAGGCGCTTAATGATTGCTAGAGCGTTAATACATGAGCCAGAAGTGCTTATTTTAGATGAGCCGACAGCAGGGGTTGATATAGAGCTGCGCCGCTCGATGTGGGAATTTATTAAGGATCTAAATAATGCGGGTACTACCATTATTTTGACTACCCACTATTTAGAAGAAGCCGAACAGCTATGTCGTAACATTGCCATTATTAACTCAGGTGAGATAGTTGAAAATACCAGCGTAAAGGCCTTACTTAAAACCCTCAGTCAAGAAACCTTTGTGTTGGATCTAGAGCAGCCTTTGCCAGATGGGTTTTCATTACCTAGTTTTAACTTGAGCAGTGTTGCTGGAGCATTGGTTGCAGAGGTTGATGTTGTAAAAGGGCAGTCTATTAATGAGGTGTTCAGCGCCCTTGATAAGGTGGGCGTTAAGGTTCTGAGTATGCGTAACAAGTCAAACCGACTTGAAGAACTGTTTGTTAAACTAATTAAAGGTTGATTGAATGAAAAACTCTGAAATTTGGGTTGCTTTCTATACCATTCTAATAAGAGAGGTGCGCCGTTTTACGCGTATTTGGCCTCAAACTTTACTGCCACCTGCAATTACTATGTCATTGTATTTTGCCATTTTCGGTAATTTTATTGGTGATCGTATCGGTCAGATGGACGGCTTTAGTTATATGCAGTTCATAGTGCCGGGGCTGATTATGATGGCTGTTATCACTAACTCTTATGCGAATGTTTCGTCTTCTTTCTTTTCTGCTAAGTTTCAGCACAGCGTTCAAGAGTTGCTTGTTTCGCCAACGCCGAATTGGGTCATATTATTAGGTTATGTTCTGGGTGGTGTCGTACGGGGGCTGTTAGTAGGCTTGATCGTGACCTTGTTGTCGTTGTTTTTTACGCACCTAACAATTGATAATATATTGCTGACCGTGCTAGTGGTTTTCTTAACAGCGGTTATGTTTTCTTTGGGCGGTTTTGTGAATGGTTTGTTCGCCCGCAATTTTGATGATGTATCCATTGTACCGACCTTTATTTTAACGCCGTTAACCTACCTTGGAGGGGTCTTTTATTCGATCCATCTGTTGCCCGATTTTTGGCAACATGCTTCCTTGCTCAACCCTGTGCTTTACATGGTGAATGCATTCCGTTTTGGTATTTTAGGTGTTTCTGATATCAGTGTGTATTGGGCGCTGGTCATGATTTGTGTGTTTATCTTGGTGTTTTTTACGCTCAGCTTGCACTTGTTAAACAAAGGTCGCGGTATAAGAAGTTAAGGATTTAGTAATGGCTATGTTACCTTTAGGTCAGCAAACAGAATACGTTTCTGAGTATGATGCTGGTTTGTTATTCCCCATTGCAAGGGTCGATAAATGGCAAGAAATGGGGGTTGAGCCAGATGGCTTACCTTTTTTTGGCGAAGACATTTGGAATGCCTACGAAGTCTCTTGGTTAAATCCGAAGGGCAAACCTGTTGTTGCTATGGTGGAATTTCGATTCCCTCACGATTCTTTGAATATCATAGAATCAAAGTCTTTTAAGCTGTATTTAAACTCATTAAATCAGATGCGCTACGAATCCACTGAGGTTGTGCAGAGTTTGCTTGAAAGTGATTTAAGTGCTGCATGCAAGGCGCAAGTTAGCGTTGTTATTCGTGATCTGGATCATGTGGATGGTTTGGTTACAGTGCCAGCAGATTATTGCATTGATGATTTAGATGTTGATATTGCAGACTATCATCCCAATGCGAATTTGCTCTGCTTATCAAAGGATCCCCTTGATGTTGATGAGTCACTCATCAGTCACTTATTAAAGTCCAATTGCCCAGTAACCAATCAACCTGATTGGGGGTCAGTTTATATACAGTATCAAGGCAAGCAGATTTGCCATGAAAGTTTGCTCAAATATATTGTTTCATTCCGCGAGCATACTGACTTTCATGAACAGTGTGTGGAGCGAATTTATATAGACATAATGAAGCGCTGCCAACCTAAACAACTGACGGTGTACGCACGGTATGTGAGAAGAGGCGGGCTTGATATTAACCCTTATCGTAGTTCTTGCGAACAGCAGCTTGGCAATAATCGTTTGCCAAGGCAGTAACTCTTAAGACGAGCACGCCGTATTTGAGAGATCAATGACGGCGTGCTTTAGGTTCTGATTTTCTAATCAAGTATTTGAGCGGCATGCTCCTTGGTTTTTACTTTTTTGATGATGTCGGTGATTTTGCCTTCTTCATCGATTACAAATGTGGTTCTGACCGTTCCCATAAATTCTTTACCCATGAATTTTTTTAATTGCCAGGTGCCATATAGCTCGTGAACTACACGTTCTGTGTCAGCAATTAGCGGAAAGGGTAGTTGCTGCTTTGCGATAAAATTCTGATGGCGTTTTTCTGTGTCAGTGCTGACACCTAAAATAACATAGCCTTGATCGAGAAAAGTTTGATAGTTATCGCGTAAGTTGCAGGCTTGTGCTGTACAGCCTGGAGTGGAATCTTTTGGGTAAAAATACAAGACCACTTTTTTCCCTTTAAAGTCCGTTAGGGCTATATCGTCGCCATTTTGGTCTTTAGCTGAAAAATCAGGTGCTATATCGCCAATTTCTAAACTCATTATTATCTCCAATACAGTGAAGGGTTGTGAAAGTCTTTGCATATTATAGGCTTAGCAAGGGCGAAAGAAGAAGGCTAGAAAACTGGTTAAGCGAAGAAAGTTATATTTTTACCGGTGCTTTACGGTCTCAATGATTGTGCAAAATCGGCCTTGACGGTAATATATGCGCGCTTATCATTTTTTTGGAGACTCATAATGATCACAGGTAGTTTAGTCGCTCTTATTACGCCAATGACAGCTGAAGGAGCGGTGGATACTGAAAAGTTAGACGATCTTATAGAGTTTCATATCAAAGCCGGCACCCATGGTATTGTTGCAGTGGGTACAACAGGTGAGTCTTCTACCTTAACCCCCTCTGAACACGCAGGGGTTATCCGCCAAGTAGTCAAGACAGTGTCTGGTAGAGTGCCGGTTATAGCAGGGACAGGTGCCAATGCTACTCATGAAGCCATAGATCTCACCTTGAGTGCCAAAGAAGCTGGCGCAGACGCTTGTCTATTAGTGACACCATACTACAACAAGCCCACCCAAGAAGGTTTGTATCAGCATTTTAAAGCCATTGCTGAAGCCGTTGAAATCCCTCAAATTCTTTATAATGTGCCAGGGCGCACAGCTTGTGATATGAGTAATGATACCATTTTGCGCTTAGCCAGCTTGCAGAACATTGTAGGTGTTAAAGATGCAACGGGAGACTTAGAACGTGGTGCTGCTTTGATAAAAGCGCTACCTAACGATTTTGCTGTCTACTCTGGCGATGACCCAACGGCAGTCGGGCTAATGCTATTAGGCGGTAAAGGTAATATTTCTGTGACAGCCAATATTGCTCCAAGCCAAGTTGCCAAAGCGGCAGAACTTGCCATTGCTGGTGAAGAGGATTTAGCTAGACAACAAGATGCTGAGATTAACCGTCTACATTCTGCATTGTTTGTTGAGTCGAACCCGATACCCGTTAAATGGGCTTGTCATCTACTCGGTTTGTGCGAGCAAGGGATTCGTTTGCCTTTAACTCCTCTTGCTGCAGATTTACGTCCGGCATTGCAAACTGCAATGCAGTCTACAGGAGTGTTGAAATAAATGAGTATTAAGGAGATTTGTTCCCCGGTGTTGGTCGCAGGCGCTGCGATTACACTTAGTGCATGCAGTTTTACGGATCATGCAAACGATTACCAACACTCACAGACGAATGCAAAAACGTTAGAAGCCCCTGAAGGTTCTATTGCCTCAGAAGATGTGTTGGTCATCCCAAATGAACATCAAGTTGATGACTTAACAACGAAACAAGAGTTTGTTGCCCCGAGAGCACCCTTTTTATTCCATTCAATGGCTCGTGTGAGTTTGATGGAAAAAGAGGACCGCATTGTTTTTAGTATTCCTACCAGTAAGGAAAACGCTCATCAATTAGTTGCTCAGTTTCTTGAAAACAATTTCGGCGAAGAAATCGAGCTGTCAAGCAATACTCCCGACCTGTTAGAAACCGCTCCTTATGCGGCTCAAAAGCAAGGTAAATGGCGCGCATTATGGAGCCAAATTACTCGTGTTTACCCAGAGAAAACGGTTTTTAAATTCCGTTTTGACGAGTCGGATGGCCTCACTCAAGTAGTAATGCAAATACGCCAAGTTCAAGAAGGAGAAGCTGAAGGTCTGTGGCAAAGCCCGAGTAAAATTAACAGTACCTACGCCTTAGCAATCAACCTTTGGGGGAAAGTGGGCCGTAGTTTGAATGAAACATCTGCATTTTTGTCTGAGAGGCATAAGGAGCAACTTCCTTCCCCTATTTGGGTGAATGAAAAAGGGCACTTTGCAGCTTATCTTGGTCAGAACATTACTCAAACAGAAGTAGAACAGAGAATTCAAAATGCTGGCTTGTATCTTATGAGTGAGCAACCTAACTCGCTGGCTAGTGTACCAGAAGATAAGATTGCTAAAATCGGCGACGTTGTTGATTTTGATATTCCTGTTGGTCAAGGTAAGAAGCAAACCCTATTTAAAGTTTATCGACGTGACCTTGACGACGTGCCTTGGCAAGAGCGTGTGTACTCTTACCGAGTAGAGACGCAAAAAGCGGGTGATTTCTTAGTGATAGATACTTCTGATACTGAAAATCCCATTTTGACATCTTATTTTTTTGCTAAGCAATTTATTAAATAATCAAATATCTTTATAGACGCAAACTTGGAGACCCCTAATGGAAAAACGACAAGAGCTGTATGCAGGTAAAGCTAAATCTGTATTTCGTACAGATGACCCTGATAAAATGGTTCTAGTGTTTCGTGATGATACTTCTGCTTTTGACGGCAAAAAGGTTGAGCAGTTGGATCGTAAAGGCATGGTAAATAACAAATTTAATGCCTACATCATGACAAAACTTCAAGAAGCGGGTATTCCAACTCACTTTGAAAAATTACTAAGTGATAATGAGTCTTTAGTAAAATGCCTCGATATGATGCCTGTTGAATGTGTCGTTCGTAACCTAGCAGCGGGTAGCTTGTGTCGTCGCTTAGGTGTTGAAGAAGGCTTAGAGCTTACACCACCGACTTTTGAGTTGTTCCTTAAAGATGATGCTCTAGGTGATCCAATGATAAATGAATCTCATGTGGAGTCATTTGGTTGGGCAAAAGCCGAACATTTGAAAGTTGCAAAAGAATTAACTTACCGAGTTAATGATGTGCTTAAGGCTTTATTTGCGGAAGGTGGCATGTTGCTGGTGGACTACAAACTTGAATTTGGTCTGTACAAGGGCGAAGTTGTATTGGGTGACGAGTTCTCTCCAGATGGTTGTCGCCTTTGGGATGCTGAGACAAAAGAAAAACTGGATAAAGACCGTTTCCGTCAGGGGTTAGGTGGTGTTATTGAAGCCTACGAAGACGTTGGTCGTCGTATTGGTATTGACTTTGATGCCTAAATAAAATATCGGTTTAAATAAAGGCGCTTAGCGCCTTTATTTGCTTATAAGGTGCAGTATTTTGATTAACCTTCTTCCTCTCTGGATCGGCTTACGATATGCCAGAGCCAAACGGTCCAACCATTTTATTTCGTTTATCAGTTTTTCTTCTATTGCCGGGCTTGCTCTTGGTGTCGCGGTATTGATTACTGTGTTGTCTGTAATGAATGGCTTTGATCGTGAATTAAGGCAAAGGATATTAGGCATGGTGCCCCATGCTACTGTTTGGGGGACTCCCGCCTTAAATGACTGGAAAGCAACAGTTAAACTGGTTGAAAAGATGCCAGGAGTGATCGGGGCTGCACCACATACCCAAGCTCAAGTGATGTTTCAGTCTGGCTCAAATGTACACGGAGCGCTTTTAAATGGTATCGATCCTGAATTAGAAAAGAAAGTGTCTATCATAGACGACCATATTGCATCCGGTTCTTTAGATGCTCTTAATAATACTACTTTTGGTATTGTGCTTGGCGCCCAGTTAGCAAAGACGCTGGGAGTACAAGTGGGGGATAAAGTAACAGCAATATTACCTCGTGCGAATGTTTCTATAGCCGGCGTAACGCCTGTACTAAAACGCTTTACTTTAGTTGGCACCTTTCAAGTTGGCGCCGAGTTAGACAGCAGCCTTGCTTACATAAACTATAAAGATGCGGCTAAGCTTAAACGTTACCAAAAAGGTCAAGTGGAAGCGCTCAGAATAGCTTTCGACGACTTGTTTACTGCTCCAACACGAATTTGGGACATTGCCCGTGCTGTTCCTGGCCAAAATAGAGTGAGTGATTGGACTCGTACACATGGCAATTTATTTCAAGCCATAAAAATGGAAAAAACCATGATAGGGCTTCTGTTACTTCTGATTGTTGCTGTTGCTGCCTTCAATATTGTGTCTACCCTAGTTATGGTTGTTACGGATAAAAGAACGGACATCGCCATTCTTCGTACGATGGGGTTGACCGCATCGCAGGTGATGTGGGTGTTCATCGTGCAGGGTGTATTTATTGGTATGTTAGGAACTCTCATTGGTGTACTGCTGGGGGTGAGTCTAGCCCTAAATGTCAGTGATATTTTAGCAGGGATACAGAGTCTATTGGGCGTTCAGTTCCTTAATGCCGATGTTTACTTTATCAGCTATTTACCTTCGCAATTACTTTGGTCTGATGTGAGGTTTATTGTAATAAGTGCATTCATTATGACGGTGTTAGCAACAATCTATCCAGCTTGGCGAGCAGCGAAAGTCGAGCCAGCGGAGGCCTTAAGGTATGAATAAAATCGTTTTAGAATGTCAGGCACTGGCAAAGTCCTACCAAGATGGCAAACGTACCGTTAAGGTTTTTGAGGCAATTGATATCGCCGTTGAAAGTGGGCAAGCCTGTGCCATTGTTGGTGCATCAGGCTCTGGTAAAACAACCTTGCTTAATATGCTAGCCGGCTTGGACTTAGCTAGCTCTGGAGAGGTGCTAATAGCTCAACAATCATGGTCGAGTATGAAGGATGCCAAGCGCTCAAAGGTGCGTAATCAGCAAATGGGCTTTGTGTATCAATTTCACCATTTGCTCCCAGAATTTAGCGCCCTTGAAAATGTCACTTTGCCAATGCGTATTGCCGGTGTTGATAAAAAAATTGCCAAAGAAGAGGGGAGCGCGTTGTTGAAGCAAGTTGGGTTATCTGAAAGGCTGAATCACAAACCGTCGCAACTCTCCGGTGGTGAGCGTCAACGGGTGGCCATTGCCCGAGCATTAGCGAATAAGCCTTCTTGCGTGTTAATGGACGAACCAACTGGCAATTTAGATGAAACCACCTCTCTTGAAATACAGCAGCTAATTGGTGAATTAAAAAACCAATATGATATGGCGTTTGTTATTGTTACTCACGATGAAAAAATGCTGTCTTGGATGGATCAAGCGTATCGGCTGACTAAAGCAGGGTTGGCGCAACTGAAGTAATCTTTTGAGCATGCCTAATAGGCATGCTTATTTTTGTCGTCTTTCTTTCCAGCGTTTGATTACATGCATGCGCCACATTACATGAATAGCAAAGTAAGCAATGAGTGAGGCTACAATGGCTGTTACAAAGGACCCTACGTAGAGGGGAAGCCAAATGTGTTCTATCTTATCCCATATCCATTCTATAGACAGGTGGAAGTGTTTTTTGCCACGCTCGCCTAGAATTAACGTACCAACCTTATAGTTAAAGAAGAAAACAAATGGCATGGTAAGAGGGTTTGTTATCCAAACTAAGGCCAAAGACAAGGGGATGTTGGCTTTGAGTGGAATTGCAAGCAAAGCCGCCGCCAGCATTTGTAATGGCATTGGAATGATTGCCCAAAATACGCCATTTAAAAAAGCCCTAGCAACGGATTTACGGTTTAAGTGCCAAAGATTGGCCTCGTAAATTTGTTCCCCTAAGATTTTTAAGACACGATTTTGTTTTAATTTTTCTGGGTTAGGTGTCAGTTTTCTAAAGTAACGCTTCGGCATAAATACAGAACTTAAGACAAGGAGGTCTTATGTTTTTGGCTAGTTTAATGATATTGGTAAGCAGTGTGTTCATGCCTAGCCAATGGATGGCTGGACATTTTACGCTGATCGCTTTCCTGTGTCTCTATCATTTGTTTAGAAAACAATATATTCACTTAAATATCTTATGTATTTCTCTCATTTCGCTCTTAGTGAATGAAAAAAACCATTCTCTTGAAAACTGTGTGGATCTAACTCTAGGCCAAACCGTCCAATTGAGTGTGAAATTTGATACGTTTGTTTTAAAGGATGGGACAAACAACCCCTTATGTGCTTCTGGTGTTGGGGCTCAAGTGGATCTTGTGCTTCAAAATAAGTCCGGGCTAATCGCTCAAGTGAGTTCCCTTATGGTGCCAGTGAACGAGTCTGAAGTAACACTAGATGGACGAATTACACGTACTTTATATCCTAATGTTTGGGGGAACTGGTGGCAAAAAAAACTTTTTTTTGAAAAGAAAGCCGCGCAGTTTTGGGTTGAGGTAAGTACAGGTTCTCAGCTTGTCGATTCATACTCGAAAAGTGATGGGGCAGAGCGTGATGATCGTTTAGATAATGCCTTAAAACACTATAGCAGTTGGCGGTTTAGTAAAGCCTTATTATTTGGAAATAAGGTTGGTTGGTCCGATAAAGATATCTGGATTATTAGGGTATTAGGCTTGTCTCATGTGTTTGTGGTCTCAGGTCTACATGCGGGTTTTGTATACATTATTGCTGTACTAATCAGTAAGGTTATTTGGATGGTCCTACCAGCGGGGTTATTAGAGGTAGGCGTTACTCGACTTCATTTAACATTACTTATCAGTACGGTGTTACTGGCTTGTTACGGGGCTGTAACAAATTGGGGGGAACCCGTTATACGCGCCAGTTTAATGTTATTTTGTTTTCAGTTGTCCCGTTTGGCACTGATTCACCTGACGGCTCTAGGGGTGTTGCAGTTTGTTTTATGGCTTATTTTACTTTTTAACCCTCATCTAATTGTCAAACCCAGTCTTTGGCTTTCTTTCAGTATGGTCTTCATATTGTGTTTGTTTTTGACGACGGCGCTTAATTGGCAAAAACTGGTTTTAGTTCAGTGTATGTTAAGCGTCGCATCATTGGTATTGATACAGGGTTGGCAAGAAGAAATAAGTTACTTATCGGCAGTGGTAAACATGCTGGTCGTGCCCCTAACGGCTTTTGTTTGGTTTCCAGTAGGGCTAGCCTCTGTGATAGAGGTTTATATCAGTAATACAGATTATCTGTATTTCGTATTAGACCAGTTGATTGTTAAGGTTTGGTGGTGTCTAGAGTGGTTAGCTCTGAGCGCTCCATTGCTGCCTCTCAATATAAACTTTGATGCCGGCATGAATAAAATGATCATGCTCATTTTACTGTTTTTTTGGCTCGCCCAGACTCCCCTTAGACGGGGCTTTATAGCCCTTGGTTTTATCCTGTTCAGTTTGGTTGATTTTGGCAAGGTACCAAAAGAGCTTATGTTTGTTCATAAGCATAATGAGCTGGTGGTATTTGATCAGGGGAAATTAATTTGGTCGAGTCGATGGCGAACAAGTTTGCCAGCAAGTCGCCTGGGGTTGAATTCTTCTCTGGTTGTTGGGGTGGGAAGCTCAAAAGAGTGGAGCAGTTCAGAACTATTAAAGCATAGGGTTAATTGGTTGGTTTTGTCTAAAAAACCAACCCACAATGAAGAGAAAAAATTGAACGCATTAAAGGTGCATTGGTTGTTATTAGAAGCCAATCAACGTCTGATTTTTAACCTGAATTCGCCAGGGGAATATTGGCTTTATCATAGTGGCTGTGTTTTTACCTTTTTCCTCACAAAATCTGACACTTGCAGACGTGTAGAAACATTAGAGAATATGTTAAATTAAGGAAAATTTTTTCAGGAGAAGCAGGTGTTAACTTTTATTCAAACAGGTGGCGTATTTATGTGGCCACTATTAGCTTGTTCGATCATTGCATTAGCTATTATCCTAGAACGATTCTGGACATTGCGTAAAGCAAGAATAGCACCGACAGGTTTACTGAATGAAGTCATGACTCGCTTAAGAGACGATCGTATGAATGTAGAGTACATTCGATCAATGCAAAACAGTGCGGGGTTACCCTCTGTTTTTGCGGTAGGTTTGTTAAATTCAAAACATGGTCGCAGTGTTATGAAAGAGAGTATCGAAGAAGCCGCCAGTCATGTGATTCATGAACTGGAACGTTTCATGAGTACTCTGGGTACAATTGCCGCTATTGCCCCTTTGGTTGGTTTACTGGGCACAGTGGTGGGTATGATAAAAGTATTCTCTGTGCTTATGGAAAACGGTGCGGGTAACACAGCGTTACTTGCTGGTGGTATTTCAGAAGCCTTGTTGACAACCGCTGCAGGATTGGCAGTCGCCATACCTGCCTTAATTTTTCACCGCTTCTTTATTCGCCGTATCGACGAAATGGTTGTCACAATGGAGCAGCAATCAACTAAGTTGGTTGATTTATTGCACAGTGATAGCCGTAGTAACACTGCTGGAGCTTAATCGTGAAGTTTCGCCGTCAAAAAATTGAAGATGTGCAAATTAACTTAACACCTTTAATTGATGTGGTTTTTCTGCTGTTAATTTTTTTCATGGTCAGTACGACGTTTAACCAAAGTACAGAGTTGACCATAGATTTGCCTAACGCATCAAACTCTGCGCCAGCAACTCGGGACATAGATAAGGTCGAGATTGTCATTACCAGTGATGGTCAATTTGTAATTAATGGTCAAACGTTAATTAATGAACAAGTGAATACACTGGTGGCGGGCTTAAAAGAGACCATGGAGGGTGATTATACGATTCCACTTATCATTACAGCAGACGCTAAATCCTCTTACGATATGGTGTTAAGAGTGTATGACGCTGCCGCTCAATTAGGCATTAACAAGCTGGCACATACTGCGAAACAGGAGCCCACAGAGTGATCATTGAGTCACTGTTTACTCGTTCCTGGTATGCTAAGTCAGGTTGGACTCAATGTTTGAAGCCGATATTGCCCCTTGTATCACACATAGTGAATAAAAAGCGTCAAAACTACTTAGATCATCCAGCTGATGCGTACAAAGCACCAGTACCTGTATTGGTAGTGGGCAATATTAGTGTGGGCGGTACAGGAAAATCCCCAATGGTGATTGCCCTATGTCGCTGGTTAACAAGCCTTGGCTATAAAATAGGTATTGTCTCTAGAGGTCATGGTGCAAAACTCAGCGCACCGACTTTCGTTACTACTAATAGCCACGCTAGTGAAGTGGGTGATGAGCCGGTCATGCTCGCCAGGCGAACAGCTTGCCCTTTGGTGGTATTTGCCAAACGTGACTTAGCGGTCAAGACATTATTGTCTGAATATAATCTAGACCTTATCATCTGCGACGATGGTATGCAGCATTACCGCTTAGCTCGGGATATCGAGATAGCCATGCTCGATGCAAAAAGAGGCTTGGGTAATGGTTACTTGCTACCCGTTGGCCCTTTGCGAGAGCCTAAAGAGCGTTTGGCCAGCGTTGATTATTTAGTGACCATTGGCGAGAGTCAGGCGAAGAGTTTAACAGAGCTCAATCTGCCAGTATTACGTTTTTCTCTAACCAGTAAACACCTCGTTTCACTTGATGAAAGTAAAGTGTTGAGTTTTCAAGAGGCTTTCAAAAGTAATCGTCAATGGCATTTGATGGCGGGTATTGGTAACCCAGAGAGATTCGTTGATACCCTGGCACATTATGGTTTGCAATCACCTTATACCCGCCAATGGTTTGGTGATCATCACGGCTACGATGTTAATGACTTTAATGAAACCAATGGCCCAATTTTAATGACTGAAAAAGACGCAGTGAAATGTAAACAATTGCCGCTAAATGATAAAGAAATTTGGTTTTTACCGATAGACTTGGCGCTATCAGAGTCTTTCAAGTCGTCCCTATTAGCTAAAATAAACTCCCTACAAGTTGGAATGAAGAATGAATAAAGCTCTATTGGATATCCTTGTATGCCCAGTTACTAAAGCCCCTTTAACACTAAGCCAAGACGGCACAGAGTTAGTCAGTAAAATGGCTGGGATGGCATACCCAGTTCGGGATGGCATTCCGGTATTGTTAGAGTCTGAAGCGCGCACCTTAACCACAGATGAAAGACTGAACGTGGACAGTGATAAATGAAAACAGTGCGTGTTTTGACGGTTTGTCTGGGAAACATTTGCCGCTCACCTGCCGCTCAAGGGATTCTACAAGCCGCTGCTGAAAAAACTAAGACAGTGGAGCTGTTCTTGGATTCAGCGGGTACTGCTGCCTATCATGTGGGAAATCCTCCGGACTCACGATCAATCCAAGCTTTACAAGACATAGGCATTAATATCGCCGCTCAAAAGGCTAGAAAAGTCTCTACACAAGACTTTTATGATAATGATTGGATTCTGGCCATGGATCAGCAAAATTTGTCTGACTTACAAGCCATACAACCTTCAGACGGCAGAGCAAATGTGGTTATGTTTGGTGACTTCTCCCCCAATGTAAACTTTGGTGAAGTGGCTGATCCATACTACGGCAAAGATAAGGAATTTGTTGTCATGAGAGAGCAGTTGCAAAGAATATCACACGCTTTCTTGGAACATATCGCCAATGAATAAGGTCAATATGTTGACAGAAGCGCCATTGGGTGTGGAACAGGGTGTCTCCTTGGCAGCTTACAACAGCTTTAGGTTTGACTATCAGGGGGAGTACGTTGCTAAAGCAACCAGCTTAACGCTACTTGCTGAATTGCTGCATTGGGCTCATAAGTTTAACTTGTCAATCACCATCATTGGTGGCGGCAGTAATTTACTCTTGTCGGGAGACGTATCTGGCCTTGTCATTATCAACCAATTAAGCGGGATCAGTTACCAGGAGTATGAGCACGATGCTATATTGCTGAATGTGGCTGGTGGCGAAAACTGGCATGCTCTGGTTGAGATGACAGTGAAAAAAGGTTGGTATGGTATAGAAAACCTTGCTCTGATTCCTGGTACTGCTGGTGCGGCACCAGTGCAAAACATTGGCGCATATGGTGTCGAAGTAAAAGACTGCTTAACTCGTATTCAGGTCATGGAGTCAAATACTCAAAAATTACGTTGGATTGACGCTAAAGATTGCGGTTTTGCATACCGTGATAGCCTTTTTAAAAGCCAATGGGGCAAGCAGTATGTCATCACGGCAATAGAGCTTAAGTTATCAAAGACGCCCAGCTTTAAGCTTCAATATGGCGGTTTAAGTGGCTGTATTGAGGGGGGGCCTACTCTGCAAAAGGTTTTTGATGCTGTTTGTCAGGTAAGGGCAAGTAAATTGCCGGACCCAAAAAAGTTAGCGAATGCGGGTAGTTTTTTTAAAAACCCCGTGGTCGATGCATCCACCCATGAACGTCTTGTGCAATTGTTTCCAGACCTTGTTGCTTTTCCTTTTGAAAAGGGCTTTAAACTGGCTGCGGGTTGGTTAATTGATCAAGCTGGCTGGAAAGGAATTGAATACAAAGGGGTGGGGGTCTATCCAAAACAAGCGTTGGTGCTGGTTAACTATCATGATAAGCAAGCAGATAATTTGTTGACGTTACAGGACAAGATTCAGTCGTCTGTAGCCACAAAATATGGTGTTGAGCTTGAACGAGAACCCATTAGATTGCCAAATGATAAAGAGGCGGTCCAACCATGAAGGTAGGTGTCATGGATTCAGGTGCTGGCGGCATTAGTATTTTGAATCGAATATTACGACAACACCCTTATTTATCATTGCATTATCTTGCTGATTCAGGCTTCGCTCCTTATGGAAATAAATCTAAAGCGGCCCTTGAAAATAGGTTAATAACGATAGGTCGTTATTTCGAATCTGTGCAGGTTAAGGCCATTGTTGTGGCTTGTAACACAGCGACTGTAGCAGGCATTGATGTATTACGAGCAAATACCTACTTGCCCGTGATAGGAGTAGAGCCAGCAGTCAAGCCCGCCTGCAACGGATTATCAAACCGAGTAGTGGCTGTTTTAGCTACGCCTTTCACAGCACAAAGTGAACGTCTTGAAGAGCTTGTTACTTTGTGGCGTTCAGACTGCCAAGTTCACATTATAGGCCACCCAGACTTGGCTAATGGGATAGATAATTGGCCAAGCTCTCGTTCTGAGGTCGAGGCAATGGTCTGTGACATATGTAGCCAGCTAGTAGCTATTAAGGCCAATGCTTTAGTACTAGCTTGTACTCATTACCCGCTGGTGAAATTTTTATTTTCTCAGTATTTGTTATCGACTTGTGAAATAGTAGAACCGAGTCATGGTGTCTCGGCCCAGCTTTTAAGGCGTTTGCATCAAGGTTACCCTAATGAAATGCAAACTCTACTGGATACAAATACCCCTATTCAGGCTGAATTAGTGCTTGAGAGTACTGGAGAGCAATCTGAATTGAATTATTTGCAGCAATGGGTTGAAGATAAACAGAAAATAACAGCCTTACAGACAGTGGACATAGCGATCTAATGACTAGATCGCTTCAATCACTAACCCCAATTTCTTTTTCAAATTTAGCTCTTGTAAATGGTTTAGCCCTGTTGCGTCTCCTTCACGAATAAGGTTATCCCATTCGTGCCAGACTTTAACTGCATCCTCGTTTCTCTCGCATATCATCAGAAGCTGAACTTGTGCTCGATAAGAGTTTGAAAGGGCTGTTGGGTTTTTCTTGCTGATGGCACGAAGAGCCATAATGGCGCGTCTACATTTTTCATAAAGCTCTTGGTTTTTATTATCTTTATTGAGCAAGATCATCATGGTTCGAAGGTAGAGATAATAGATGTCTAAGGACTCGTCTTTTGCTGTCTTTCTCAACCTAAGCACTTTCAATAATGCGCTTTCGGCAGTGATCCAGTCTTTAAGTTTAATACTTAGCTTTGCTAAACGAGTGTGACGCTCAATCGATTTATCAGCAATAGTAACCAAGCTTACCAGTGTGTTTATGGCATCTTGATAAGCTTGTGTCCTTACTTGTGCTGTGGCTAAATGATCATAAGCAGACAAAAAGTGTGGGTTAAGCTCAATGGTTTGTTGGTAATAAGGTATTGCTTGCGCGTATTGCTCTAGTTGTTGGTAGCATAGTGCTAAATGGTAATTAGCCCACGCGTAGTCAGAGTGCTGTTCCGTGATGGCTTTATAGTGATCTAGCGCTTCATCAAACAGTTTACGTTTGACAAGGGATTCACCAATGATCTTCAAACAAAAAGTTGAATATTGAGGATGTTCAGTAAGAATGTCGCGGGCAAGAGACTCCATGGTTTCGTACTTGCTGTCAATACGAGCTTGATCGACGTCGACAAAGATGTTTTTCTGCAAGATGACTTTGTCTAATCTTTTCTTGAATACTTCCGTTTGAAAAGGTTTGATGAAGAGGCTGTCTGGTTCATAGTCAACCAAACTGACAACATTTGCATAGGCGGCATCTGCGGTGATCATGATAAATATAGAATGAAATTTTTCCCCATGGACTTGACGGGCAAACTCTAAGATATGTTGGCCATTTATACTGTCGCCAAGGTTAAAATCACAGAGTATCAAATCAAACTGAGTTTCTTTGATCATCTGTTTAGCAGAGGAACCTGAAGAGGCGCTTTCTATATTGCTAAAGCCCATTTCGATTAAAATGTTTTTTAGTAACATGCGAATATCAGACATATCGTCAACGATAAGTGCTTTAGCGCGAGTAACGTCGAACAATTGTATGCGATCTAATTGAGCGGATAAGTCAGTAGCTACATCAGACATGGCCGTTCTCCTTATGCATGTTTTAACACCGTTTAATGGTGATTAGCTTGAAGCTGGTATTTGGCTGTTCTAATACCCTCATAGGATAATGACTACATGACTATTTAACGGCAATAAATAAAAAAGATAAAGTAACTATTAGTAAGAAAGAGTTACCCCCTGCCTTTAAAATGCAGGGGGTAAGGTGTTATACCGGAAGGTTGTTAACGGCTTGAATTAAGGCGGACTTTCGTGATTCACAAAAGGCTTGATGGGGTATGCGTTGTAGAATGCCCAGTTTCTCAAGACGTTCAGTCGTTTGTCCATTAGGGCTGAATATATACACATCGCAGCCTGCCTCTAGGGCATCTTTTAGCGCGTTTTCTAAGGCCAAACTAACCGTTAGATCCATCATAGGAACGGCACTTAAGTCTAATACAACAGCTTGATAGTTATGGATATTATTATGATGCTTCGCAATGGCTTTGCTCACCCCAAAAATCATTGGGCCAGATAAATAGAAAACCAAAACACGGCCTTCGGCCCGATCCAGTAATTCCTTTTCTTCATCACTTAAAGATACATCGTCGTCTGCATCGCTGATGGCTTTAACGTTGCCAGACTGTAGGCGGCTAAGTTTCTCAATGGTAATAATATTGGCGATAAACACACCGATACCCACGGCAACCATAAGGTCAACGAAGACGGTTAAAGCCATGACGCCATACATTAAAATAGTAGGTGATAACGCAACCTTGTGAGCACGCTTCAGAAAACTCCAATCCAGAATGTTGATACCCACATAGAGTGCAATACCAGCAAGCACAGCCATTGGAATAGGGCTAGTAAGCTGTGAGGCGCCTAATACAACCAGTAGCAAAATTAACGCTCGGGTAATGCCAGCAAGTGGGGACTTTGCGCCGGATTGAATATTAACCACTGTCCCCATGGTGGCACCCGCACCTGGTAGGCCTCCTAATAAGCCAGAGGATAAATTCGCGATACCCTGTCCAATAAGTTCACGGTTAGAATCATGCTCTTTACGAGTTAAGCTATCAGCAATAACGGCAGTTAATAACGTATCAATGCAGCCTAGTGTGCCCAAAACCAGACCATCTATGATCATCTTGACCACAATTTCACTGCTAAAATGTGGAAAATGGATAGACGGTAAGCCAGAAGGAATTTCACCAATACGGCGAACGGCGTCTTGGTCAAAAATAATGATGGAAAGTAACGTAACCGCCACTAAAGCGACTAATTGAGGTGGGACATATTTGCGCCAATGCTTAGGAAGATAAAACAATACCCCAAGGGTGACTAGCCCTAAAAACAATTCAGAGAAATGAATGTTCATGATCAGGTGGGGTATGGCGGTTAACGTTCCTAAAACGCCGCCAGCGGGGGAAGGGTGGCCTAGGAAAGGTGCCAATTGCAATATAATAAGTATGACCCCGATGCCAGACATAAAACCAGAGATGACACTGTAAGGCATTAAGGTGATGTATTTGCCCAGTTTTAAATAACCCAAGGTAATTTGAAAAAGGCCTGCAATCATGACAACGGTAAAGGCCATGGCCAAGCCATGTTCTGGATAACTGGCCATCATGCTGGTTAAAACCGCCGTCATAATGACGGTCATAGGGCCGGTTGGTTCAGAAATTAGGGATGTTGAGCCACCAAAAAGTGCGGCAAAAAATCCAACTAATATGGCGCCCCATAAGCCTGCTTCTGCGCCAGCGCCAGAAGCCACACCAAAAGCCAATGCAAGGGGTAATGAAACAATGGCGGTTGTGACGCCGCCAAATAAATCTCCGACGAGAGTCCAGTCTTTGAAACGAGAGAAGTCAATTATCATGGTGAAAATAGCCTTATAGTTTCAGTGTTATAAAATATTTTAATGTAAGCGTAATAAGAAATACTAGCCTTTGATTACAAAAGAGCCCGCAATGAGCGGGCTCTTTTTTTAGTATACTGGATAAAAAATTATTCAGTATCAGCCGTTGGCTCCGCTTGGTTTGATGCCTGATCATGACGACCTAGACGAGGATCGTTTTTGACCCGACCTGTTGTGCGTCGGCGTTGACTCGCAGATTGTCGCTTTTCAAGTTGCTCTTGGCGTTGTTTTTCTTGTTGCTCAATAATGGCAGCAGGAAGAACAACAGGAGCCGTTGAAACGGTTTCTTGCTTAACTGCAGGCTTACCTCGACCACGGCGTGGTGTACGAACTTTACGCTGAGGTTTGGCTTGTGGCTCTTGCTCGGCTTGAGTTGCATTCTCGAGCTTAGGCTCTTCGGCTTCAGAATCTGCCTGCTGAGAATTCGCTTGTCGTGACGAGTGCTCATTAGTTTGTGCTTCTTCCACTTTTTCCTCGACAATTACAGCGTCAGCCGCGCTTGTCTCATCATTAAGTGGTTCAATAGCATCACTTGCAATAGGCGCTTCTTCTGCATCTTTATGAGTCGATGTTTGTTCCTCGGTTACCGAAGGTGTTGGCTCAACATCAGTGGTGTCCGTTTGTTGTTCGACTAAGTTTGTCGTTTCAGGAGCTTCAGCTTCAACTTTAGCTTCTTCCGTGACTTCTTCTGCTTGAACAGTGGTCGTATGAGTTGCTTCAGGAGTTTCAGGTTGATCTTGATCCGTATCAGAGTTGGAAGTCTCTTCCGTAGTGGTTTGAGCTACAGGTTCTGCTTCTGGAGCTTCAGCCACTGCTACTTGCTCTTCAGTTGCTTGTTTAGCTTCAGTAACCGCATTGTCTGCTTCTGCTACGACCGTCGAGTCTACCTGCTTAGTAACTGGTTCAGCAGTTACTGCATCAGAAATGCTTTGGTTGGTCTGCACAACTTGCTCTTGAACGTCAGATTTCGCTGTAGTGTCAACTTGTGCTTCCGTTACTGTTTGATCAGTATTGGCCTGAGCAGGGCGCTGACGAGAGCGACGAGAACGACGCGAGCGACGCTCACGAGGTTGATCGCTAGAGGGCTCAGAATCTTGCGTTGTGTTGTTCGCTTGCTCTACCTCTTGGCTTGCATCAAGCGCTTTTTGCTCTTGTAGTTTAGCCGCCTCATCGGCTTCAGATTTGAGCTTACCATTACGACGGCGATTTTCATTGCGGTCACGTTGACGCTCTTTAACCTCAGGTACCTTTTTCTCTTTCTTAGCGCGAGTTTCGGTTTTCTGGTTATCCTGCTTTTCTACAGACTCTTGCTTGTTGCGATTGTTGCGACGGTTCTTGTTGCCCGCTTGTGCTTCTTCGCGGCGAGATTGGCGTGTAGAGCGCTTGTTGTCTTGATTGTTATCATCGCGGTCTGCGTTCTGGTGTTTTACATTACGACGATTACGGTTGCCACGGTTGTTTTTATTACCCGATTTATTGTTGCGCTTATCTTGAGAGTTAGATTGTTTGTTCTTGCTCTCTTTTGTTTTCTGTTCTGTCTCTTTGGTTGAGCTATCGCCAAATAGGGCATTAAAAAGGCGAGTTAAAAGACCTGGCTTTTTCTGATTGCTGGCCTTCTGGGCCTCAGCTGGAGCCTGTGCCGGAGCAGGTGCTTTAGGTGCAATGCTGGTAACTGCAGCTTGTTGACGTACGTCTTCGCTGACCTGCCTTACTTGATATGGAGGCTGTTCTGGGGTTTCAACAAGGTTGTAGCTGTTATCGTTTTGGCTAATAACAGAGTTGTCATCACGAATTCGCTCCACCTCGAAGTGCGGTGTATCCATGTGCGGATTTGGTACTAAAATGATATGCACATCGTTACGGGCTTCGATTTTAGCAATGTTAGTACGCTTCTCATTGAGTAAGAAGGTAGCCACAGAAACAGGCAACACCGCACGAATTTGAGCGGTACGTTCTTTCGAGCACTCTTCCTCGATTAGGCGTAAAACAGATAATGCTAGGGATTCAACGTCACGAATAAAGCCTTGGCCATTACAGCGAGGACACACTTCGCCACTTGTTTCGCCTAAAGAAGGGCGCAAACGTTGGCGGGACATTTCGAGTAAGCCGAATCGAGAAATGCGACCTAATTGAACACGAGCACGATCCGCTTCTAAAGCATTTTTCATGCGATGTTCAACTTCTTTTTGATTGCGTACCGGCGTCATATCGATAAAGTCAATAACAACCAGGCCACCAATATCTCGAAGGCGCAGTTGGCGCGCAATTTCGTCAGCCGCTTCTAGGTTTGTTTGCAACGCAGTTTCTTCGATATCCCCACCCTTAGTTGCACGAGCGGAGTTAATATCAATTGAAACCAGTGCTTCAGTTGGGTCAATAACAATGGAACCACCAGACGGGAGTCTTACCTCACGTTGGAAGGCGGTTTCGATCTGTGTTTCAATTTGGAAGCGATTAAACAAAGGCGTAGAATCTGAGTATAGCTTGATGCGTGATTTGAAATGAGGCATGACCTGCATTACAAAGTTGATCGCATCTTGATAAGCTGACTTTTCATCGATTAGTACTTCACCAATGTCTTCACGTAAGTAATCGCGGATAGCACGGATTACAATGTTACTTTCTTGGTAAATCAAAAATGGCGCAGGCTTTTCAGAAGCAGCTTTGGTGATCGAATTCCATAAAGTATCAAGGTAATCTAAATCCCATTGAAGCTCTTCAGTGGAGCGGCCAACACCCGCCGTGCGAACAATAAGGCCACCGTTGTCAGGTGTTTTTAAGCCGGACATAGCTTCTTTTAGTTGAGAGCGGTCATCTCCATCAATACGGCGAGAAATACCGCCTGCACGAGGGTTGTTAGGCATTAGAACCAGATAGCGACCAGCTAAGCTTACAAAGGTAGTCAGTGCTGCACCCTTGTTTCCACGTTCTTCTTTGTCGACTTGAACAATGACTTCCTGACCTTCGCTTAAAACATCTTTTATGTTTATACGACCGTCATGGTTTGATTTTTTATTGAAGTAAGTTTTGGAAATTTCTTTTAGTGGAAGGAAACCGTGGCGGTCAGCACCATAATCAACAAATGCCGCTTCAAGGCTAGGCTCAATGCGTGTGATTCGGCCTTTATAAATGTTCGATTTTTTTTGTTCGCGAGAACCAGATTCAATATCAAGATCATACAAACGTTGACCATCGACAAGTGCAACGCGCAACTCTTCTTGTTGAGTCGCATTAATTAACATTCTAATCATTATAATTGTGAACTCTGTTAGCCGATTAGCACAATGGCTTATACAGAAAGGAACACCAGTTAGAGAGATTGCTTAGCAAAACAAGCAGCCATTCGTCTTTTTGGGCGAGTAGAATTCTCGATGCGCATTGATAAACGCATTGGTACGTTCGCTGCCGTTATTATTTCCAAATAGTTTCTTAACCATTCCTAACAAAATAGGGCTTATTGAAAGCCATAACCTGTTAAGCATTCCTTTCCCACAAGCGGAATTGTCCAAATCATGCGGATTAATATTTAAGATTAACTGTTACAGAGGTAAGATAGGTGTCCGAAGTGTCGCTTCGGCATATTCATTCATTTCTTTGCATCATATCTTCGAGGTGTTTTGTTGCCTCTTACCCTTTGCGAATGTGAATATAGCAGTAAAAACTAAGTGCTTCAATTATAAAGGAAAGCAATATTTCGTTATGGCGAATTTAGAGCAAAAAAATGGCGATCGTCCAGCCGTCCGTTACGTCACAATTGATGATAATCATGTGCAACAGCGAATTGATAATTTTTTGGTAACCTTTTTAAAAGGGGTTCCAAAAGGGAAAATCTATAACCTGTTACGTAAAGGGGAAATTAGGGTTAATAAAAAGCGCACCAAACCCGACTATCGTTTACAAATTGACGATATCGTCAGAATCGCTCCCATTGCAATCGCACCCGTTGCAGATAAGCCTACCTTATCAGAAAAGCTTAAGAGCGACATTGAAGCTCGAATTGTATTTGAAGATAAAGGGTTGATAGTCGTAAACAAACCATCTGGGTTAGCGGTTCACGGTGGCAGTGGATTAAGTTTTGGTCTAGTGGAAGTTATTCGCCAAATGCGACCGCAAGAAAAGTTTATTGAGCTTGCTCATCGGCTTGATAGAGACACATCAGGTCTGATCATGATTGCAAAAAAACGTGCCGTTCTAAAGGAATTACACCAAGCCCTTAGAGAAAAGGAAGGGATTCAAAAGACCTATCTCGCGCTCGTATATGGTGGCTGGCCAAAGCGTAAATCCCAAGTGAATGCACCGCTCCTTAAAAATGAACTTCGTTCTGGAGAGCGGGTCGTAAAGGTTCATCCGGATGGCAAAGAAAGTCTGACCCGATTTAAGCTTGTGAGACAATTTGAAGGTTATAGTTTAGTGGAATGTGAACCCGTTACGGGACGAACCCATCAAATTCGGGTTCATACTTTACATGCGGGTTACCCCATTGTTGGAGACGATAAATATGCACCAAGCGAAGATTTAAAACAGACAAAAGAGTTAGGTTTTAAGCGCTTGTGTTTGCATGCTACTAGACTGGACATCACTCATAATGGTGAGCGTTTGCTTTTGGAAGCACCGCTAGACGACGAATGGCAAAAACTTATGAATCAAAAATTGGTAGGCTTGTACTCATAATCGCTTTGTTGGTGAGAGCTCATAATACAATTTCGGCCATTATTCTTAGCTTGATACAAGAGGATGTCGGCCTGCTTTAGGGCATCTATTTGAGTGAAGTGTTTTTCAACTTGAGTGATGCCCGCACTGAAAGTAATCTTGTCATGGTCAAACCCCACGTTAGCCAATTGATCAGCTAATTCCTGTAAGTTCTGCTTTGCCTCTTGGCAGGTCATTGGCAACAGTAAAACAAACTCTTCACCGCCTAGACGAATGGGTAGACTTTGTGTTTTTGCGGCGTGAACCTTTAACAGATCGGCGAATAAGACCAGTACATTATCTCCATAAGCGTGCCCCCATTGATCGTTTACTCTCTTGAAATAATCAATGTCTAAAATCGCCAGACAAAAGGGGTGCTTCTCTTCTTGCCAGTATGAAAAGTCTTGATCGAGAATGCGTCGATTAAATAATCCTGTTAGGGAGTCATGTTCCGATAAAATTCGCAACTGCTCAGATAAGCTGTCTGATTTAGCCTGTTCAAGTTTAAAGTGTTCGGCATTGCTCTTCATGAGCAATAATAAGATGACGCTTACAATGGCGTAGGTTACAAATAGGTCAATCATTAATAGTTGGTTATTTGGATGCTGATATATGAATTCTGGGTACTGTATTTCAATCCAGATCAAAGGTGGTACTAAACCAATAGTAAGAAGTTGTGCAGCCACTCTGTAGCGCCCAAAATGTCGAAATGCTACAGACAGATACACCAGAGTAGTCAAGCAAATAAGATAAGTAGGGCCGTTGGAGCCACCGTTTGACACCCAATTACTGGGTATTGCTAATACCGGCAGCATGAACATAAAAATAATTGCCATGTTAGAAAACTGATTTTTCCAACGCGATTGGTACCAGATATATGCAAGAGTGGAACTTAACAGGACCTGGAAAAGAATGTTTAAAGTGCCTGATAGCTCAAGAGCGAGATTAAATAAGGCGGCAAACCCATACCCTAAGCTTGTCGTTACCAGCACTGCGTGGTGAGTGTACTGGCTTGGCTGGTTTTTATTGCCCAAGAAGAAGTGGCGAAACGATAACAGGGTGTTTTTATGACTAGGCAACGAATCTTTCATTTAGAAATGCTCAATGACGTGGGGTATCAGAGTTGGATTTTAGAAAAACTTATGGCCAAGTGCCGCAATAGAATCCTGACAAAAAGTTAATTTATGTGCCTATTGATTACAAAAATTAACACAATGAAAAGCATTGAAACGTAAAATTTAAGTTAATGGCCAGGATACGGCATAAAAGCTTTGTAACTGAATGTAAGTGGAAGTTTGCCCGGATATAAAAAAAGCGAGCCTGAGCTCGCTTTTTTTATATTGCTTTAATTCTATTGGTCTTCGTAGCTATCAATGGGTGGGCATTCACAGAACAAGTTACGATCTCCGTAAACATTGTCTATGCGACCAACTGGCGGCCAGTATTTGCGTCCTTTGATCCAGTTTAATGGGTAAGCTGCTTCGTTACGAGTATAAGCATGCTGCCACTCATCGATCAGTAAACACTCAGCAGTGTGAGGTGCGTTCACTAGTGGGTTGTCCTCTAATGGCCACTTACCTTCTTGTACCAGACTGATTTCATGGCGTATTTGAATCATTGCATCGCAGAAGCGGTCTAGCTCTTCTAAGTTTTCAGATTCAGTTGGCTCTATCATTAACGTGCCAGCCACAGGGAAGGACATCGTTGGGGCATGGAAGCCAAAATCCATGAGGCGTTTTGCGATATCTTCTTCACTGATACCGGATTCCGCCTTTAGTGGGCGTATATCAATAATGCATTCATGGGCTACTGTGTCGTTTTTGCCTGTATACAAAACAGGGTAGTGATCAGTCAGTCGTTTTGCCACATAGTTAGCATTCAGTATTGCATTGTGGGTAGCTTCTTTAAGGCCAAGGTCGCCCATCATTTTGATGTACATCCAAGTGATCACTAAAATACTGGCACTACCATAAGGCGCTGCTGATACTGCCCCTTGTTGTTCCTGTTGTTGTATGACAGGAGTTACGCTGTGGCCTGGCAGGAATGGTGCAAGGTGAGACTTAACACCGATCGGGCCCATACCAGGACCGCCACCACCATGAGGAATGCAAAAGGTTTTATGTAGATTAAGGTGGGAGACGTCTCCACCAAAGCTGCCAGGAGGCGCTATACCTAACAAGGCATTCAAGTTTGCGCCGTCAATGTAAACTTGGCCACCAAACTTATGCACAATGTCACACACTTCGCGAATGTGTTCTTCAAACACACCGTGTGTAGAGGGGTAAGTGGCCATGATACAAGAAAGTTGTGCGGCATGTTTCTCAGCTTTTTCGGCCAGATCAACAAGATCTATGTTACCGCTCTCGTCGCACTTAACAATGACCACTTTCATGCCAGCTAGTGCCGCAGACGCTGGGTTTGTACCGTGAGCTGAACTTGGAATTAGACAAATGTTACGATCATTGTCTCCACGAGATTTATGATATTTGTCAATGGCGATCAAGCCTGCATACTCACCTTGAGCACCGGAGTTAGGCTGTAAAGAAACTGTATCATAGCCCGTTGCTTTAGAGAGCATCTGAATCAATTCATCTAATAGTTGATGATAACCAGCAACTTGGTTGTTTGGTGCGAATGGATGAATGCGACCAAATTCGGCCCAAGTAACAGGGATCATTTCAGACGCGGCATTGAGTTTCATGGTGCAAGAACCCAGTGGGATCATGCTTTGGTTTAGCGCAATGTCTTTAACTTCTAGCTGATGCATATAACGCATCAATTCGGTTTCACTATGGTGGCTGTTAAACACAGGGTGAGTGAGGATTTCATCTTCACGTAGCATGGCGCTGTCGAAACCATAGCCCGTGTTACCCGTAAGAAGGGCTTCGATGCTTGTTGTGATGCCAAAAATAGAGCATATATCAACAAGGTCTTGTATTTCGGTTGTCTCACTTAGGGAAATGGAAATTTGTGTATCAGAATATTGATAGAAGTTGATCAGTTGAGCTTCGGCATTTGCAAGTAGCTCATTGGTTTTTGGCCCAGTTTCTAGTACCAAAGTATCAAAATAATGGTTGTTGGTGCGGATGCCTGCTTGTTGTAATTGCTGAGCCAGTAAATGGGTGAAAGAGGCAACGCGATTCGCTATTTTGGTCAGCCCTTTAGGTCCGTGGTAAACCGCGTAAAACCCCGCCATCATGGCTAAGAGGGCTTGAGCAGTACAGATGTTAGACGTGGCTTTTTCACGACGAATGTGTTGCTCACGAGTTTGCATTGCCATTCTTAATGCTGGTTTACCGTGGCTATCTTTAGACACACCAATAACACGGCCAGGCATAGAGCGTTTATAAGCATCTTTAGTCGCTAAGAAAGCCGCGTGTGGGCCACCAAAGCCCATGGGTACACCAAATCGTTGAGCGCTACCAAATACAATGTCTGCGCCCATGCTGCCTGGTGACTTTAATAGCACCATAGCTAATAAATCAACCGCGATACTGACCAAAGCTTTTTGTTGGTGAATGCTCTCAATAACAGGAGTAAGGTCAGTCACTTCGCCATTGATACCCGGATATTGAAGGATAGCGCCAAAAATATCGTATTGCTCGATATTGCTAACCGAGTCGACAATGACTTCTATTTCTAATAGTTCAGCACGGGTTTTAACCACATCAATCGTTTGTGGTAAGCAATGATCAGCAACAAACAGTAAATTTGATTTTTTACGATTCGAACGCTTCATCAGTGTCATGGCTTCAGCAGCTGCTGTTGCTTCATCGAGTAATGAGGCGTTTGAAATTTCCATACCAGTAAGGTCTATAATGACCTGTTGGAAATTTAATAAGGCTTCTAAACGGCCTTGTGAGATTTCTGGTTGATAAGGTGTGTAGGCAGTGTACCAACCAGGGTTTTCTAGTAGGTTGCGAAGAATTGGCGCAGGTACGTGAGTATCGTTATAGCCCATACCAATAAAAGAGCGAGCGACTTTGTTTTTGCTGGCAATATTCTTCAGTTCAACTAACGCTTGCTGCTCCGAAACTGGGGGAGTAGTTAAATCTAAATTTGCTTGGCGAATGGCTTGCGGAACGGTTTTTTCAATCAGTTCTTCAAGAGACTGAACGCCAATGGTTTCAAACATGGTTTTTTGCTCGGCGGCGTCAGGGCCAATATGTCGGCCAGCAAATTCATTATTACTCAATAAATCGCGGATACACGAAGTCATAGTCATTACCTACTAGAGAATAAAACAGAGAATGCGCACCCCAGGTAAGGGGTGCGTGTAGCTAAAGGGTATTACTCGATAGAGTCAGAGTATGCAGACGCACTTAGTAAGTTGTCTAACTCTGAAGGATCGCTTAATTTAATTTTTGCAATCCAAGCGCCTTCAAAAGGTGCTTCGTTGATCAATTCAGGTTGGTCGTCCAGGTCTTCATTAACCTCAACTACTTCACCGGAAACTGGTGCATAAATATCGGAAGCGGCTTTAACAGATTCAACCAAAGAAAATTGTTCTGTTGCCGTTGTATCCATGCCAACTTCTGGTAACTCAACGTATACCACATCGCCAAGAAGGTCTTGAGCATGGTCAGTAATACCAATTGTTACCGTACCATCGCCATTATCAAGAACCCACTCATGAGACTCAGCGTATTTTAGGTTTTCTGGAATTGAGCTCATTATTTACTCCCTTTATTTAAGAAAAAACCCAAGCATGTTGGCATGCTTGGGTTAGTGTTTAACGGTAAAGTGGGAAGCGAGCACACAGTTCTTTTACTTCAGCAAGAACGCGAGCTTCAACTTCAGGGTTGCCTTCAGGCATTTCTACCAGACCGTCTAGTACATCACTGATTAAGTGACCGACTTTACGGAATTCTTCCTCACCAAAACCACGAGATGTGGCAGCCGGTGTACCAATACGAATACCTGAGGTAATCATTGGTTTTTCAGTATCAAAAGGAATGCCGTTCTTATTACAAGTAATGCCTGCGCGTTCTAGAGCTTTATCGGCAACATTACCTTTCAGGCCTTTAGGGCGAAGGTCAACGAGCATTAAGTGGTTATCAGTACCACCCGTTACAATATCGCAGCCTCGTTCAATCATGACTTCGGCCAAAACTTTTGCATTGTTAACGACACGGTCGATGTACTCAGCAAATTCAGGTTTCAACGCTTCGCCAAAGGCAACAGCTTTACCTGCAATCACGTGCATTAATGGGCCGCCCTGGTAGCCTGGGAATACAGCAGAGTTGATTTTCTTGCCAAGATCTAGGTCATTGGTCAAGATCATTCCGCCACGTGGACCGCGCAGTGTTTTGTGAGTTGTGGTGGTAACAACGTGAGCGTGAGGCAGAGGAGATGGGTGAGCGCCTGTCGCTACTAGGCCTGCAATGTGTGCCATATCAACAAATAAGTAAGCACCTACCTTGTCAGCAATTTCACGGAAGCGCTTAAAGTCGATAACACGTGGAATAGCAGAGCCACCAGCAATAATCATTTTTGGCTTGCACTCAAGTGCTTGCGCTTCAATGGCATCGTAGTCAATCAACAACGTATCAGGATTGACTTGGTATTGTACGGCATTAAACCACTTACCAGATTGTGCTGGTGGCGCTCCGTGAGTTAAGTGACCACCCGCATCCAAAGACATGCCAAGAATCGTATCGCCTGGTTGTAGTAGTGCTAGCATAACTGCGCCGTTAGCTTGAGCGCCTGAGTGTGGCTGAACATTAGCGAACTCACAGTTAAATAGTTTTTTGGCACGATCAATGGCCAATTGCTCAGTGGTATCTACCGCTTCACAACCACCGTAATAACGACGGTTAGGGTAGCCTTCAGCGTATTTATTGGTAAGTACTGAGCCTTGTGCTTCTAATACAGCTTTAGAAGTAATGTTTTCAGAAGCGATCAATTCAATGCCTACTTCTTGACGCTCTTGTTCTTCAACAATAGTGGCAAAAAGTTCAGGGTCACGATCAGCAAGAACTTGGCTGAAAAAGGCTTCGGTATTGGCCATGGGTTAATTCCTCTTAATTAAACAGATATGTCTAAAGATGAAAGACATTAAGTCGCGCACATAATAGCACTTTGCGCTTCGTATAAGAATGAAAAAAGATCATCTTATAAGGACTTAAGGTCATTTAATGCCCTTGATTTTTTTCTATCATAGTTAAAAAGTTTCCAATTGGAAACTAAATTTTTCGAAAACCTAAAAATTTTCCGTAAGGTTGTTGTTGACCAACTGTTCAAGTTTTATCTACTGCATAAGAAATAAAGAGATAAATATCTTTCTAATTCACTTGTCAAAGCAGTCAGTTTTTAGCTACTCTGTTTCCAATTGGAAACAAAACTTGTTTAACTGACGAATAAGGTTGGATGAAATATGAAGCGCACTGCCTTTTATGAACAGCACCTAGCAGCAAATGCACGCATGGTTGAATTTGCCGGTTATGAAATGCCAGTCCAATATCCATTGGGGGTAAAAAAAGAGCATTTATGGACTCGCGCAAATGTCGGTTTGTTTGATGTCTCTCATATGGGGCAGGTCATCATTAAGGGTGACAATGTTAAACACGATCTAGAGACATTGTTACCAGTGGATGTGGTAGGTTTGAAAGAAAATAAACAGCGTTATGGTATTTTCACAACTCCCGAAGGTGGAATCAGTGATGACCTTATGTTTGCTAACTGGGGCGATAGCATTTACATGGTTGTGAATGCGGCTTGTAAACAGCAAGATATCGCTTATCTGCAAGCGCAGCTGAAAAACTGCCAAGTGCAAGAGTTGAGCGATCGTGCTTTGTTGGCGATTCAAGGCCCTAAAGCCCGTGAGGTTTTTGCGCGCCTAATCCCGGATGTGGCAAACATGGTGTTTATGGATAGCTTGAAATTCACGTGGCAAGACATCGAGTTGTGGATCAGTTGTTCTGGTTATACAGGAGAAGATGGTTACGAAGTATCCGTTCCTAATGAGTACGCACAACGTTTCTCTGAGGCGTTATTAGAGCATGCCGAAGTTGAATGGATTGGCTTGGGAGCACGAGACTCTCTTCGTTTAGAGGCGGGCTTGTGTTTATATGGTCACGATATTGATCTTAACACGACACCAGTTGAAGCAAACATTAGCTGGGCAATACAGAAAATCCGCAGAACAGATGGCGCTCGTGAAGGGGGCTTCCCAGGGGCTGATGTTATTTTGCCGCAATTTGGTTCCACGCCAGCTAGAAAGCGTGTTGGCTTCTTGGTTCAAGGTAAAGCGCCCGTTCGTGAAGGGTGCTCAATTGTTTTAGAGTCGGGGGACGTGGTAGGGACAGTAACCAGCGGTGGTTTCGCCCCTAGTTTGGAACAACCCATTATCATGGCTTATGTGCAAACAGAAATGCTAGAAAATAAGGCGTTATTTGCGCTTGTTCGTGGCAAGCAGATCCCACTAAAGCCTTCCTCTATGCCATTTCTAGCCGCTAATTACTATCGGGGCTAATTGGGTTCTTTAAGGCGCTATTCTTATTCTAGCTATAGCGCCTATTGACCGACCTATGTAATAATTTGTATCCGTTTTACTTGAGGTACGTCGGGTGCATTCCCAGCAAATAGTTCAGGCTTTTCAACAATGTTTTGCTAAAGCCTATCATACCTGCCTAATAGCCGGCGCTGATGAACCGCTATATTTGCCAGCAAAAGGTGAACTCGCGGCCCGTATTTTTTTTCGCTCAGATTACAGTTCAAGCGCTCTGCATGAGGTCAGTCACTGGTGTATTGCTGGTGAAAAGCGCTTGCTGTTAGAAGACTACGGCTACTGGTACGAAGAAGATAACCGCGACTTGGCTATGCAGCAAGCGTTTGAGAAAGTTGAAGTCAAACCACAGGCGGTGGAGTGTGTGTTGCACTGGTCAGCCAACATGGACTTTCGAGTGAGTTTGGACAACCTGTCTTTACCTGACCATGACCCTGCCCCTTTTCATCAGGCGGTTATGCATCAGGTGGCTAACTACTTATCCCATGGTTTGCCTAAGCGAGCAGAAATCTTTGCCAAACATTTATTTGAACTCAATTTTCCTAATTTAGATTTTAATTCGTATATGAAGAATAAATATGAAAATAGTTGCCGATGAAAATATGCCAAATGTAGAGAAAATCTTCTCTCATTTGGGGGACGTGAGGCTCGTCCCAGGAAGACAGCTTAGTTCTGAGCAGGTTAAAGATGCCGATATACTTTTAGTTCGATCTGTTACTAAGGTGAATGAGGCTTTACTAAAAAATACTAAGATTCGGTTTGTTGGTAGTGCCACCATCGGAGTTGATCATATTGACCTAGACTATCTCGCCAGTCAAAACATCGCTTTCGCAAGCGCTCCTGGCTGTAATGCTCAGGCGGTTGCCGATTATGTATTTAGTGCATTGAGTTATTTATATTTCACTAAGCAATGTTGCTGGTTGGGTAAAACAATTGGCATTGTTGGTTATGGTAATGTCGGGCGCAGTGTCTATAAGAGATTTGCGGCATTAGGCTGTGATGTGAAGGTGTATGATCCCCTAATAAACTGTAGAGAAGAAGCCAACCAAACCAGTCTGGAAGACGTTTTTACATGTGATATTGTGTCTTTACATGCCCCGTTAACACGAAGTGGGGCTTTTCCAACCTCTCATATGGTCGATTCTAAGTTGCTGGCAAGTTTGCCAGCCAATGGAACTCTTATTAGTGCCGGAAGAGGGGGGGTTATCAACGAAGAGGCGCTACTTGCAGAGTATGGAAAACGTTCTGGAAAGCTAAACCTGGTGTTTGATGTCTGGCAAGATGAACCTAATATCAATGCAGAATTAATGTCGAAAGTCGACATAGCAACCCCCCACATTGCTGGTTACAGCAAGCAAGGACGTGAGAAGGGGACTTGGATGGTTTACCAAGCTCTATGTGATTACTTAGCTGTTACGACAGAGCGTTTCACTCTCAATGAGGCGGTTAGCCAAGGCTGGGTTGAGCAGCTCTACTTGCTTGGAAGTGAATTTAATGAAGAACTTGTGGCGCGAGCTATTCATGGTATTTATGATGTAGCGAGAGATGATGCTAGAATGCGATACCAGTATCGGCATCATGCCTCTTCAACTATATTTGATTGGTTAAGAAAAAACTATGTTGAAAGGGATGAGCTAAATACCGTATCCATTTCAGGATTGCGGCAAGGAGTGAGCATAAAAATGAAAGAGTTAGGCTTTAACGTTAAATAATTATTAGGAATACTATGGCAGGTGTTAAACAGGTTGACCTAAGTGAGCTTGATGTTCCAATGGGGACTGCAGTGCAGCTAGAGTTTATTTCGCCCCCTGGGCGGCATATGGTAAAAGTATTGGGGGGGATTCCTGGGTCATCGCTCATCTTATCTTGCCCAAAAGTTAAAGGTAAAAATATTTTAGTGCGGGAAAGCCAGTTGGTAAATGTCCGCCTTATGCTGTCTACGCAAGTTTGTGCTTTCGCAAGTAAAGTGGCTAAGAGTTATTTAGAGCCTGCCGCTCACCTTCATATTGCTTACCCCGAGTATGTTGAGACTTCCACTGTGCGTCAAACCGTCAGGGTGGAAACCTATTTAGTCTGTAATCTCGAGCCCAATGAAAGTGAAAACACCATTCCAGATTCAAATATCGGCATTGTGGTGGATCTGAGTATGGGAGGAGCAAGGTTAGTTTCAAAAGAAGATTTTGGGGTGGTAGGCGACAGTATGGAGATCGCCTTCAATTTACGCATAGGGGATTTCAACCACGTTATTAAAACCAACTGTGAAATTAAATCCCAAAACATCGAGATGTTAGAAGATCTGCAGTCGTCGCTGGTGGAAAGTGACTTCTTAAATCGCATGGGAGCCGATTTTTTCTATGTTTATGGTGTGAGCTTCTCAGAGATCGGCAAAGAATTGGTGATACCATTAACGGCTTATATATTAGAGACTCAACGTAACAGGATTCGTTAGGTTATATTTTAAATTTGCCGATGCTAAGCCCCTAGCGTACACCGTTAGGGGCTTTTTAGTTTATAAGCTTTGTAGAGCTTTTATGCGGTCATTAATAGGTGGGTGGCTAGAAAATAGCTCGCCAAGTGTGGGGCGCTTACCGCTGCGAATACCAAATGCTAGCATGGAGTCAGGCATTCTGCTTTCTTCGTGCTCTTGTTGGAGCCTTGCAAGCGCAGCGATCATGGCGCCCTTGCCTGCGAACCTAGCGCCGGCTTCATCGGCTTTGAATTCACGTCGTCTTGAAAACCACATAACAATCATCGAAGCCAAAATGCCAAATAAGATTTCAAATACAAAGGTGGCGATGTAGTAACCAAAGCCAACTGACCCTTCGTTATCGTCTTTGCGTAAAAACTGATCCACTGCATAGGCGGCAATTCGGGCAAAAAACATGACAAAGGTGTTTACTACACCTTGAACCAACGACAGGGTAACCATGTCGCCATTAGCAACATGACCGATTTCATGGGCAAGTACTGCTTTAATCTCATCAGGTGGAAAGCGTTCTAGCATGCCGCTTGAAACCGCAACAAGTGCTGCGTTCTTATTCCAGCCTGTGGCGAAAGCGTTAGCGTCATGAGACGGGAAGATGGCCACTTCAGGCATGGCAATTCCGGCTTGATCAGACAGCTCTTTAACCGTATCTAACAGCCAAACCTCTTTATGATTTCTTGGTTGCTCAATGACAACGGCTCCAGAACCTCTTTTCGCCATAAACTTAGACATAAATAAAGAGATGAAACTACCAGTAAAGCCGAATACCCCGCAAAAAATGAGCAGTGAGGTGAAGTTGAGCCCTTGGCTGGTCATGTAGCCATTAACACCTAATAAGCTAAGCACAATGCCCGCCACCACCATGACTGCTAAGTTGGTTAAAATGAAAAGTAAAATACGCATTTGTATGCTCCTAAGTGAATACTAAGGAGCAT
The DNA here is from genome assembly GCF_054780655.1 of Marinomonas epiphytica. Classification (NCBI taxonomy): domain Bacteria; kingdom Pseudomonadati; phylum Pseudomonadota; class Gammaproteobacteria; order Oceanospirillales; family Oceanospirillaceae; genus Marinomonas; species Marinomonas epiphytica. The sequence goes on from NZ_BAAGVX010000002.1 coordinate 88,061, forward strand.
ATTATGGGTAAATGTCGTAAATACAAGCGCTAAAAAAAGGAAATTAGCGTCTTCTTAAACGGGCTAAAAAGGCGTCGAAACGTTCCATAGCCGGGGCAAGATCTTCCACATGAGGTAGAAAGACAAAGCGAACATGATCTGGAGTCGGCCAGTTAAACCCCGTACCTTGAACGATCAAGACTTTTTCTTCTTGTAAAAACTTAAGAACGAGATCCATGTCGTTTTGAATCTTGTACATCTTGGGGTCTAACCGTGGAAACAGGTATAAAGCCCCTTCAGGCTTGTGGCAATGAACCCCTGGCATAGCATCAAGAGCCTCCCAGGCAACCTTGCGTTGTTCGTACAAGCGGCCAGAAGGTGCGGTAAGCTCATTAATGGTCTGGTAGCCTCCTAACGCGGTCTGTACAGCATGTTGGGCTGGTACATTAGCGCATAAGCGCATTGAGCTAAGAATGTCGATGCCTTCAATATAGTCCTGAACCTGACTTAAGTTGCCTGTTGCAATCATCCACCCAGACCGAAAGCCAGCGGTGCGGTATACTTTAGATAAACCGCCAAACGTAAAGCAGGGCACTCTGCCTTCTGTTAGTGTCGCTGTCGGGATGTGCTGGGCTTCATCATAAAGAATCTGATCATAAATCTCATCAGAAAAGAGTACGAGGTTGTGCTCTTCAGCTAGATCAACTAATTGCTCTAATACTTTTTTACTGTATACCGCTCCCGTGGGGTTGTTCGGGTTAATAATGACGAGGGCCTTCGTTTTGTTAGAAATTTTAGCTCTTATGTCTTTAATGTCAGGTTGCCAGCCAGCTTCTTCGTCACACAGATAATGCTTAACATAGCCACCTGATAAGGTGGCCGCAGCAGTCCATAATGGGTAATCTGGTGCTGGGATCAATATTTCATCGCCGTCATTCAATAGGCCTTGCATAGCCATGACGATCAGCTCACTGACGCCATTTCCCATCCAAACGTTGTTTACGTCTGCATTTCGAATGCCCATGGCCTGATATTTTTGCATCACTGCTTTTCGCGCGGAAAACAACCCTTTTGATTCACAGTAGCCCTGCGCACTAGGTAGATTACGGATTACATCAACCAGGATTTCATCGGGGGCTTTAAAGCCGAATGGGGCAGGGTTACCAATATTAAGTTTTAAGATGCGTTGACCTTCATCCTCCATACGCATGGCCTCTTTTAAAACCGGGCCGCGAATTTCATAACAGATATTGGCTAATTTATTGGATTTGCGTATTGGCTCCATGTGTCCTTCTATGTTCGGCAAATAAAAATTCAGTTTACACCTTAGCCCACCCTTGTGGGAGCGGTTTTTTGCAGCAACATTAGGTCGCTGCAAAAATACCCGCTATTTACACTTATTTTAACAAAGTCAGTATGTTCGGGTCTTTTAATAAGCGGTTAACTGTTTGTGTCACCAGCTCATTCATATCCGCTTCAATCGTTTTCTGATAAGGCATGGTGCCATACTCAGTAATTTTTTGAGAACCAAAGTTGGCTGTATAAGTTTGTCCTTTGGATTGGGTGGTGGCTTTTAACTCAAAATCTAAGGTGGCAACGGTCTTAAGTGTCTCTACCTTAGTGACGTAATGCATTTTGGTGATACTAATGTCGATAGAAGAGGCAGGTAAAAGTCCTTGGTCAGGAGTAAAGCCTTGCTCTTTCAAGCCTTGTAATATGCCTTGGCGAATAGAAGTCTGATAATCATTGGCGGTGAAGATTTTTGCGTGTTCTTTTAAGCCAGTGTTGATTTCGCCCACTTGATTACCTAAATCGCTATTCACACTGACCTGTATCACTTGGTTATTTGATAGCTGCTGATTTTCAACACTTACTTCAGGCACTATGTTTATGTAGTGGGTGGTTGTGCAACCAGCTATTAAAGCAGAAGCTCCTGCCAAGAGGATGATCAGTTTCTTCTTCATCATGTGATTCTCCAATTCTATTGATTTTTAAGTAAGTTTTTGGGGTTCGATGTAAAATAATTTAAAAAATATGTTGATTTTCAGATTAGTAACAGTAATATACGCACCCGCTTACACAGCAAGGCGTTTATGTTGTCCCATTCGTCTAGAGGCCTAGGACACCGCCCTTTCACGGCGGTAACAGGGGTTCGAACCCCCTATGGGACGCCATCTTTTCATAGAGGTGGCTTGTTCGTCTAGATTGTTAGTGTAACTTTGCAATAAATTTGCGGGAATAGCTCAGTGGTAGAGCACAACCTTGCCAAGGTTGGGGTCGCGAGTTCGAGCCTCGTTTCCCGCTCCATTCTTTGTATCAATTGATATAAAGAACTATGTGTCCCATTCGTCTAGAGGCCTAGGACACCGCCCTTTCACGGCGGTAACAGGGGTTCGAACCCCCTATGGGACGCCAATCTCTTTTGAGATGACCGCTTACTCTGATACTAGCGATAGAGCAGGGTGGCAAGCTAAAGTGTTTTGCGGGAATAGCTCAGTGGTAGAGCACAACCTTGCCAAGGTTGGGGTCGCGAGTTCGAGCCTCGTTTCCCGCTCCATTCTTTGTATCAATTGATATAAAGAAATATGTGTCCCATTCGTCTAGAGGCCTAGGACACCGCCCTTTCACGGCGGTAACAGGGGTTCGAACCCCCTATGGGACGCCAATCTCTTTTGAGATGACCGCTTACTCTGATACTAGCGATAGAGCA
>NZ_BAAGVX010000002.1:90913-242184 GCF_054780655.1 Marinomonas epiphytica
CCTAGGACACCGCCCTTTCACGGCGGTAACAGGGGTTCGAACCCCCTATGGGACGCCATTTCTTTGTTTATTTCTTTAATATTCTCTTCGCTCTTAGCCTGTCAGCAGTTACGCTTTTCGGGTATCATCTGTCGTATTTAATTAAGCAGTAATTTTATGTCTTGGTATGTGAATTATCAGCCTTCTTGCCAAATTTCAGTGGCAGATAGAGGGCTGGCATATGGTGATGGGTTATTTGAAACCCTTGCTTATCAACATGGGCACCTAAACAATCTTAATGCCCATTTAAAACGTTTGTTTTTGGGCCTTGAAAGATTGGCAATGGCTTTTTCTGATCAACAGAAGCAACAGCTGCAAACGTTTCTTGATGAACTAATTCTCACTCTTTCTGATAAGCCAAAAGTTATTAAGATTATGGTCACCCGTGGCGAAGGGGGGAGAGGCTATTTACCTCCTTCCAACTGCCATCACAATATCATTATTGGGGTGTTAGAAAGTCCAGATTATCGTGATATCCAAGAGAATGGTGTCAGTCTCACGGTGTCCAATGTGCCTATCAGTGAAAATCCCTATACGGCGGGGTTAAAACACCTCAACAAACTTGAGAACATTCTTGCTAAACAAGCACTTGTTGAACCTTACTTTGAGGCCGTTATGCTTACTCAGGAAGGCAACGTTATAGAGTGTATTCAAAGTAATATATTTTGGTTCAAAGACGGAGTGCTCTTCACCCCAAGCTTGGAGTTTTCAGGGGTGAAAGGGACCGTTCGAGAATCCGTTATTAATCAGCAAACGCTTTTCTCAGTACACCAAGGATGCTTTAAACTAACGGATTTAAAAGCTGCAGATGAAATTTTCATTACCAATAGTTTGATGCGCATTGTTCCTGTTAAGCAGTTTCAAGAAAAAGCATACTCTAACCCTGTTCAAACACAGCAACTAATATCATTACTTTATTAGGACACTTTATGAGACTACTAAATTGGCTGTTAAAAGCCAGTGTATTGGCCATTACGTTATCTGCCATCTTGGTTGCGGTAATTTATCATTATCTTTCAAAGCCCATTAACCTCTCCCAAGATGCAGTGTTTCGAGTCGAAGCGGGGGACAGCTCCATTAAAATAGGTCAAAAACTTCAAGATCAAAAAATTATTGAATACCCACAATTAACACGAATTGTGAGCCGTTTAGATCCCACACTCGTCCCTAAGGTTGGAGAGTACCAACTAGAGCCAGGCATGAACGTGTTTGACGTCATGGCACTGATTAATTCCGGTAAATCGATTTTTTACTCAGTCACCTTGTTGGAAGGTAAGACGACTCAAGAATTCATTAACTTATTGGCGGCCAGAGGTAATATTGAAATGACCTTGACCGATCTGAATAACGAGCAGATTGCTGCTAAATTAGAACTGGATGTTAACAATGCCGAGGGTGTGTTTTTCGCCAACACATATCGCTACCATGACGGTGATACAGACCAAGATATTCTGCTACGTGCTTATAAAATGCAGCAACAAGTATTGACTGAACTCTGGCAAGAGAAAGCCAAAGAGCTTCCCTATGAGTCACCTTATGAAGCGCTAATCATGGCTTCAATTGTAGAAAAAGAAACGGGTGTGGCATCAGAAAGGCCGCTCATAGCCCGCGTGTTTATTAGCCGTTTAGAAAAAAGAATGCGTCTACAAACCGACCCAACTGTTATTTATGGGCTTGGTGATGACTTCAACGGCAATTTAACTCGTAAAGGCTTAAGGCATGATTCGCCTTACAATACCTACCGAGTGTTTGGGTTGCCACCAACACCTATTGCAAATGTAGGGAAAGAAGCCATTGCAGCAGCTCTGAATCCTGGTGAAACTAAGGCCTTGTATTTTGTTGCCAAAGGCGATGGCTCTCATGCGTTCTCCAATACGTTAAAGCAGCACAATCAAGCTGTGGCCAAATATCAATATAAAAGGCGTTCGGACTATCGTTCAAGCCCTAAAGCGGAATAAGAAGAAACCAACATGAAAGGCAAATTTATCTCATTAGAAGGTGGTGAGGGCAGTGGTAAGTCCACTGCCTTAGAGCACATGGAAACCTGGCTTACAGCTCAGAATATCCCTTTTCTTATTACCCGTGAGCCTGGTGGTACCCCATTAGCAGAAGAAATTCGCGAACTTGTGCTAACTAAAAGAGCGGAACCCGTAGCAGAGATGACCGAGCTGTTATTGGTGTTTGCAGCGAGAGCTCAACATTTAACTCAAACCATCATACCTGCCTTAGAAAAGGGCCAGTGGGTGATTAGCGACCGTTTCATTGATTCAACTTATGTATACCAAGGCGGTGGGCGGGGGATTGATACAAGTTTACTAGATACTTTGACCCATCATATTGTGACGGACTTTTTGCCAGATGCTACATTTTTGCTAGACGTACCAGTGTCAGTTGGTCAGCAGCGAGTTGCTCAGCGTAATCAATCTGATCGTTTGGATGATGAAAGTGTTGCTTTTCATGAAACGGTCCGACAAGGCTTTTTAACACTCGCAAAGCAGTCAGAAGAACGTTTCAAAATCATTGACGCGACCCAGAGCATTGACGAAGTCAAAGGGGCCATTAGCAAAGAATTGGCTCTGTTACGACACGTTTGGGATGAGAGGTAGCTATGGATAATCTTGCCCCTTGGTTGCATGCTTCAATACAGCAAATACAAGCTCTTAAACACAATTCGAGCTTATCCCATGCTCTCTTAGTGACGGGTGCTCAAGGAGTGGGGCAAGAAATTTTGGCTCAGCATGTGGCTGCGGATTTAATGTGCCAAAATGCAGCCAAAGCGTGTGGCCAGTGTCATTCCTGCCAGCTAATGATGGCAATGAGTCACCCAGACTTTCATTATTTAAATGGTGAAGAGGGCGCTATAAAAGTCGATAACATTCGCGATTTGGTGCGTAAAATCAACCAAAAAGCGCAAGTAGGGCATAGTAAAGTTGTTTTAATTAGCTGTGCTCATAACATGAATATCAACGCTTCGAACGCCGTACTTAAAGCCTTAGAAGAGCCTGCAGACAACACCTACTTTATTTTAACGACGTCTTATTCTAGCACCTTACTGGCGACCATACGGAGCCGTTGTTTATTGGTTAATCTACCCACTCCGAGTAGACAAGAGGTTGAAAACTGGTTGATCAACCAGTCTGATCAAGCAGAGATTCGAACCTTATTTTGGTTAACGACCCAACCTTATCAACTGCTGGCCTTGCAAAAGGCAAATAAAGTTGAGCTTTATTCCCAGTTACTCATTAATCTAACGAACTTCCTGCAAGGCAATACTTCAGTGGAGGAGGTTGTTAAAAAATGCGATAGCAAAACAATTGCTGACTATTGTGATGGTTTATTAGCCATACTTCATGGTGCTCTTTTACATACTACGGGGGCACCATTAGACCCTACTTTGTCAGAGGTTTTTCAGGCAATGATGACTAAGATGTCCGTAAGAGCTTTAATGCAACGTTATGACGCCATACAAAAATTGAAGCAAGACCTTCAAAAAACCAATTTGAACCCCCATATTCAACTGATACACGAATTAAACCAATGGTAAATAGTTATGTTAATTGATACACACTGCCACTTAAATATGCTGGATTTAGAGCCTTATGATGGCAATTTACAAGCTGCAATAAACGCAGCGGTAGGCCAAGGTGTAGAACAGATCTTGAGTATCAGTGTTGATTTGAAAGATATGGACTTACTGCACAGTTATACCCAAAGAGACGGTGTGTTTGCTAGCTCTGGTGTCCATCCTTTACACAAAGAGGGTTTGTTAAAAAATCAAGATAAGTTAGTTGAGCATGCTCAAAAAGATAAAGTTGTCGCAATTGGTGAAACAGGTTTAGATTACTTTTATGAAGACGATAAGTCGGTGCACCTGGCTCAGCAAGAAAGCTTTGCACTTCATTTAAGTGCGGCGGGTCAGCTTAATATGCCTGTTATCGTCCATACCCGTCAGGCTAAACAAGATACTCTGTCTTTAATCCGCGAGCACGGTAATACTAGTAGTGCTGGTGTGTTGCACTGCTTTACCGAAGACTATCAGATGGCTAAGGCGGCGCTGGATTTAAACTATATGATTTCTATTTCCGGTATTGTGACATTCAAAACAGCTCAAGAGTTAAGAGAAACGGTTCAAAAGTTGCCATTAGACGCGTTATTAATCGAAACAGATTCCCCTTACTTGGCTCCAGTTCCCCATAGAGGCAAAAAAAATGAGCCCAAATACGTAAAAGACGTGGCGCAATTTGTGGCAGATATTAAAGGCGTACGCTATGAAGAGCTGGTTGCTACCACCGCTGCCAACTTTCATCGCCTTTGCCCAAAAGTTGATCCACATAATAGATTGGCGGTTGTTTCGTAAAAAAGCTTGAACTAGCGCTAGAATTTACTTCTGGCGCTTAGCTATCAGTCAGTGCTAATCTAAAAAAATATATATAAAACAACGTACAATTAAACGTTGTTGGTTCGGTATAAGCGTACCGACGAATTCTAGAAGGAAGTATTTATGTCTAGTATGGTTAAAGCTCTCCCATACGCAGCCCTTGCCGCGAAAGTTCCCAGTAATCACCTACCTTTTGATACCTTAAACGACATCGAACCTTTAAGCGGCATCCTTGGCCAAGAACGTGCTGTAGAAGCCATTCAATTTGGTGTTGCTATGCAGCGCCCCGGTTATAACGTGTATGCTATGGGCGACTCTGGAACCGGCCGCTCTTCATACGTGATGAACTACCTGAAAAGTGAAGCGAAGCGCAATACTGCGCCAAATGAATGGGTTTATGTTAATAATTTCACTGAGTCCCATCGTCCTAAAGCGCTTGAGTTTCAACCTGGTCATGCCAGCATTTTCGAAAATGAAATACGCACTTTAATCGACGGATTAATGGTAACTTTCCCAGCGGCCTTTGAAAATACCTCTTACCAGCAACAAAAAGGAGTGATTGATAGAGCTTTCAATGAGCAATATGAAGCCGCTATCAATAAAGTAGAACGAGTATCTGTGAAAATTGGTGTGGCGATGTTCCGTGATGCCTCATCAGTCAGTTTTGCTCCTATGAAGGAGGGCAAGGCTCTTGAGGAAAGTGAATTTGCTGCCCTAAGTGATGAAGAAAGAGATGCCTTTCAAGAAGGGGTTTCAACTCTTGAAAGTTTGCTCAATGAAGAACTGCTTAGCTTACCTCAGTGGAAGCGTGCTACTTATGAGCAAATTCGCCAGCTAAATAAAGATACCGTAGAAGAAGCATTAGGCCCTTTAATGGCTGGCTTATTTGATAAGTATCAAGACAACACTGAAATCAGTGCCTTCTTAACTGCGATGCGGGAAGACCTTGATAAAGTCATTATTGATCAGATGGGGGACGATAAGGCATCAGAAAATCGCGATGAGATCGGTCGTCGTCAGCTATACGAAGAACTTTATCTGCCAAACATTGCGGCCACTCATCAAGAAGATGGAGGTCAGCCTGTTGTTTATGAGCCCCATCCAACTTACCGTAATTTATTTGGACATGTAGAGCACAGTAGTGATCAAGGTATGCTCATTACAAGCTATCGCCTTATTCGTTCTGGCAGTTTGCACAGAGCAAATGGTGGCTACTTGATTCTAGATGCTGAAAAGCTGCTGACAGACCATTACTTATGGGAAGCATTGAAGCGAGCTCTCAAAAATAAACATCTTAAAATAGAGCACCCTTATGCGGACATGGGCTTAATGAGCACCATGACCCTGTCGCCGCAAGATCTGCCATTGCAAGTCAAAGTGATCCTAATAGGCTCAAGAGATATTTATTATTTACTTCAAGATGCCGATCCAGATTTTCAAGAGATGTTTCGGGTATTGGTTGACTTTGATGACACCTTAAAGCGTAACAAAGATTCAGAGCTGGCTTTCGCTCGACTCATGAAAGATCGAGTTGATAAAGAAGAATACGCCAATGTTACCCGTGATGGTGTGGCTTCTTTGATTGAATACAGTAGCCGTTTGGCCGAGCATCAAAGAGAAATGGCCGCTAAAATTGGTGATGTATTTGAGCTCCTTGGTGAAGCAGATTTTGTTCGTCAAATGGCAAAAGATGAACAAATTACACAAGTCCACATAAAACGAGCGCTGACGGCCAAAAAGCACCGTACGGGGCGAGTAAGTGAAAAGATCATAGAAGAGATCTTAGAAGGTACTGTGCTATTAGAAAGTGATGGTCTTGCAGTGGGTAAAATTAATGGACTCACGGTGATGCAAATTGGCGACAGTAGCTTTGGCGCTCCAGCACGTATTTCCACAACGGTTTACCCTGGTGGCAAAGGAATCATCGACATTGAAAGAGAATCCAACTTAGGGCAAAACATTCACTCAAAAGGGGTTCTGATCTTATCCGGCTATCTAGGTAACAAGTACGCTCAGCGTTTTCCACTGGACATTTCTGCCTCTATTGCCATGGAGCAGAGTTATGGTTATGTGGACGGTGACAGCGCTTCTACCGCAGAGCTTTGTTGCTTATTGTCTGCCTTAATTCAAGTTCCCTTGCGACAAGACCTAGCCATTACAGGCTCTTTGAACCAATACGGCGAAGTTCAAGCCATTGGTGGCGTGAATGAAAAAATTGAAGGTTTCTTTAATGTCTGCCAAGCCCGCGGTTTAACTGGCCAACAAGGAGTAATTATTCCAAAGTCCAATGCCAATAACCTGATGCTCAATGACGAAATTATTGCTGCTGTTAAAGAAGGGCAATTCCATATTTATGCCATCTCGACGGCGGATGAAGCTTTACATCTTTTGACCGGTATTGAGCCAGGTCAACTCGATGAAGAAGGTCAGTATCCTGAAGGCTCTTTATCTGCTCGTGTGATTGATCGCTTAGAAGAAATTTCCAAATTGGGTGATGACGAAGATGAAGAAGACGAGGAAAGTGATGACCAAGACAACCAAACTCAAGATAAGCACAATAACAAAGAAAGTTAGTACTTTCCTTTTGTGCGCTTGATAATTTGCCCGTTACACTGAGTATCAATTAATAAGAAAACCGTATAATAGAGGTCGTTTATCTGTATATAGGTAGCGACCTCTTTTCTTTTACTCGGTAAATGCTTTTTTAAGACAAGGGCGGCTCGAAACACCTTACCATTATATTGGCTGGTGACAATTTTATTTGCTGTTTGTCGTGCTTCAAGATCTGGGCACTCAGCGTAAGCGCTCATCGCAAGCAAACTGATGAGGCTGGCGCTCAAAAACCGTATCATGGTATTTTCTCTTTGTTAAATTCACTCTTTAGTGCTATTTAATCATTTGATTGCTCAGTTTAACAGATGAACTTGCTAGCATTGACTGATACAATGCCCGCGCACAAGAGAGGAAATTATGGCTCGTTTGAAAAAATCACGCACCATGCGCGGAAAGCTTGGAAAAACCGGTTCTAAAGAAATGATGAAAGAGCAAAATAAAGCTCGTAAGTCATCGTCTTTGCGTAAATTTGCAGCTAAAAAAGCTAAAACTCGTAAAGAGCAAGCGCATCGTAAATTAGAAAGACTGGGCTTATTGCCTGAGCAAGAACAAGAAGCTGCGCCAGTAAGGCCACGTCGTTTTGTTTTTGAAGCACCTAAAAAAGAGACTGAAGAAAACAAACAACCGGTGCAAAGCACCTCGACCACAAAACAGTCTAGTGAGTCAGATGAACTGACCATGGACGATTTGCTGTCGGCGTTTACTGAACAACAGTAGTTTGTTGTTACTAATAAAAAAGGCTGCTCTGCAGTCTTTTTTTATGCTTAAAAATCCTTAAGATAAATACATAAAATCTCTAACTTGCTTACGTCTGGATAGCCGGATGGCGAGTATAGACAATACACACACTCATTTAATTAAGCAGTTTTTATGAATTTAACTACCTCTGTTCCAATGTCTAGCGTTCGATATCTTTTGAAATCCGCGGAAAACCACGGGCTCAATAGCCAAGATATTTTACACAGCGTCGACATTGACCCTGCATTAGTTGAAGAGTCGGAACAGTTTCCGGCTTATGAATATGGCATGCTGTATCAGAAGATCATGTGGTTAATGCAAGATGAGTCTTTTGGTATGTTAAGTGGCGGTAAAATGCCAAATGGTGCATTTAGAATGATGTGTCTAAGTATCATTCATGCTCCATCGTTAGGCCATGCTTTGCATCGTTGTAGTGATTTTTATGAAATCTGCCGTGGACCTAAAATAAAACCCGTACTGATTAAAAAAGGGCGTTTTGCCCTCGTTACATTTGCTCCGGTTAGCGCCGCTCAAGCAGAAATAACCTCTTTGTTGAAAACAGAGTCAAACGAGCGCCTAAGAACCACCTTGTCCATGTGGCACCACTTTATTTGTTGGTTAATAGGTCGCAGATTAACCCTTAAAGCAGCGTATTTTACGACCAGCCGCCCTCATGACATAGAGTACGATAAAACCCTCTTTCAATCGGAAGTAAAGTTTAACCAACACGCCAATGCGCTGGTTTTTCCAGCCAGTTATCTTGAAATGCCTGTGGTACAGACTGAAGACACTCTTCGCAGCTTTCTCAAAACAGCCCCTTATCAATTACTGGTGATGGTACAAAACGATAACAGTTTGAAATCACGTGTTATAGCCATTTTAGGCAAAGATTTTTCGCGTGAAATGCCCAGTGCCGATGAAGTCGCCTCTAGTTTGAATATGAGTGTATCTACCCTCCGTAGAAGACTGAGTGAAGAATCCACCTCTTATCAGCAAATTAAAGATGAATCTCGCAAAGAAGCGGCTATCACCTATATGAATGTACCAAGGTTAAGTATTAATGATATTGCCAGTCTAATGGGATTTGACGAACCTAGTGCTTTTTTCCGTTCCTTTAAAAAGTGGACTGGAATGACACCAGGGGAATACCGCAAAAGTGATGAGTATCTTAAAAAAGTAGAAATGGACCCGCTTGGCCAACATAGCGCTTAATGATTAAGTTGGTGGTAAACAGGGCAGCTTCTGATTGAAAATATAAGTTATTATCAAAACAGAAACCTAGTCTGCATGGCACTTGAACCCGCTAGTGAGTGTATTTGTTAGAAATTTAGCCTCCTTTTGTTATTGAGACACAGCGCATATTTTACGATTCTATAGTGAATCATCCGCTCGGATAATCACTGGAGAATAATAAAATGAGCGAGTACCATTACCCACAGAACGATATTCAATTTAGCCTTCAAGCGATTGCCAAATTTGATCGCCTTGATCCCTTCTACGAAGAAGAGCTTAGCCAAGATCTCATCGAAGCCATTTTATCTGAAGCTGGCAAACTGACAGAACAAGAATTTGCTCCCATTAATAGCAGTGGCGACCAGCAAGGTAGTCGTGTTGAGAAGGGGGAAGTATATGAAGCGAAAGGTTTCAAAGAAGCATTTCAGACTTACGCTCAAGGTGGCTGGTTGGCCCTAGCAGGCTCTCCTGAATACGGTGGGCAAGGCTTACCATCCAGCTTGGCAACGGCCGTGAACGAAGGCGTTCAATCTGCTAACCTTGCATTGTCCCTATGTCCTTTATTAAGCCAAGGAGCAATCGAAGCCATAGAATCCCATGCCAGTCATGAACTAAAAGAAACTTACCTGCCAAAAATGTTATCTGGCGAGTGGACTGGCACAATGAACCTCACGGAACCCAATGCGGGTTCGGATTTAGCTGCAATTGCTTGTAAAGCTTTTGAAGAAGGCGATCACTTTAAAATCAAGGGTCAGAAAATCTTTATTACTTGGGGTGATCACCAAATGAGTGACAACATCATTCATTTGGTATTGGCCCGCTTACCTGATGCGCCAGCAGGTGTAAAAGGGATTTCTTTGTTTTTAGTTCCTAAGTTCCTACTTGATGAAAATCAACAGCCCGCAGAGAAAAATGATGTTCAGGTTGTGTCTGTAGAACACAAAATGGGGATTCATGCATCACCCACTTGTGTCATGAGTTTTGGTGATAAGGATGGGGCCGTTGGTTATTTGGTGGGTGAAAAGCACCAAGGTATCAAGGCAATGTTTACCATGATGAACAACGCTCGCCAAGGGGTAGGCTTACAAGGCTTAGCCATCTCTGAGCGCGCTTACCAACAAGCACTGGTCTATGCTCACGAACGAAAACAAGGTATGCGTGCTGATCAATCAGAGCGTGCAGCAATTATAGAGCACCCTGATGTGTTACGCATGCTGATGGTCATGAAGTCTCAGATTGATGCCATGCGTTCGCTGATCTATGTCGCCGCAGTTGAAAACGATTTATCAAGTAAAACAGAAGGGGAAGCGCAGAAGGCGGCCAGTCGTCGTACCGCTTTGCTGACTCCAATTGTTAAAGGCTGGATCACTGAGCAGGCTCAAGAAGTCACTTCTTTGGCTATTCAAGTGCATGGGGGCATGGGCTTTATTGAGGAAACCGGCGTAGCGCAACATGCACGGGATGCCCGTATTTTACCTATTTACGAAGGTACAAATGGCATTCAAGCCATTGACTTGATTGGTCGTAAACTTGCTTTTGATCAAGGCGCAGCTATGTTTGAACTATTGGCTGAAATTAAAGCTGAACTTGAAAGCTATATTGATTCTGGTGTTTCCAATAATGCTAAAAAAGTGCTGGCTTATGATGACCACATTCAACAAGCGACACAAAACTGTTTACTGGCAATGAAAGATAATGCGGTATTAGGTACTGCATCTGCTTATGCTTACATGATGGCAATGGGCTACTACATAGGTGCATGGTTGCAAGTAAGAGGACAATTTGCGGCTCAGTCTTCAAAGCTATTGCATGATGGTCAAAAAACTTCTTGGACACATTCAGCAGACTTTTATTGTGATCATGTTTTATCCAGAGTACAGGGCTTCATTCTTGCTATTGAAGAAGGCCAAAATTCGGTAACACAATTGAATGCAGCGAGCTTTGCACGAGATTAAAAGAAAAAATAAGAACGGAGTACATTGTTATGATAGACAGAGAAGTAATGGAGTTTGATGTAGTCATTGTAGGTGGTGGACCTGCGGGGCTATCAGCTGCATGTCGTATCATGCAAAAAGCGCAACAAAACGAACAAGAAATTAGTGTCTGCTTGGTGGAAAAAGGTTCAGAAATTGGCGCCCATATTTTATCTGGTGCCGTAGTGGAAACCACCGCCTTGGCAGAACTCTTTCCAGATTGGCAAGCAATGGGTGCGCCTTTAACCACACAAGTTAACAGCGACCAGTTGCACTGGTTATCGTCCGAACAAAGCAGCAAACAAATGGCGAACTGGATGGTGCCAAAAACTCTTCATAATGAAGGCAACTATATTATTAGCCTGGGTAATTTAACTCGTTGGCTTGCTGAACAAGCTGAGGGCTTGGGGGTAGAAGTATTCCCAGGATTCGCAGCAGCCCAAATTGCCTATAATGAAGCCGGTGAAGTTGAAGGTATTATCACCGGCGATATGGGGGTAGGGGCAGACGGTTCAGAGAAAGACGGCTACATGCCAGGCATGATTTTAAAGGCCAAATACACTTTATTTGCCGAGGGGTGCCGTGGCCACCTTGGTAAAGAGCTGATGGCGCGTTATGAACTCGACAAAGATTCTGCTGTGCAACATTATGGCCTAGGCATTAAAGAGCTATGGGATGTGCCTGCCGAGAACAGTAAACCAGGCACTGTAATACATACGGCTGGCTGGCCCTTAAGTAAAGAAGCGGGCGGTGGTGGCTTTTTATATCACTTAGAAAATAACCAAGTAGTGGTTGGGTTGATTGTCGACTTAAACTACAAAAACCCACACCTTAGCCCTTATGAAGAATTCCAGCGCTATAAACATCACCCATTAATTGCTCAGCACTTACAAGGAGCCAAACGCGTCGCCTATGGTGCTCGTGCTATTGCTAAAGGAGGCTGGGCATCTTTGCCTAAAATGTCTTTCCCTGGTGGGCTACTCATCGGTTGTGATGCAGGTACCCTTAACCCTGCAAAAATTAAAGGTACTCACACAGCAATGAAAAGTGGCATATTAGCCGCCGATACAGTGTTAGAAAACCTGTTAACGGAACAAAGAGATTTGCAGGTATTCAATGACAGAGTCGCGCAATCGAGTTTAGGTAAAGAGCTTAAGCAAGCACGTAATTTTGTCCCTGTAATGCACAGCTTAGGCACATTTTGGGGTGGCGCTTACAACTGGCTTGATCAAAACCTATTTTCAGGGGGGCTACCCTTTACCTTTAAGGATGAAACCCCAGATTATGCAACCCTTGAACCGGCTGCAGACCATGCTAAACCAAGTTACCCTAAGCCTGATGGTTTATTAAGCTTTGATCGTTTGTCTTCAGTGTTTTTATCCAATACTAACCATGAAGAAGACCAACCGTGTCACTTACAACTGAAAGACCTCGATACACCGATTCGATCGAACTTACCCAAGTTTGATGAACCTGCTCAAAGATACTGCCCAGCAGGAGTGTATGAAGTTGTTGAGCAGGAAGGGGAGCATAACTTTCAAATCAATAGCCAAAACTGCCTGCATTGCAAGACCTGTGACATTAAGGACCCGGCACAAAACATCACTTGGGTGACGCCAGAAGGTGCAGGTGGGCCAAATTACCCAAACATGTAACCAATAAGAAACTTAAGATTGATAGGGGGCTTTATTGCCCCCTTTGTCCATTCAAGTCTGGATTTAGTGAGCTCCATGTTTGATAATAGACCTTTCGAATCTGAGGTATTGTCATGCGATTATGGGTTGATGCAGACGCTTGTCCAAATGTGATCAAAAACATTCTATTTAAAGCCGCCGAGCGTGTTGAAATTCCCTGTATTCTTGTAGCAAATCAAGCTATCTCAATCCCACCTTCAAAATGGATCGAACGTCGTGTTGTTTCGTCTGGTTTTGACGTTGCTGATAACTACATAGTAGATGAATTAGATTCCGAAGACATTGTTATTACGGCGGACATTCCACTAGCGGCCGATAGCATTGAAAAAGGCGCCATCGCAATAAACCCAAGAGGTGAGTTGTACACCCGTGAAAACATTCGACAGCGTTTAAACATGCGTGATTTTATGGAAGAGTTACGATCTTCTGGTGTACAGACCTCAGGCCCTGCTAGTTTCAGCCAACAAGATCGTATGGCATTCGCTAACACCCTTGATAAACTTTTAGCTAAACGAAGAAAATAGACCTCATAACTTGAGTATTGAGAAAAGCGCTCATTGAGTACTTTTCTGAATATTTAAGTTTATGGGTATCAATATGAAAAAAATTGTTGTGGTAGGCGGTGGTGCCGGTGGTTTAGAACTGGTTACTAAACTAGGCCATGGGTTCGGTAAGAACAAACAAGCTGAGGTCATTCTGATAGATCGCAGCCAAACGCATATCTGGAAGCCGCTTTTACATGAAGTAGCGACAGGCTCGTTGGACATTAATAACGATGGATTAAACTATCGTGCACACTCTGCTAAGCATCATTACCAGTTCCAACTTGGCAACCTGATTGATGTTGACCCGAAAGAGAAAGCGTTAACCCTTGAAGCCCTGACTGACGACATGGATCATGTCATTTTACCTGAACGTAAGGTTCATTATGATATTCTCATCATGGCCGTTGGAAGCATTAGTAATGATTTCGGCACACCTGGCGTTGCTCAGCACTGTTACTTCTTGGACTCTCATAAACAAGCTGAACGTTTCCAACAGGCTCTACTAAAACACTTTATGCGCGTGCATCAGGCTGGGGCTGAAGAAAAACTGAAAATAGCCATTGTTGGGGGCGGTGCCACAGGGGTGGAGTTATCCGCCGAGCTTTTCCACGTTGCCGATTTACTCAAGGCCTATGGCATGCCAGAAATGTCAGGCAAGCGAGTGCAAATAGAACTTATTGAAGCTGGACCAAGAATTTTACCCGCTTTACCAGAACGAATTGCCGCCTTGGCCAGTAAAGAGCTCAGTCGTTTAGGGGTTAGTATTAAGCAAAATACCCGTGTTACAAAGGCATTTGATGGTGGTTTTGCAACGGCTGATGAAGGCCAAGAGATTCAAGCAGACCTTATGATATGGGCTGCTGGAGTAAAAGCACCAAACTTTGTGGCAGACATTGAAGGCCTGGAAACCACCAGAAACAATCAGATTCTGGTAAGTGGTACTTTACAGACACCGCAATTTGAAGACATTTATGTGATTGGCGATTGTTGCGCTTGTAAACAGCCAGATGGCACCTTTGTCCCTCCAAGAGCTCAGTCCGCCCACCAAATGGCGAGTTTAGTATTTAGCAATATTAAAGCATCGTTCAGAAGTGAGCCTCTAAAAGAGTATCAGTATAAAGATTATGGCTCCTTGGTAAACTTAAGTACTTACAGTACAGTCGGAAGCCTCATGGGGAACTTAACCAGCCGTTCTATGTTTATAGAAGGGCGTATAGCTCGCTTTGTCTACATTTCTTTGTACCGTCTTCATTTGATCGCCATCCATGGTTGGCTGAAAGCCAGTGTTATCATGGCGGCACAAAAAATTGGCAAAGTGGTGAAGCCGAAACTAAAACTTCATTAATTTAATGATTTTTACCCAAGCTTGACGCTAGTTAACCTTAGGTCAATGCTGATTTACCTAAAAGCGCTCATTTTGAAGCGCTTTTTTATTTTATTTTTTTAAGGAATATTATGCTTGCTTATCAGTGGGGGATTTTTGCTCTCGCCTTAGGAACATTTGGTTTAGGAACAACAGAATTTATGCCCATGGGCCTACTACCTGTTATAGCGGATGGCGTGAATGTCTCCATTCCTGCGGCAGGTCTAATCATCAGTGCGTATGCCGTTGGTGTTATGGTTGGAGCGCCGGTCGTAACGCTATTTTTGAATCGTTATAGTCATAAGACCGCATTATTGGCGTTAATGGTTATTTTTGTGGTCGGCAACACCGTTTCTGCTTTGTCATTCAACTATGAAACTCTAATGGTGTCTCGGGTTATCACCAGTTTATCGCATGGTGCTTTTTTTGGTATTGGTGCGGTCGTGGCGATGAATCTTGCTCCTTATCATAAAAAGGGCTCTGCAGTGGCCGCTATTTTATTGGGGCTTACTATCGCCAATATTATTGGCGTGCCAATCACCACATGGATAGGGCAAACGTTTGATTGGCGTATGGCCTTTGCTGTGACAGCCGTGTTAGGTGTGGTTGCCATGCTAGGACTACAGAAAAGCCTACCAAGCATGCCGCGAGCAGACAAAGTAGATGTAAGAAGTGAACTTAAGGTTATCATGCAGCCGGATGCGTTGAGAGCCTTCGCGACCACAGTGATGTGCGCAGGCTCTATGTTCACTTTATACAGTTACATTGCGCCTATAATGCAAACTTTGGCTAATACCAGTGATAACGGCATTGCCATTATGTTAATGCTAACTGGCATAGGGTTTACGCTAGGGAACTTCATAAGTGGTAAAGTAACTGATAAATCGCCAGATTTAGCTTTATTCGTATTTTTAACCCTGCAAGTGGTGGTGTTACTTTTGTTTAGCTTTACGGCAACCAGCTTTGTTGGAGCATGCATAACCATACTCGCTTGGGGAACAGTGATTTTTGGCAGTGGACCGCCATTGCAGATGCAAGTGATGAAGATCGCAGCTGCAGCGCCAAGCCTAGCATCATCTGTGAACATTGGTGCCTTTAACCTTGGAAATGCATTGGGTGCTGCACTTGGAGGCTTAGTGATAAGTCTCGGTTTTAGCTTTAGTTGGATTCCAGCTACGGCAGCGGCGTTATCCTTGATTGGTTTAATCATGGTCTGGATTAATAAATTGAAACGACCAACAGAGGTAACAGCTTAGACTGATAGGTTTTGTTTTGCAGCTCTGTACCATGCGGAGCTGCAATGAAACTTGCTTAAGCATAGCAATGGGTTTCTTATAGCGGTTTTTAGATAAAAACTAGGAAACATGGGAAGAAACTTTGCAATTAGCTAATATACACTATATTTCCGATAATAACATTTATCGGAAATAGTAAGAGTGAAACCGCTGCACTACAACGGCGTTTTTATTAATGCTGAGTTAACCATTCTCTTAGTTGATCCAGGTGTGTCACTTCTATTGTTGGTTTTATTTCGCTGTCATTCAGTCTGTCTTTCGCATTGAGCCAGCAAGTATCAAATTGCATTTGATTGCCCCCTAATATATCGGACTCTAAAGTATCACCAACCATTAGTATTTGCTCTGCAGTTACTTGTCCCATTTTGCTCAAAGCAAATTCAAAGATTCGTTGATCGGGTTTGGCAAAACCAACGAGCTCAGAAATAACTAGAATATCGATGTATTGGCCGAAATTTGTTTTGTTCAGTCGTATCTCTTGCAGTTGTTCAAAGCCGTTGGTAATGATGCCAATGTTGACTTGTTGCTCTTGTAAATACTCTAGTAAGTTTTTTGCGCCTTCAATGGGCTCACAAATTTCTGCCATTGCATTTAAAAATGCGCTGTTTAAACTCAGTTCATCTGTACCGAGTTTTTTGGCCCATTCGCTGAATCTTTGTGTCTGTAATTCTTTTGCGCCAATTTTACCGTTTTGATATTGAACCCATAACGGCTTATTTACTCGCTGATATTGTTCAAAATCGGCCTGTGTGAAATCAATTCCATAATCCTTCATCATGTGTTTCATGCCCTGAAAATTATCAAAATGAAACAAGGTTTCATCGGCATCAAAAAGAATCCATTTATACTTCATATTATAGTTACTCATAAATAATGTTCAGGATGTAAATAAGGCGCTAACGCCAGAATCATGGCTTGCTGATAAATGGAGCCCCTTGTAGCATGGTTATTTGTAAATAAACCAATCGCGCCGCCTTTTTGTTTAATATTGTCTGTGCCGAATACATCGTCCATTACTGGCCCTAATTCTTCACCAGATTTAAGGCGCTGATAGATGCTAATAGGCAACGGCAAGCTGGCGGTTCGACCAATTGACAATTGCTCGTTCTGATCAATGATGGCCATATAGGCAAAGGTATAAGCGCCCTTTTCTTCGCAATCTACACCTGCTTCCATGGCAACGTAGAAATCAAATTGTGTTTGCTCATCTGAGTTTTGGCAATGCCAAGCTCTATTGATTGCCCCTTGTTTTGTTTCCTCTGCCGACATAGGTTGTTCTGCAACGTTGGAAGGAGCGTGCATGCCTTGGGTAATGACTTTCTTACCTTCAAACAAGGTGCTAAAAGCCTCTTTCGCTGCGTTTATTTTCACTGGGTTCAGGGAGCCCACACAGACTCTAATGATTTGGGTCATAATTCACTCTTAAAATAGAAAATGCCACTAAAAAGTGGCATTTTAAGTAACCGTATTAGGCTTTATCTTTGGCTATTAATAACCGGCGTGGGACACGACACTTCGGCATTTTGAGCTCTGTGGCGCATTAGATGATCCACCAAGGTTAGTGCCAGCATTGCTTCCGCAATCGGTGTGGCGCGAATACCCACACATGGGTCATGACGGCCTTTGGTAATGACTTCAATGGGTTGTCCTGAACGGTCAATACTCTTACCAGGTATTGTAATACTGGAAGTTGGTTTCAGTGCCATATTAACGACAATGTCTTGGCCTGAAGAAATGCCACCTAAGATGCCGCCAGCATGATTAGACAAATAACCTTCTGGAGTCATTTCATCACGGTGTTCGCTGCCCTTTTGCTCAATGACATCAAAGCCATCACCAATTTCTACCCCTTTAACAGCGTTGATGCTCATCATCGCTTTAGCAATATCTGCATCAAGGCGGTCAAATACCGGCTCACCAAGTCCCGGCATAACATTGCGGGCAATCACGGTGATCTTGGCACCAATGGAGTTCCCTTCACGGCGAAGGGCTGTCATATAGCTTTCTAGTTCAGGGATAGCATCAGGATCTGGGCTGAAAAAGCTGTTTTCATAAACCTGGCTAAGGTCTTTCACTTCCAGTTTGATTGGGCCTAACTGAGATAGGTAACCTTGTATTTCAATGCCGAAAGTTTGCTTTAAATATTTTTTAGCAATTGCTCCAGCTGCAACTCGCATGGCTGTTTCACGGGCAGAAGAACGGCCACCGCCGCGATAATCCCGAAAGCCATATTTTTGGTCGTAAGTATAATCTGCGTGGGCTGGTCGGAAAGTGTCTGCGATATTTCCGTAGTCTCTCGATCTCTGATCTTTGTTTTCGATTAACAGGCCAATCGGTGTGCCGGTTGTTTTGCCTTCAAAAACGCCAGATAGGATTTTTACTTCATCAGGTTCACGGCGCTGTGTTGTATGCTTAGAGGTGCCAGGCTTTCTTAAATCCAGGTCTTTTTGTAAGTCCGCTTCACTGATTTCAATTCCTGGCGGGCAACCATCTACAATGGCTCCCAAAGCTAAACCGTGGCTTTCGCCAAACGTGGTCACACGAAAGATAGTTCCAAATGTGTTGCCAGACATAGTGTGTCTACTCTTCTATTAATGCATTTAATTGTTCTTTGGTTAAAACGAACACCCCATTTCCGCCCGCTTCTAATTCTACCCACATAAATTCAACCTGAGGGTATGCAGCTTGTAATGCTACTTCACTGTTGCCTACTTCATAAACCACAATGCCATTGTCAGTTAAGTGGTGTGCAGCTTGTGTTAAAAAGCGGCGAGTAAAATCTAATCCATCAAAGCCAGAGGTTAATGCCAATTGAGGCTCGTTATGGAACTCTGCAGGGGCTTCTTGATAGTCTGCTTGGTCAACATAAGGAGGGTTGCAGATAATTAGATCGTATTTTTTCTCGGTTAAGTTTGCAAACATGTCAGACTCGATGCAATCTACTCGATCCGCCAGCTGGTGATACTCTACATTTTGCTGTGCTACGTCCAGTGCGGCCGTGCTTATGTCTGTAAGATCTACTTGAGCATCTTCAAACATTAATGCAGTAGCAATCCCGATACAACCACTGCCTGTACACATATCAAGAATATGAGCTGGGTAGTGATTGAGCCAAGGAGAGAACTCACTGTCGATTAAAGCCATAATGGGGCTACGAGGTATCAAGGTGTCTTGAGTTACTTTGAATTTAAGTCCCATGAACCAAGCCTCACCTAATAAATAAGGTAAAGGTTGGCGCTCTTTGATGCGCCGCTCAACTAATTTTAATAACTGTTTCTTTTCATTATGCGTCAGCCGGCAATCTAACATATCCCGGTCGAAATCCAGAGGTAACTTTAAACCTCCTAACACGAGGTGTATGGCTTCATCCCAAGGGTTATCAGTGCCATGGCCGTAGAAAAGTTCAGCTTGGTTGAAACGCGAATAAGTCCAGCGAAGGAAATCTTTAATGGATATTAAATCCTTAATTGCGGTTTGCGAGCGGCTCATATTAACTCATGTCTCTCAAAGGTTTGCGCATTATACCCATTATTGTTCTGATCCTCTATTGCTACGCTTGAGATCCAGCAATTGATTCTGTATATCATTCAGTTTGTCATTAAAAGCCTCATTATCGGACTTCTTAACTTGCTCTAATTTTTCTTCTAACGTGCTAATGAGTCGTTTTTTTTCACTTAATTCAGATTGCTGCGATTGAATTTTGTGGTCTTGCTTTGCGAGGTCAAATTGATACTGACTGTTTGACAGATTCAACTTTTTAATTTGCTCATCCGCTTGTTCAAGTTGACGGGATAAAACACGATTTTGATTTAATGCATCATTAGCTTTCTGTTCGGCTTGTTGATGCTCAAGAGTACGTTGTTTGAGCTGTTGTTCTGCGATGAGATGTTTCTCTTGGAGATACTCATAACTTTCTTGAAGTTCACATAAGGCACTCGCCAATGAAAGCTGACCTGTATGGGTAGCTTGTTGCTTAAGGAGTTGTGTTTGCTCAAGATCACGTTCCTTCTCTTCTAAAAGTGTCCCAATCAGTTTCGTCACTTCTCGATTAAAGCGCTCTATAGAAGGTGTTAATAAGCCTTCAAGCTCAGCAAGTTCGTGTTGCTGTTGGAGCTTATATTCTTCCTCCCATTCTGCAATGGCATTCATGAAGGTGGTGTTGGAACATTTACGACCATCCAATTCTACAAAGTAGTTAGCTAATCTAGGAATATTGGGGAAGGTGTTTTTTTCTAATAACTCCCAACAAGCTTGATGTATCTCTTCTTTTGAAATATTAGCTTTACGCGCCATTGAAAATTCCAAATGTAATTTAAATAAATAAAGTATCTTAATTATTTTATTGTTACTTAATCGCTAGTGCAAACTCTGCTTGAGCAAAAAGCTGTCCATTAACTCAACGCCCAACTCTTTAGCAAAAGAACGCCAAGATTCTTCATAAGGTTGGTAAACAACAGTGTTTGTTGTATTAAAGCGCTCTTGCAATAGCTTATTAGTATTGGAAATACCATCAATCAAACCGTTTGATACAGCGGCATTGCCTGTAAACACGAGGCCAGAGAACACATCTTCGTCGATCGTTAATCTGTCGCCCCTTCCTGACTTCACAGCCGCAATAAATTGCTGATGCGTCTCATCTAAAACACTCTGCCATTTTTCTTTTGCTTCATCCGTTAAGGCACTAAAAGGGTCTAAAAAAGCCTTATTGCGCCCAGCGGTGAATATTCGTCGCTCAACTCCGGCTTTATCAAGCAAGCCTGTAAAATCAAACCCTGCAGACACAACACCGATAGAACCGACCAAACTGGCCTGATTGGCGTAAATTTCGTCTGCTGCAGAGGCAATGTAGTAACCACCAGAAGCTGCCATGTCTTCGACTATCACGATGACAGGTATAGTTGGGAACATTGCCCTTTTTTCTGAAATGGCATCATAAAGAATGCCAGAATGTACAGGGCTACCCCCTGGACTGTTAAGCTGAATCAACACGCCTTGGGTGTACGGATTGTTGTAAGCCTCGTTAATGATTTGCACATACTCCGTTGAGTCTATATCTTGCTCAGAACCAATGACTCCTCGCATAGGAATCACCGCAACAGAAGGTGTCGCATCAACAAACTCATCAAGGTCTTGGGCAAGGAAACCACCAATCAAAGCGGCAACTATGATGACCATTAAAGACAGTCTAAAGAAAATCTTCCAGCGCCGTGCACGACGTTTTTCGACAATACTATCCTTGAGCGTATCTTCCAGTAATTGCCACAGCTTTGACTGATCCGCCTCAGGTGTTGCTAGCATCTCTTTTGAAGTTTGTTCGTTTGCTGTTTTGTCTGCTTGTAATTGATCTTCTTGCTCTGTCCAACTCATTACCGGATCCTACTGATAGGGAAAAAGATTTAAAAGGCAGTTTCCCTTTAATCTGCTTAAGTAAAATGGCTTAAAAGTGTAACATAGAGGCAAATTATTAATAAGGAACTAGCATGACAAAGAGTATACAACTCAATGAATTAACCCTAGATCAAAGTGCTGAGCTAACTCGTATTGTAAGCCAAGACGATGTGCAGCTCTTTGCTCAGGTCACAGGTGATTGCAACCCTGTACACCTAGACGAAGACTACGCTGCCAACACTAGTTTTGAAAAACCTATCGCCCATGGCATGCTTACCGCCGGTTTTATTTCTGCCGTCATAGGCACTAAATTACCTGGGCCTGGCTGTATCTATCTTGATCAAAGTTTAAAATTCAGGGCACCCGTTTATATTGGTCAGGAAGTGACAACACGAGTGACTGTTTCTGATATTAACGAGCGCCGCCGTAGAGTCACCCTAAAAACCGTTTGTGAATGTGAAGGCAAAATCGTAGTAACGGGTGAAGCAACCATCATGATCCCTGGTTAGACCAATATCATTAGATGCATAGTTTGTAACATTCTGGATTTAGCGTGCAAATGTTAAGCATATGGAAAATAGGTCTAGGCTTTTCTTATGGATGAGCCTATATTATTGAGTATGTTTAAAAGATAGAGACAAAGGGGGCAACATGAGATTAAGTGCGTTATTGCTTGTTCTATTGATAAGCGCCCTTTCATCCAGCCTCCAAGCAACAAGCTTTGATAAGATTGATCAGCCAAACTGGCTGGACAATGCCGCACCTCAACTCCTACTCGAGCTTCCCTCTACAGATGTTGAAGGTGACGAACCTTCATTAATTCCCATAGATTACTCATCCAGTAGCATTCTAAAGACTGCTAATGCAGCATTATACTGGCCTTACTTTAAGCCAAGTAATACCTCAAATACCCAACAAGCTAGAGCTCCACCAATCGTTTTCAGTTAATTCGTTGTTATTAATTTCAATTGATATTAAAGGATTTTCTTATGAAAACGCTAACTTATGTTTCTACTAAAAATACTAATGAACTGACTTTTCCTGTACTTGTTGAAAATACTGATTTATACAGCTCTGCTTTATCGGTCTTTACCGATTTTAAAACCGTTGCTCCTAGGCTCATTGAGTCCAATACCCGTGCAGAAGAATTAGTTCGTTTAATGCGAAAAGAGCACGTTCGAATGAAGGTAGTGGTGGATGCCAATAATCGCTTTGAAGGCATCATCAGTCTGAAAGATTTAAGCGATGAGGCTTTTGTGAAGAAAGTAGCGCAAGGTGTTGCAAGAGCAGACATTTTAGTTGCTGACTTAATGCGCAATAAAGAGGATCTACTGGCGCTCTCTTACACCTCTTTGCGTAAATCCGATATTGAATCATTACTTTTTAGTCAAAAAAATAATCAATTTCAACATCTGCTTATCATTGATGAAGATAGCAAACAAATTTGCGGCTTAATCTCATCTAACGACATTGCGAGAAGATTAAAAATCGACATTAATGTTGGCTCATCAAGTTTTGCTGCCGTTTATAAAAAGGTGAATGAAGGCTATATCACACGAGACAGACAAAAGGTCGCTTAATTGAGTTCAATCTAGAAAAGAGGCTGATCAAGCCTCTTTTTTTTGAATCCAATAACAGTAAACCCCATCCGCTTCTTCTTGCTGAACCAATGAATGCCCTAAAAAGTTACAAAACTTGGCGATATCTCTCGTGGTAGAGGGGTCAGTTGCCAGAACCTTGAGCACTTCTCCAGGAGCCAATTCCCGTATCTTCACATGCAACATCATCACAGGTTCAGGGCAGTAAAGCCCTTTTGCATCTAAAATTTCGTTATGATTCATTTTACTCAACTTATTTAAAGGTTTTCTTGACCCATTCGTGAACAGTAATTGCCAGTTCAGACATGGTTTCTTCTATGCTTTTATTGTGCTTTTTAAGGCGCTTGAAATCGTGGTCAGCCCCATCAACCCATACCACTTCTACATTTTTAGGAAGGCTTTGAGAATTTACCCAATCGAAGTTCCCCATTGTGTCTCTGGTTCCCTGAATTATTAAACAAGGGCATTCCATGTTTTCAAGAAATGATAATCGGTGCTTTTCCTGTTTGCCAGCTGGGTAAAATGGAAAACCGAAGCAAATAACACCTTTCACACTAGAGAGATGGGTAAGCTGTGTCGCCACCCTTCCCCCCATAGACTTGCCTGCTAGAATGTAGTTCTCGTCATCTTCCTTGATTAGATTGCTTTGCCACTCTTCAACCAAGCTGTCGAATTTATTAGGAGGACGCTTTTTACCGGTCAGCTCCTGCTCTTTCATGTAATCAAAAGTATAAGGCACAACCTCAAAAGAGTGATCTCGTAAGGCGGTTGTTAACAGCCGCAAGCTTTCGCTAAGGTGGCCAACGCCTGCACCATGTGAGAGTTTAACTAGATTTGCCATGAGCGAGAGATACCAAGTAAAGATTAAAAAAATCTATTCTAACATGACTGTTCAAGTCTTTTCTTAAGACTTAAAGCCAGTTTTTGCGGTATTGAGCAAAATTTCTAGAGAGATAACGGATTTTAGTAAATTATTGTTTTGTAAGACAAAATACATAAAAGCAAAAGTCTTTAAGCATATTGATAGCCCTGTCTAGGTGTAATATTGTACACTAGCTTATCATTAGTATCGCTAATAATAGGCTATCGATTTAGCCATTTAATCCGCACAAGTTTAACGGAGAAATGCAATGTCATTTGCAGGTTCGTCAAAGCCTCACAATCACCTTCATTCTCAATGTCAAAATTGCAGTTTGAGCTCTTTATGCCTCCCTATTGCTCTTGCTGGAGAAGACATTAGCCTGCTTGAAGAGATTATAGAACGTAAAAAATCGCTAAAAAAAGGCGAAATACTCTTTCAACAAGGTGAATCCTTTGAGTCTATTTACGCCGTTCGCACAGGCACGATCAAAACCTTTAAACTGACCGATGCGGGTGAAGAGCAAATAACAGGATTTTACTGTCCCAGTGAGCTAGTTGGCCTGAGTGGCATTGATAAGGATATTTATCCTGTTTCTGCTAAGGCGCTAGAAAGCACTGCGGTGTGCGAGATTCCATTTGATCGTTTAGAAAGCTTATCTTCCAGTATACCTTCATTAAAACGCCAAATATTTAAACTCATGAGTCGTAAGATTTGTGATGACCAATTAATGATGGTCCTTTTAGGTAAAAAAAATGCAGAAGAAAAAGTTGCTTCTTTTTTACTGAACCTATCTAATCGTTTTGAACAAAGAGGCTATTCTGCCACTTCTTTTCGCTTATCTATGTCTCGAAATGAAATAGGCAACTACCTTGGTTTAGCGGTTGAAACCGTCAGCCGCGTTATCACTCGTTTTCACAAACAAGGCTTAATTAAGGTCGAAGGTAAAGAGATTGCCATTATTGAATTGGCAAAAATCCAAAAACTCGTGGGTATCACAGACGAATGTGCTAAAATGCCGTAAAAATGACACTTATTAAAGGCACTATTACACTATGATCTACGATGATTTCTATATTAAGTCATTAATCAAAACCGTTGAAGACTGGCCAAAAGATGGTATCAGCTTTAGAGATATAACCCCAATCTTTAGTGATCCAAAAGGCATGAGAATGGTGGTTGATGCCTATATACACAGATACATAGACGCGGATATTACCCATATTGCATGCATCGACGCCCGTGGTTTTCTAGTTGCAGCAGTATTAGCCTATGAGCTGCAAAAACCTCTTATTCTGATTCGCAAAAAAGGTAAGTTACCAGGTAAAACAATTTCTGAATCTTACCAATTAGAATACGGTGAAGCAGAATTAGAAATTCAAGAAGGCGCCGTTAGCGAAGGTGCAAATATTTTACTATTTGATGACCTCATTGCGACTGGTGGTACATTATTTGCAGCGATAAGCTTGTTAACTGGCCAAGGTGCAAACATTAAAGAAGTGGCTGCAATCATTGATTTACCCGACCTTGATGGTAGTGAAAAACTACGTGCAGCTAATATTCCTGTGTTTAGCTTATGCGCGTATGAAGGCGAATAAATACATCCCTTTGTATAAAAAAAGGTGGCTAAATTAGCCACCTTTTTTTATGTCTCATTTAGGAATTAAAAATCGACACTAGCACCAACAGAAAGCCCTGTATTCAGTTCTTTATGACCACCATCATCAAAGACAATAACTGTTTTACCGTAGCGAATAAAAGCACGTGCATTACGCATCGTCATGTACTCACCGCGCAACTCATAAGTGTAAGTGTGATGTAGATTGGTGATAGACAAAATTTCAGGGGAGTAATACGCTGAGCCATATATGCTCAAACGGTTTGCTTGAGGTAGCGTATAACGATACCAACCACCTAAACCAAGAGCTAAAGCAAGATCGTTGTCATCATCTTCCGTATTTGTATCAATAACATAAAAGCGTGTGCCGATACCTGCTTGTAAAGGACCACTGCCCCCTTCTGAGTCTTCAACGCCTAAACCAACATAAAAGGTACTTGCATCAGCATCTTCATCATAGGTACCGCCAGCGCTAGCAGTAAAGCTTCCTAAATTAATATTGGCATTACCATTGATACGATCGTTTGTCATATTAATGCTGGCATTAGACGCATAGGTAAAAGACGCTCCTAAAACACCAACACCCAAAACAAGGGCTTTATATAAATTTGCCATTTCCTTCATCCTATAATGAAATAATATTTAATTTGTTAAAAGCCTCGTCAGACTGAGTAAGGCTTTTAAAATCGAACAATTCTGTATCAGCTAAGTGAGATGGTACAACATTTTTCAAGGCTGTGAACATGGTATCCGTACGACCCGGATAGTCTTTTTCCCATTGCTGTAACATATCTTTTGCAACCTGGCGTTGTAAGTTTTCTTGAGAGCCACATAGGTTGCATGGAATGATTGGGTAGCCCTTTGCGATTGCGAAAGCTTCTATATCGGATTCTTTACAGAAAGCCAAAGGGCGGATAACAACGTGCTTACCATCATCACTTAGTAGCTTGGGAGGCATGGATTTTAGTTTGCCACCAAAAAACATATTCAAAAAGAAGGTCTCGAGTATGTCGTCTCTATGATGGCCTAAGGCGATTTTAGTTGCCCCAATTTCTTCAGCAAAACCATATAGCGAGCCACGTCTTAAGCGAGAGCATAAACCACAAGTGGTTTTACCTTCAGGTACTACCTCTTTAACAATGCTATAAGTGTCACGTTCTAAAATATGGTAATCAACACCAATACTTTCGAGGTACTCAGGCAGTACATGCTCAGGGAAGCCTGGTTGTTTTTGATCTAGATTAACCGCCACAATAGTGAAGTCAATCGGCGCACTTGCTTGAAGGTTTCGTAAAATATCTAGCATGGTATATGAATCTTTACCGCCAGATAAACATACCATGACTTTATCGCCATCCTCTATCATATTGAATTCGGAGATAGCTTGCCCTGTTAAACGACGAAGGCGTTTCTGTAACTTGTTAAGCTCAAGTTTGGCTTTAGGTTGTGTTGAAAGATCCATTAAATTTCTTACGCGAGTTAAATTAAATGCGACTATTTTACTATAAGCAGGAGCACATCGCATTAAAAATGCAGGCCGAGCCATTAAAGAAGCTGTAAATTCGAATCTTGCTCCTAGCTTTCTTACTATTTCATTTGATATAGCTAACCGTGTTAGGTTTAAGCGCTTCTGTTCTGACTCTCGGTAAGTTGAACCAGGGGCTGTTTGCACTTTTTACAGATGTACTGACGTCCCTGAAGGGCGTAATTATGACGCCTTTTTGTGAATAGATGAGTTTGGCAGCCACACTGATAGGTGAAGCTTTGCTTAGGTGGCGGCACATCGAAATCATGAGTTCTAGCTGGCGTTAAATCAAACACCTTCTTCATTACCGCGCGCCATTCTTGACCGTGAGGGGAAACTCCTGAGCCATATATTTGATAAACAATAATATGAGCGACTTCATGGGGAACCACTTCCGCCAAAAATTTTTCTGGACTTTGCTGAAACATAAAAAGATTGAAACGCACTTGGTTTGTATGCAGATAAGCCGTGCCAGCAGCCCGCCCTCTTTGTTTTAAACTAACTGTAGGACGACGAAAACGCCCTTTGAAAAAATCATCGGCTTGATCAAAACAACTGGCCACCTTTGTTTCAATCAGCCTAGTAACTTCTTCTAAAGGAATCTGTAATGGTTCAGCGCGATTCATTATTTGTCACCGCCCTAACTATGATGGATTCCAACTGTGTCCAGAATGGAGCAATGGCTGACTGAGCCAAACCCGTTAAGCGACTTAAAGAGGCAATGCTATTGGGCTTATGCTGAAATATATTTTTTAACTGTTTATCGCTCATAACTAACTCTGGGTTATCTTGCTTCCACCCCATTAGTTGGTGCCATATAAGCGCATCATTATCAATTTGTGACTCTTCTAAATAAGGGTAAAAACCATCCTGCGAAAGTAGCACTTGGTCTTTACCTTGTAGTAAAAGACGAGATTTATCGTTTAAGAAGAAAATGGTCTTAGGTTCCATTTGGACCTCAAGGTATTGAAAGGCGATGAGGTACCTTGCTATCGATTTCCATTGGACCTGTGTAAGCTCTCTTCCTTTATTAAATAAACTGAGTTTCTGGCCCTGAATTGCTTTTACGGCTTTTGTGTCTTTACCAAGAAGAACCTGAATAAGTGCGGAGATGGGCGCTAAACCTTTGGTGTAGTAAATCAAGGAAAGCAACTTTTGTGAAGCAACAGTTGCATTATATTCTGAGCTTTTCGTTAAACAGCGGTCACATTCCCCGCATTCAGCAATACTTTCATTGAAGTGCTCCAAAAGGTTTTTCTTGCGGCAACCTCTACTTTCAATAATTTGCAAAAATTCATACAGTGCTTTGGTTTCAGTATGGGATTTGTAACTCTGGCGCTGATGAAACTGAATGAGTTTTAATACGTCTTGCAGGCCATAGAGAAGCAGGCTTTGAGCTTTTGTCTTGCCACGACCTGCTCGCCCAACTTCTTGCCAATAGGACTCAGGACTGCTTGGTAAATCTAGATGAACCACAAAGTGAACATGTTTTATATCCAAACCCATTCCATAAGCAGTGGTAGCGAACATGATTCGGCCCGTCTGCGTTTCAAACTCACGATGAGATTGAGCGCGCTCACTTTCTGTCATGCCAGCATGATAGCAACAAGAGTGGAACCCTAGTTCTTCCAACCAGACAGCCATTTGTTCTGTTTTTGCCCGAGAGCGACAATAAACAATGCCACTTTGACCTGGAACGTCATAATGTAAAAAGTGCAATAACTGTTGTTTGGCTTTGTGTTTTTGCGCGACTTTTAACCTAATGTTTTCTCTATTAAAGCCATCACTGATCGTCACACTGCTTTCAATCGACAAAGATTCCTTAATGCTGGTAATCGCTTGTTTACCAACAGTGCCTGTCAAGGCGATAACCGGCACCTTAGGAAAGCGCTCTTTTAACTTGCCCAACTGCTGGTATTCGGGCCGAAAGTGACCTCCCCACTGCACAATACAATGAGCTTCATCAATGGCAAACAAGGAAACATCGATGCTCTCTAATACCCCAATGGTCGAAGCCTGAATCAGTTTCTCAGGGGATAGGTATAAAAGTTTGATATGCTGATTACGTATTGATTGAATTAAGTCAGCTTGCTCGCCAGGGTTTAAGTTACCATGGATAAAGGCAGCAGCAATGCTCCGTTTATTCAACTTGGCAACTTGCTGTTCCATGAGGGCAATAAGAGGGCTGACAACGATTGTTACTCCTGCACTCATTAACCCTATGGCTTGATACACCAAAGATTTGCCCCCGCCAGTTGGAGCAATCAAAAGTACATCTTGTTTTGCCATTAGGGCATCTAGAGCTTCTTGCTGAAACGGCCTAAACTGCTCATACCCTAGTTTATCGAGACAATACTGCAAATCATTCATATGAGAATTATCCCTTAACCCAGTCCATAGTGCATCGATTTTTAGCGGTTTTTTGGATAGAATAATGACAAAAATTAATTAAGGATATGCAACACATGGCACACCAACCACTTGATGATCTTGAACTTGATACTTTGGAAACTTTCTTAGACTCTGATCAGGTGCATGAAGAGTGTCAAAACTTTGTGATGGCCCACGGTTTTTTAACCGCACTCGCCATTTGCCCTTTCTCTCTTGACCAACAGAAATGGCTGCCAGTTATTTTTGAAGAGACACCTAATTTTACCTCTGAAAAAGAACAGTTAAAAATCACCCAGTTAATTTCTCGCCTGTTTGTAGACATTCAAAAAGAGCTAGAGTCAGAAGATGAGTTTGTGATCCCTTGTGAACTTGAAATGGGGGATGGTGAAGAGCTATCTGAGTTACAAGAGTGGGCCAGTGGTTTCATGGAAGGCGTTTTCTTAACAGAAACAGCTTGGTTTGAAAGCGATAAAGAAGAAGTTGTCGCAGAATTACTGCTCCCTATTATGGTGGCTTCTGATTTATTCGATGACGAAGAAGTCGTTCAGATACGTGACAGTGAAAAACTTACTCAATCCTGCATCAACCAAATTCCAGAAGTGGTGACTGATCTATTTTTGGTCTTGAGGACTGAACCCGAGAAAAAGCCGGCTAATAAACGACCTACGAACAAACACAAAAACAACAAAAAGAAAGGCGCAAAACGTAAATAAAGCCAAATTCAATCTATTCCTCAATGTGCACTAGGAAGCGCGCATTGAGAATACAGTAATGTCATCCTTGCGCTCGGTATCCTTCGAGTAAGCTAATAATGCAGACTCAAGCTTTTCCTGCCCCTCACTAAGTAAGCCATCACCAAAAGATTGCTGCAGTAGTTTTTCGGTTTGTTCGCTACCTAGCATGACTTCATGTTTGTTGAGTAACTCCACGACCCCATCAGATAAAATGGTTAATGTGTCACCAGACTCTAAAGTGGCAACACCTAACTCAGAATCAAATTCGTCATCACTTAACACCCCTAAAGGCATATGTTGTGATGACAAGGCTTCTAATTCCCCTGAGGATCGAAGAATGTACGCATTAGGCATCCCCCCCCCCCAATAATGCACTTGGTTAGAAGCGTCAACATGTATAAGGAAAGCAGCGCAAAACATGTAATCTGGAAGGACGCTGGCTAGGGTACGGTTAAGCTTGCTAGCGATACCGCGCACTTCAATATGTTCATTCACTGCATCGAAAAACGTTTGCGCAACAGGTAATGCGCCAATGGAAGCGGATAAACCGTGCCCCGTAAAATCACCAATGAAGATTAAACGTCCACCATCAGCTCGGGTTTTGGTAAGCGCTAAATCACCGTTAAAACTAGCAGCTGAAATGCGTGTGATGGCGATATTATCGTCTTGCTCTTCATTGCTGTTTAAAATGTGATCCAACACTTGATGAGCCATATCTAACTCACGCTCATTACGGGTTTGATAAAAAGTCAGAATTTTATTCTTCTGATACATTTCTTGAATGAGGTTGACGTGCTGAATATGTGTTTTTAAACGAATATTGAACAGTACTTCATTAAAAGGCTTGGAAATAAAATCATCTGCTCCAGCCTGGAAACAGGCATTCATAACCGAATCAGAAGCATGGGAAGTTAGGAACATCATAGGGACATATAAGTCCCCAGCTAATGACTTAAGCGCCTTAACTAAATCTAAACCGCTGCCTCCTTGAATTAGGAAGTCTAAGCAAACAATGTCTGGCTGCCAACCTAAAAAACTTTCAATAGCATCTTGATAGTTAGAGACTGTATGAACATCTAAGTTAGCATTTCGCGCGCACATAGCGACAATTTCTCGATATACCGGTTCGCTGTCGACACACAATAACTTCATTCGTAGTCCTTACTTAAGAGATGGTAAAGAGTTTGTCGAATCGAGAGATCATTAAAATATCCTTAATGAAACTGTTCGGACCCCGTAGCTCAATATGACAATCTTCACCAACCGCCTTTTTCATACTAAGTAACATACCTAAGGCAGCACTGTCTAAATACTCTACTTCGCTCATATCTACTAAATAGTATTTATGTTCAGGAATGTATTGGCTATAAGCCGTTCGAAAATCATTGAACAATGAGAAGTCAAAACTTCCTAACACCATTAATTCAACACAATCATTATTAACTGAAACTGAAACACTCATAAGCTATCGTAGGCTGACCTACTCCCCTCCATGGCATTTTGGCGAATTCGGCGCCATAAACTGATTGTCTTGCCATTCTGCCACTGTGTATAAATGCATTGCAAGTGCATGTATTAAAGTCATTTCCTCTTTTAATGCGCCATACACCTTTTGGTGACGCTGAACTTTTCGAAGAGCATCGAATTCATCCGTAACTAACACTAACTTAAAATGTGACTCACTGCCTGGAGGTACGTTATGCATATGACTCTCGTTTGTGAGAATCATATGCTGTACTTGAAAGTTCGCTTGTAAAGAAGCTTCAATTTTGTTTTGTATAATCATTTAAATCTCTACTTAAGTGCTTTTAGCGGTGTCGTCTTGGCGACCACTTAATAAGCTTTGGCCTTTCTCTTTAGGGTATGCAACATCTATCGACACCGCACCACCTTCACGCCAAACACTGATAATAGTATCCATATTTGCCGCCATCACAGCACGTTTGTCATCTGGTGCAGCCGCTATGACCTGAAGCCCTATATCTTTCATAAAGCCCATACAAGTGGATGTTTTAACCATATCTATCTTGTTAAATGCTTCATCAAACATGGCCAATGAGAAACCACCAACGATATCGCCATCCATTGTTTCATGAAGACGGTAGGTGGTTGAAAGTGCAGCAGCAATTGCCAAATAGAATGGAATCTGGTGCTCACCACCCGAACCGGTTTGAATACGCTGGCTTAGGGTCGTTTTCTTATTACCTTGAGTATCTAATATGTCTACTTCAAAGTTATAGAATTTACGATAATCCGCCAAGTCTTGTTGTTTTTCATCATCGCTAATCAATTCCTGTATGGCATTGATCGCACGCAGATGATCTTCATCACCAGACAATTCTGGATCAAACAATCCACCAACATTGGCTTGATCTTGAGCGCTAAACTTTTCAACCAGCTCTAAAATATCTTTCATATCACCGTTAGGGTAATATTTAAACTGATAGATTTCTTGGTTAAAGGGTCTACGTTTCAAGCTATGGTTTAGCTCGCGAATGATATGAGCCACCTGGTCCAGTGAGTCTTTCAACTTCGACACATAGTCAGAACGGAACGTCTCTTCCGCCTCTTTACGAGCAATTTCAGCACGTTTGGCGTATTTAGCGAGTTCGGTGTCTCCTAATACGTCAATCTGATAAGACACATAGTGTTCAAATTCCTCGAACTTAGACTCCAGATAATCTAATTGAACATCATCATCCAAGCTTGCTTGATGATATTTGGCATAGTGGTCAGCAACTTCTTTACGAACCTTTTGATCAAAACTTCGCGCTTTATCATTTGCTTTATCCGAGCGACTAATGGCTTCTTTATAAATTGCAGCGCCATTAACCATGCTGGCTTCTAATAAGGCATACCGTTCACTTGCATACTCAGCATCGTATTTAGGGTTAGAGGTAAGCTTATTTCGCTCTTCATCTAAGGCGGACAGAGCAGCACTCAACTGATTCTTTTGGGTGTTCAAAGAGCCAAATTGTTCGGCTATTTGCTGTCTTTCTCGGTCCAGTTTCTTTTGTTCCAGCTCAACAGTACCGATGCGCTCTTTTAGGCTATCTATACGTTCTTGCAACTCAGTATCATCGTGTTGTTGCAACTGAGCAATTTCTGACTCTACATGTTCAAGCTCTTGGTTCAGCCGAGTTAATGTGTGGCCTGCATTGGTGAGCATTTGGGCATCAAATTGGTTATTGGCCATGACTTTAGCCAATAAATTGTCAGCTTGCTCAAGGCGCTGGTCTGATTTTAGGTGCGCCATTAACTCATCAGTCAATTTGCTTAACTTGGTTTCCCTTGATTGGCGCATACCTTCTGTATTGATGCCCACCATCATATGTGGAGAGAAACGAATCGTAGAAATGGTGCCAGACAGCTTCAACATTCCGTCGGCCGTCATGGCGCTGTCTTCTCTTAATAATTCACGTTCAGTTTCCACCGGCTTAATGCCACCAAGGCGACGGTTCAAATAAGCTTGGGCATGGTCATTAGAACAGCGTATGAACTTCAGCGCTGAACGGTGATCACCACGGTTTAGCCAAAGACGCGTTTGAGTGGTATCCACCACACGACACCCCATTAATTGGCGACGGTGAGCCCTAAAAATTCGAATGGCTTCTTCGGCATCTTCCGGCTCTACAATTAATGCTTCGCGCTGTGCGCCAAGGTAACCTTCAATGGCATCTTGCCATTTTCTATCCGTCACTTCAGCTAGTTGGCATAAAGGAGTCGCGTCAATGTCTGCTTGTTTGAGCAAACTTACTAAGCGCTTCGTGTTTTGAGATAGCGGGCTAACTCCGCCTTTCAGGGAGGAGACGTCTTGCTCTAACTGTTTGCATTCATCTTTCAGATTCAAGATATTGCGGTTAAGTTCAGAGCGCTGACGGAATACCGTAGACTTTTCCTCATCCAAAATATCGTTGAGCTCGCTCAATTTTGCTGTTAGAGGCTTAATGCTGCCAACTATCTCTCCTTCTTCTGAGATAATACCGGCAAAGTCAGCAAACTCTTCCACCAGCTTATTAACTCGATCAGATAAAACTTCTTGATAGCCGCTTAAGGTAGCCATCAAGCTGATTAACTGGCGAACCTGCTTGACCCCTTTTTGATCTTGCTGGCCTTGCAACAGCAACAGTTTTTTATTCTGCTCAAGTTGTTGCAATTTAAGCCCCACATCTGAATGCTCATATTGTTGCTCTAAGCGTAAAAGCTGGCCTTGAAGCTGTTTGAGTAGACTGGCTTGGGTGGTTAACTCTTCATCAATTTCTTCTTCACGTTCTTTGTGAAGCTCGTATTGATCTTGAATGTCATCTTGCTTAGAACCAAGCTCGTCAAAACGAGCTTCTGTAGCAATCCATTGATAATTAATGGCGGTTTGTTCTTGTTGATGTTTCTTTTCACAGTCCTGCTGAATAAGCTTCAAGTCATCTATACGCTTTGCCACTTCTTGCGTTTTTGCTTCAAGCTGGCGGTATTCGTTTAGAGACTTTTGATAAGCACCCACCTGAAGTGGCGCTTCCGCTAGAACAAAGTCTTGAACAAAACGAGTTGGCGAGGCAATTGGCACAAACTTCAATGCGTTTTTGAAGTTTTTAAGGAAGCCATCCAGGGTAATCAGCTGCTCAGAGCTTGGGCTTAACTCTTCTAG
Organism: Marinomonas epiphytica; assembly: GCF_054780655.1. Classification (NCBI taxonomy): domain Bacteria; kingdom Pseudomonadati; phylum Pseudomonadota; class Gammaproteobacteria; order Oceanospirillales; family Oceanospirillaceae; genus Marinomonas; species Marinomonas epiphytica. Next base: position 125,540 of record NZ_BAAGVX010000002.1, read on the forward strand.
GTAACGGTTAATGTACTGAGTAGCCGAAGCACTGCCAGATTTAATGTAAGGGTTTAAACATAAGCGTTTAAGGCTTTCACGTACTTCTAACCACGGTTTGGCTTGATAACTTTTACCTTCTAGGGCGTCGATAAAATCGTTTTTCACTACACCATAGTCAGGCAATACAAAACGGCCCAAAATATCTTCTTCTGGCGATGCTAGAGACGCGCTTAAACACAAACCAACGGTAGATTCTTTACCGGTTATGCTGTCTTCAAACACCAACCCCAGATAGCAGACCGCATCTTGACGAGGCTCAGTACCAAAGACTTTAGCGTTGGCCTGCCCAGAGTCAATCATACCCAATATATAGGAGCGGATACTGCGGCCACTGGCTTTACCGTCATTGGCACTGGCGTTGTAATTTAGATGACGTTTACTGGCACCTGTCAACACAGTTTGCACCGCATCAAGTAATGAAGATTTACCAGAGCCAGTGGGCCCTATGATGGCCGTATTACCACGGATATGAATTTCTTCTGCACCCAAAAGATACCAGTTTACCAATACAATACGATTTAACTTTTTCATGCTAAGGCCTTAATCCTGAATCTCTTCTTCACTAGCTGTTGCGGTATCATCCTCGGTCGCATCATCTTCTTCTGGATCAGTACCGTTAAAGGCTTCAAGTTGCCTTAAATAAGCTTCTGTAACCACCAATCGAACAACTGGGGTGATATTAATCATCACGTTTTTGCTGTCTTCATCGTATGCTTTGCCGCGGATCAAAATCCCATGACGACTCAATAATGCCAAGATATCTTTGAAGCGTGTTTCAGATGGAATCTCACGTTTTACCAACTGCACATAACGATCGAGTATGGTGTGAGTATTGGTAGCGACAAAGCCATTATCTACTTCAAAATTTTCGATTTTCTCTTCATAAATTTGTCTTAGTACTAACAAGAACAAGGTCTCGTCAGTCTTTAGACGAACAAAGGCTTCTCTTTGCACTGGTAAGATACCCACTAAACGCTCATTTTCATTGACGTAAAGTTTCATGCCTAATGCATCAAACAAAGAAGCAAAATAATCTTGGTAGGATTCAATTAATAGGTAATGTTTACGCTGACCGTGCTTATAAGCACTGGCGAATTGATTAGCCACTAGGTAGTTAGCGGTTTGCTGAAAGTCGTGCGCTTCTTTGCCAGACTCTTCGACTGCTTTCTTTAATTCTTTTAGCATTATTTAGCGCTCCTGCGAACGACATTAAACTCACGACACTCCACAAAACCATTCACATCTAGGTAGCGGTCCGTAAATTCAACAACAAATTCATTTTCAATTTTTTTCGCGTTAACCCCTAAAGAACCTATGTATCTTAAGTGATCAAAACAAACAAAGTCTTCAACGCTGTTGATCGCGAAATCTAAAATATGTTTTTTATTATGACTGCCAAGCTGACGGTCCATATAACCTTGTAACTTAACCACAGTCACTTGTCTGGCATCATGGAAACGTCTTTGCTGTTCACGCAATTTGATGGCATCAACAGAAATTTCAGCGGGGGTCATAACTCTCGGCGGGGGCGGTTCCCTGCGTTTGCTAGGCTGTGCAGCTGATTCCATACCCACTAACTTTGAGCCAACAACTTGTTTTAATGTTGGCAGACGCTCGTATTTGGCGACATCACTGATAATGCCAGAGATTTTATTTGCCATTCCGGGACGGGAACTGTCCATGTAACGGGCTGTATCGGCAGCACGTTTTTCCAATCGGTAGCGATATTCATCAATCCGCTCTAAACGCTGTTCTATGCTATTAAACGTTTGAATAATATCTTGGCAATCTTTCTCTATCATGGCCTGAGCTTTGGCCATAGAAATGAGCTGCTGATCCATATAACACTGAGCAATATCGCCTTGCAACTCATGGTCGTTAATAAAGCTTTGCGCTAACTCTAAGATTTGGCGGCGGAAGCGAAAAGGGTTATTACTGGTCTTAATGGTTTTGTAATCAGCAATTAAGATGCCTTCTACAAAAAGGTCAAAAAAGCCAGCCACAATGGATTTTGGATCGCGGCTTGCAAAAAGTTCTTTTTGTAAGCTTCTGATACCCAGTAAAATCTGGTTCAAGTGAGCCGAGAATTCACGCGCGGCTTCAGCAGATTGGCTTAAGGTTACGCCCCGCTCTTTAGGGTTGTTTGCCACGGATTCTAAGTTACTTAAAATACTGAGCACCGTGGCACCATAGTTTCGTTTGCCATGTCGGCTAATTTCCACTAATGCTCTCAATAACATGGAAATTTGCGGACTCATTAGCACACTAACACGGTACAGCTCTTGTTCTTCAATGAGCCAGCCAGTTTTTACTAATCTATGATAAATACGCAAAGCATAATCATGAATGGACTTAGGTGACTCGAACGATTCTTTGTGTTCATCATGCCAAGCCAAGGTGTCTAGTTTATGAAGCGTGTCCTCAATGGACTCAATAATGGTGGACTTGTCCTTTATAGGGTCTTCAGCATGATCATAAAAAATTTCAGACAGATCAAATAACACAGGCTCTATGAGCGTTTTGTTTGTTCCACTTAAGGCTTGAAATATTTCGTCAGGTAGATGTTTAAATAACATGCCTGCACCCCCCTACAAGTTCTGAGGCAATGGCCTTCATATTATATCCTTTAAGCATTCACCAATCGCTGTTTGCATTGCAGTTTGAACATTCGGGTTGTCCCCAATAGGAGCAAGTAACTCAATGGTAAGGCCATCATGCTGTAGGGCAGCTATTTGGGCAGGAACATCTTTTCGTAAGTGTCGCCCTACGGCCAAGAACAAAGGCAATACTGCCACATTTGAATCACTCTCAGGTAGTGCTTTAATCGCTTCTTCTAAGGTGGGTTCAGTAAGCTCCATGTAGGCCAGACTTATGTTAGCGTTGCCATAGCGCTGACTCACCCTTTCAAAAAGAGATTCAAACGGTGCTTTCCATAATGGGTCCGGGCTACCGTGGGCAAGTAAAACCACATGATCAAACTGATTACTCTGCATGTTTTCCCCTAAAAAAATCAATCATTTATTCTAACGAGCCTTCCACATAAAAAGAAGCCTAATTAGTGAAAACTCTAGCCTCAAAGTACTTATACGAGATGTTTTTAGAATCGGTTTTCCAGATTGGCACACATAATGACTAATATTTGTACTTAGGCTACAGTATCACCCCATGATCGACTAAAAGTAACGATATCATGATGAAATTACTCATTACAGGTTTGACTGGTTTTATTGGACAAAACCTTTTAAAGAAATTGGATTTTAATCACTATCAGATTTATGCGCTTGTGAGAGAACCAAGTACAAGGCTACCCTCCAAAGTCATTCAAATCACACTTGATGAAATGCCGAACGAAAAGTTTGACGCACTGATCCACCTCGCCGGTGAAAACATTGCCGCAAAGCCTTGGTCAAGCAAGCGAAAACATGCCTTAATGGAAAGTCGCGGCGGTTTATTAAGGGCCATTCAAGCCCGTTTAACGACACCGCCCGATCAAGTTATTTGCTTTTCTGCTATGGGATACTATGGTATTCGTAATGATGACTTTATTGATGAGAGTACCCCAGCGATTAACGATTTTTGTCATCAGCTTTGTGAAGACACAGAAACCGCAGCCTGTCAATTTAAAGCCAACAGCACCTGGGTATTCCGATTAGCTGTCGTACTTGGCAAAGGTGGTGCATTAGAAAAAATGCGCCCGGCTTATCAGCTTTGCCTTGGCGGTGCCATAGGCAGTGGGCAACAGTGGTTTAGTTGGATTCATATTGAAGACGTGATCAAGCTAACACTCATGAGTTTGAATCAAACACTTCCACCAGCCACCTATAATCTGAGCTCGCCGCAAAGTATTAGGCAAAAACAGTTTGCCAAGGCATATGCCTTATCAATCAATCGCCCTTGTCTATTTAAGACTCCTAAGTGGTTGTTATCGCTCATTTTGGGGGAGATGTCTAACTTACTGACAGAAGGTGCCAACATGCAATCGGCACATTTAAAAAAAGCAGGTTATAGTTTCGAGTTTGAAAATTTAACCGATGCACTAAATAGCTTAACGGGTTAGGTTTTCTTACGCAGCTGCGGTAGACCATTATCGTCGTTTAAGGTGTGAGTGCAGGTTGGATAAGTAATGCAGCCCCAAAAATAACCGTTGCGGCTTTTTTTTCTAACAAGGTAATGGCCGCAAGCACGACAAGGGTATTTCTTGGTACTTGAAGGCTTACCTTTATCGTCTTCCACTGTAACCTTACATTCAGGGTAGGTAGAACAGCCCCAAAATACACTGTTACCTGAACGGCGCTGTCTTAATGGTGCTTGGCAAGCTGGGCATAGATAGCGCTTCTCTCTAACGGGTTTGCCATTTACATCGCTAGCGCTATAGTCACAGGTCGGAAAAGATTCACACCCCCAAAAATGCCCTTTTTTGCCTTCTCGTTTAACTAACATAGCTTGGCATTTGGGGCAACGATATCGCACTTTAGCTTGGGTGATTTGGGCGTCAGCTTGCTCTAAAAACTCCTCTACCCAATAGTCTTTTTTGTCGTTCGTACGGTCATCACTCATGGTTAGGGCTCTTGCTCTTCATTTTGCTTGAAACACCATGTGCTATTTTCCTGACATTTTTCCTTGTTGGCCCACTCTTTCAATTCACCAATGCCTTGCTGAGTACGATCCATTAACGACTCTGTTGCACTGGCCCCAGATTCAAACAATTGTTTACCGGCCTGCTTTGCGTTTTCATAGGCTTTAGCACTATCCTTTGATACTTGCTCTGATATTTCACCCGCCATTTCTTTTGTGCCTTGCCACAATGTTTCTGAACCTTGTTTAAGGTTGTCAAGCCAGTTGTCATTTTCAGCATAAGCATTCAAAGATAAACACAAAGTGACAATACTAAAGGCTAATGACTTTTTCATGAGTACTTCTCTTCTTATAAGTCCAATTGTTCTATCGACTCAAGGCGCGTAATTTTAGGATAATCAGTTAAAAAAGCATCATCTACAACCTCATGATCCCATGTTAAATGGTATGGAATATGAATTGCTTGGCCACCAAGGTCATAAATAGGCAACACATCCGACTTCATTGAGTTACCAATCATAAGAAACTCTTCAAGCTCAATCTTATGCTTGTTCAACAAGGACTGATAGGTCACAGGATTTTTTTCACTTACCACTTCTACTAAGTCGAAATATTTCGCCAAGCCCGATTTTGCCACTTTGCTTTCTTGGTCGAGTAAGTCCCCTTTGGTTATCACCATTAACCGATATTTGCCATGCAATTGCGCTAAGACCTTCTCCACTCCTGGTAATACCTCAATGGGTGAGGCCAGCATGCGTCGTGCTAACTCTATGACCTGATGAATCTCTTTTCCTGTAATCCGCCCTTCTGTCAGCTCGATAGCGGTTTCTATCATAGATAACGTAAATCCCTTAATGCCGTAGCCAAAGTCGTTTAAGTTCTTTATTTGAACTTTAGCCAGATGTTGGCGAATAAACTGATCATCATGATAACCCAATAATAAGCGCACAAACTCGTCTTGAGCACTTACGAAGATATCTTCATTGCGCCATAAGGTGTCATCTGCATCAAATGCGATGGTGGTCAGGCCTTCGGTATGTACCGTCATATTATTTCCAATGTAGCGTGTGTTGTTCAATTAAAGACAGGTATAAATTAACGTGATTAGTTTGATCGTTTAATGCTTCAACATAATCAAATGCCAAGCCGCCAGCGCCTTTAAATTCCTCAGCCAGCTCTATGGCAATTTCTTCAAGAGTCTCAATACAATCCGCAGAAAAAGCAGGGCTGATCACATTAATTTTTTTCACGCCCATGCCTGGCAAGGCTTTTAAAGTCGCGTCGGCATAGGGTTGCAACCATTCTTCTCTACCAAAACGTGATTGATAAACATGTGTCCATTCATCGTCTGTTAGTTCCAGGTGCTGGGCAACCAATTGACTGGTCTGCTCACACTGTTGTGCATAGGGGTCACCCTTAGTGACGTAACGTTTTGGAATGCCATGATAAGAGAACACAACATGGCGCTTTTCACCTTGTTTAGCCCACTGGCTTTGTATCGATTGCGCCAGTGCTTGAATATACAAGGGGTGATCAGCGTAGCTTTTTATAAAGACTATACCGGGGATATTCACCTGCTTAGCCAGCACTCTAGAGACTTTGTCATAGACTGCGGCGGTAGTGGTACTAGAATATTGCGGGTACATAGGAAGAATACAAACTCGATCCACTCCAGCAGCCTGAAAACGTTTAAAAGCAGACTCAACACTGGGGTTACCATAGGTCATGGCCAACTCTATTTGCAGATTTTGTTCTTCTAAGTGAGCCGAGAGTTTATCTTGCAGCCGTTTTGAATACACCAGCAGTGGCGAGCCCACTTCCATCCAAACCTGCTCATACACTTTGGCCACCTTGGATGGTCTAAAATTAAGGATCACGCCATTTAAAATGGGTTTCCAGAGCCAGGGTGACAGATCTACCACCCTTGTATCTGATAAAAATTCATTTAGAAACTTGCGCACATTAGAGCGTTTAGGTTCGTCAGGAGTGCCTAAATTAACCAGTAAAACACCAATTTTCTGTTTGGACATGGAGTTACGCCTAAATTAAAGTCAAAATAACTATTATCTTTATATAGTGACGACTGTTTAAAAACCAAGGTTGAAAACCAACCTCAAACCAGCCAACAAACAAAATATCGCCACTGAAAACTGGATGATTTTATGCTCAAGTTGATTAGGGCGCAGACGAATAATGGAGTACCCAACCAGCAATCCAACAGACAAGGCAAGACTAATCGGCCAATGAATAAGACCTAATGTCCCAATATCATTGTGGTGCTCAAGTGAAATAGCAGGGAATAAAAAGCCTATCAAAGCCGCTATAGAAGCAAATAATGCAATACCACTGGCAAAGCCTGTTAATGGTTTGTCTTCTAGAGAGTGTTGGCGTCCATAAGAGTGGCTTAAACTGTACCCAGAATTTGCCCCCATCAAGGACAAACAACCTATCGCCATAGCAAGTGGTTTAATAAAGTCAGTAGGCATTTTCTTCTCACGAGTAATGTTAACCGCCCCTAGTATTTGCGAGATGGAAGGCAACAACAAAAAAAGACCTAAAAGCATTACTAAGCTAGTTAGCGGCACAATAGTATACAATTGCGCTCCAATTCCCCCGCCAATTGCACACCATGGGCCTAATTTAACAAGTAGATTAAGCCCCTCTTGTGAGTGACGGCCAAAGCGCATCCACAAGTACAGATTTATCGGCATGGTCCCAATGACGACACTCGCCATCCAAATCAACCAAGTATTATGTTGCTCAGGATATACCGCTCCCAATAAAAACAACCCACTGGGAACCAGCAGCAAGGTCACACAAATATTCGCGACGGCTCTGACCATACCAGCAAATAACCCAGCGATAAGTACGAGTAGATAGGCTGTTAAATCCAGCAACACATTCTCCAAGGAAAGAATAAAGTGAAAAAAAACAGGCTAGAAGCCTGTTGATTGTATACATATAAAAAGCAGTAAGCGTTACTCTTTTTCCATTACAGCTCTTATGCGATCTTGAATGATGGTAGCCAGTTTATCTGGTTGAAACTTAGACAAGAAGTCATCACAACCTACTTTTTGAACCATGGCTTTGTTAAAGCTACCACTGAGTGATGTATGAAGCACAATGTGCAGATCTCTCATGCTTTGGTCTTCCCGAATTTCACGAGTTAACCTGTAGCCATCCATTTCTGGCATTTCCGCATCCGTGATCATCATTAGAAGCTTTTCAGGAACAACTTCACCTTCAGCAGACCACCTTTTGAGCTTTTCTAGAGCGCGTTTACCGTCTGTAGCTTCGTGAACCGTAATACCCATGTAATCCAAGGTAGAACGACACTGAGCCAAACCGACGGAGGAGTCGTCAACAATTAAAACTTCTAAACCTTTCGCAAGTGCCAACAAGTCATTATCAATAACATCATCACTAATGGTACTGTCATAAGGAGAAATTTCTGCTAACACCTTCTCAACATCAATAATTTCAACCATACGCTCTTTTACTCGCGTAATAGCGGTTAAATAATGCTGGCGTCCTGCACCTTCTGGCGGCGGTAATATTTCATTCCAGTTCATATTGATAATACGGTCTACTTCCCCAACCATAAAACCTTGAACCGAGTTGTTATATTCAGTGACGATTAAATTGCAAGGCTCGTTGCGATCAATGGGTCTCATACCAATAGACTGAGACAAGTCTACGACAGGTATGGTTCTCCCTCTAAAATGAGTAACACCAGCAACAGAGGGGTGACGATGGGGCATTAAGTTTAACCGTGGCAACTGTACAACTTCTTGTACTTTAAACACGTTGATGGCAAATAACTGCATTCCATTAAGTCGGAACATCAAAAGCTCTAAACGGTTTTCACCAACCAATTTTGTTCTTTGGTCAACGGCGTCTAACATGCTCGCCATACACTACTCCAAATTTGTGCGTTATGTCTTTCTTATATAATATGGTAAGAAACAAACTGTTACAGTATTTTTTTATCAAAAATTCCATATCTGTCCAATATGAACAACCAAAAGATCCATTTTCCTTTATGATAGACATTGGCGTTAATATTAATCACCCTTACTTTCTAAATGACCTAGAGCAAACGTTACTTGACTGCTCTAGTGCGGGAGTAACAGATTTAATTTGTATTGCTTCTGACCTAGAAGAAAGCGATTTAGTTCAATCACTGAGTCTAGAACACTCTGCTATCTGGTGCACTCTAGGATGCCACCCTCACCAAGCTAAAACTTGGAATTCGGACTCTAGCGAGCAAATTCGCAAACTAATTGCTCAGCAAAGGCCTGTTGCAATTGGTGAAACGGGATTAGATTTTAACCGTAATTACTCAACACCAGAACAACAAATTTTAGCCTTTAGAGCCCAAATTGAATTAGCACGAGAGTTTAGTTTGCCCCTTTATTTGCATGAGCGTGATGCACATGCAACGTTCGTAAAGATTTTAGAAGAAAATCAAGATGTTGCAAGCAGATCAATCTTGCATTGCTTTACTGGTAATACTGACGAACTTAACCGTTACCTACAATTAGGGCTTCACATTGGCATCACAGGTTGGGTTTGTGATGAGCGCCGTGGAGAAGAACTGCAACAAGCCGTGCCTCATATTCCAATAGATAAGTTACATTTTGAAACGGATGCACCGTATTTATTGCCTAGAACCGTACGTCCACGGCCAAAGAAAAACCACCCTAAATACTTGCCCTGGGTCGCTGAAAAAGTGGCAGAACTTAGAAATCAGCCTCTTGATGAGTTAATTGAACAAACTCGCCGCAATAGCCAAGGCCTGTTTCGTTTAAATGGGTGTTAAAGGAGTGTCATTTGTTTTGACAGTAAACTGGCTGTGTCGGTTTCATAAAAAGCCAGTATGCTGTCAGCAATAGGAGCTAGTTGCTTATCTATATAATGCTGATAGTCGATTTCTTTGAGATCTTCCGGCCCCAGATAGGGAGCTACGCCTAGATATGTATACACATATTCAATTCGCTTACGACCCTGCTGATACTCTAAAGGCATCCCTTGTTTGGCTCGCATATCATCAAAGATTCGCGCTGCTCTCACGTGTGGTGGTTGGGTCTTTGTGTAATAACTCAGTGGCCGACTGAGCTGTTTTGAATAAATAAGCTGGTGGTCTAGCTTCCCTTGATACAGCTGTTGCACCTTGGTTTGAATAAAATCAATGGGTGACACATCGGCAAAGACTTTTTCAAACAGCTCGCGCTGAAAGACTCTAGCAAGCTCTGTCCAATCGCTCCTAGCCGCTTCTAAGCCTTTAAAAATAAGTTTCCCGTTCGTAAGGCCTGCATAGCGTTTTTTACTACCCTCTTCACTACCGCGAATGGTTGGCATATAAAAACGCTCATACATGGTTTCAAACTCGAGTTCGAGTTTGGAGTCCAAGTTGGCGTACTCAAGACACCATTTCTGCCATTGTGTATTCAACTCTTCGCACAACTTTTGTCCAGCTAAGTTTGGGTCATGGTCTGCCCCTTCAAGAGTAATAAACAGTGAATCGGTATCGCCATAAATCACCCTGGCCCCTTTTTCTTCCATCCACTCCTTCGTCGTGGCTAAGATCTGATGACCGCGCATGGTAATGGAGCTGGCGAGTTCCGCATGATAGAAACGGCAAACATTAGACCCTAATACCCCATAAAACGAATTCATTATGATTTTTATGGCGTAACTTAAAATATCCTTACCCTGTTGTTTTGCCAATTCCCTTGATTGAGCAAGCTCAGTAACCATTCGTGGAAGAATAGCTGAGTCTTTGTCGAAAGCTGCCCCAAGAAAGCCGGGCACCACTTTTTTTTGTTTGGTTGCATGTTGTTGCGCGACTTTACGAGCAAAGGGATCAACACAAAAGGTTCTGATAATACTGGGGTACAGGCTTTTAAAATCAAACACTAAGACCTGTTTATAAAGACCAGGCTTAGATGACATAACAAAGCCTCCTGGACTGGGCACAAAGGCTTCATCCCGCCAAGCAGGTGCAACCTTTTTTAGTTGATGGAGCCTAGGTAAATACAAATTTTCAAATGCGGCCACTGAGCCGCCCATTTGCTCAAGGGGAATACCCGTTAGATCAACCCGAGTTTGTTGCAGCTCAAGTAGGTTTAGTTTGTCAAAAATTCTTAGCACCAAATCACAGTCTTGCAGGTTATAAGCAATAAAGCTGGGTAAGTCTTCTTTGTGCATGCGTTCTATTTCTTGCCAGCGCCCCCCTCCTTGCAAAAGCTTTTGGTCTTTTAAAATTTCCTTGCTAACAGAGTTAAGGCTGTAAGATTCGAAATGATAGCCGCCAACTTTTAATAAGCTGATACCATCTAATGCGACCCGCCCTGGAATGGTGATGAAGTAACGGCCTTGCACTTCACTTTCCCGAATATCCCAAGGTAAGCCATTAACACCAAAGCAAGGCTTAATCCCATAATACATACAGCGTTTATGAATAAAGCTAAGGTCAAAGCCAATCAGGTTCCAGCCTATAAAAATATCAGGACCACTCTGTTTTACTAAACGAATAAAATCCAGCAGGAGACTTTTTTCATCTTGGTAGACCTGAACATTAGGGTAGGAAACCGATTGCTGGCTCACTAATAAAACAAACTGTTCCGTTTTACTAACTACCCCAATAGAGAGCAACTGATTAGTACTCACAGAGGTCTCGATATCGAGTGACCAAACCTTCCACTCTGGCTGATACTCTGCAGGTAGTAGCTTAGCCTCACGAAACACTGTACCTGACACATCGGGGCGACCAATAAAACGTACTTTGCCCCGTATATTTCGTTCCATCAAATATCTATCCGGGGGCTTAATGTCTTCTTCAAATACTTGGTAGCCAGATTGTTTGAGCTGCTTAACTAACTGCCTATGCACTAACAGACTATTACAGGTAACCAAATTCACTCTTTGGTTATCAAGAGACGTATAACTGTCGTCAATGATTGAAATGGAAGGGTGATGGCTAGGAATAGACTTTAAAGGCGCATCGGTAAACAGTGCATAACATTGGATCTGTGGGATCACCTGCACTGTGGCTTGTTGGGTTTTAACAAAGAGACTCATTTCGAGCCGCCCATTCACATCGGTAGAATGGCGACTCAAAATATAGCCTTCATGTTGTTCAAATTGTGTTTCTAGCATTGCGGCCTTGTCCAGCTAGACACACCTTGCCCTAAAACAGTTACAGCCCTCTTAGTAAATGCATGGGAGGCACGTTTAAAACGGTGCGGCTAGCAAATAATCCAATAACACTGATAATACTAACACCAATTAGTGGGCCAAGAAGCCACAAAAGCGGGTGAAAGCTCATTTCATTGTTAAATATAAATACTTGCAGGCCCATTAAACAGGCTTCAGCCCCTAGTGCTGCAATTAATCCAGAAAATACACCGAGCGCACCAAACTCCACCATCAGTGCCTGTTGAATTAGGCTCTTCTGAGCACCTAGCACTCTTAGCAATGCCCCTTCTTCCAACCTTTCTTCTAAGGTTGATCGAACACTGGCAATCAGTACTAAAGCACCAGCGGCCAAGATACACACTAACACTAGCTGAATCGCTTGCGAGAGCTGACCAATCACCGCCTGAATCTGCTTTATTAAATCCCCCACGTTCAAAATGGAGATGGTTGGAAACTCAGCCATTGCCTGATAAAAGCCTTGTGCTTTTTCATCACTAATATAAAGACTACTAACATAGTTGGCAGGATAGTCTTCTAAGACTTTCTTAGGAAGAATGAGATAAAAGTTTGGTTGCATTGAGCCCCAATCAACACTGCGTATTGAGGTGATTGGCAATTGATAAACAATGCCGCCAATATTGATTGTTAAAACATCTCCCAAGCCCACATTGATCTCAGCTGCAGACTCTTGTTCTATTGATAAGCCATCCGCGTGAAAATCACCCGTTAACAACTTACTGCCTTCCCCTATTTCGTTCGCCCAACTTAAATTTAACTCTCGGGACAAAAGCTCAGGTTCTTCACGATCTTCTGGGTACAATAAATGAGCGTCTTCTCCATTGATGTGTGTGACACGACCACGGACCATAGGGTACCAATCTGATTTGATCACTTGTAATTGCTCGGAGGCTTTATTTATTCCTTCAACTTGATCAGCCTGTACATTGAACAAATAGTGATTAGGAGCATCTTCAGGAACTTGTTGTTGCCAATCTGAAACCAAATTTGACTTAATACCAAATAGAATAAGCCCCAGCATGATAATCAGAGTAAACACCAACAACTGAAATAAATTCGGTAATAAGCGTCGATACAATGACGCCAACCCGATTTGCCAACCATTTGTTGCACCCGATGTTAAGCTGCGCCCTAATTTAAATGCACACCAGCCTAAACCACACACAATCATAGCAACACAGGCAATAGCTAAGGTCATAACACTTGGCAGAATAAAGCCCCCCGTGTATAGGCACATCAAACCATAGAGCCCAACAAAGCCGATTAAATAAATCGCTAAAGTATTGCTTTCAATTCGAGCACTAGGTTGCAACACAGATAACGGGGATATTTTGATTAACCTAATAATCAGGGGTAAACAAAAAGCCACCATGGAAATAAATCCTGTTGCGACACCTAACCAAAGTGACATGACACTCGGTTCAGGTAGTTGAGTCGACATTAAACTGGCTAACAAGGAAGAAATGGCTAATTGAATTAACCAGCCTGCCGCCAGGCCTGACACACTTCCCACAACAAAAATGATGAACAGCTGAATGGCAAAAATTTGCGTCAATTTATTTGGAGTAGCCCCCAAGGTTTTTAGTACAGCTACTTGCATCAAATGGCGCTTAACATAGCGAGAAGACGCTAACGCCATCGCTACACCTGACATTATAACGGCCAAGGTGCCGGCCAATAATAGAAATGATTCTGCTCGCTGAATAGTGTTACCAATTCTTTCACCTTGTTGTGTGGGAGTTCTGAGCCTTTGCCCATCTACTAATTGCGGTGTTACCCAGTCAGTGAACTGATCTAATTGTGTTTTGTCACCAGCCAACAATAATGAGTAACGTACTCGGCTCCCTGGGATAATGACATTGGTTGCCTGTAAATCCGCTAAATTCATCACGGCTCTAGGAGATATAGCAAATGCTGAGGTAGTTGAACCTGGGTCACGAACTAAAAAGCGGCTTAATGTAAGCGTTGCATCACCGACTTCAACACGATCTCCTAGTTGCACACCAAGCAAGCTTGCCAAACGGGAAGACAACCATACATGACCTTCTTTAGGGGCTTGCTGGTAAGCATAGCCGGTACCAAATACGCTATCGTCAATCAAAAACTCTCCACGTAAAGGGTAATTATTGGTGACCGCGCTAATTTGGCCAAGCTGTAAATTGTCATTAGCAAACAACATGGTAGCAAAGGACACTCGCTCGGCTTGTTCTAATTGATTTTTGTTTGCTTGCTCAAACCAGGTTGGGTCAATGGGTTTGTTGGAACGTACTAGTCTATCTGCTGCTAACAAATTTGCAGATTGCTGTTCAAATGATAATTGCAATCTATCCACAAAAAGACCAATCGCCGTAACGGTAGACACTGAAATTAATAAGGCAAAAATCAGTGTAACTAGATCACCGCTTTTCAAATCCCTCAGCATTAACTTTAAAGCAATATTCATGATTGATTTTCCGTAAGCTGACCAGCAGACATGACCAATTGTCTATCACACATTTTCGCTAACTCGTTATCATGAGTTACCATTACCAAAGTGGTGCCTTCAGACTTATTAAGTTCAAACAAAAGATCAATGATTTTATGACCATTGGCTTCGTCTAGATTACCTGTTGGTTCATCTGCAAACAAAATTCTAGGCGCCGAAGCAAAGGCTCTAGCGATCGCAACCCGTTGTTGTTCACCACCAGACAATTGGCGTGGATAATGGTCCATACGATGACCAAGTCCCACTTTTTCTAACAAACTTTCCGCTTGCGCACGAGCATTGGCATCCCCTTTTAATTCGGCAGGTAGCATGACGTTTTCAATCGCTTGCAAGCTTGGCAATAAATGAAAAGACTGAAAAACAAAACCAACATAACGGCCGCGTGTTAGCGCTCGCTGCTCTTCGTCTAAATTGGAAAAAGCTTCACCGTATAATGAAATTTCACCACTAGTGTTAACATCTAAACCGGCTAGAAGCCCTAATAGGGTGGACTTGCCAGAACCGGAAGCCCCCACGATAGCAACGGACTCTCCATCCTTAACTTCCATATTTATTCCCTTTAAAAGAGTCAATTGGCCTGTATTTGAAGAGACAGAATGGGTTAAATTAGATACTTTAATAGCAATGTCATTCATATAAATATTCTCAAAGGTTTAATATGTATCGTAAACTTGCGGTTTGGCTAAGCGCCATCTTCTTTACATTTATTTGCAGTTTGGCAAACGCCTCAAACCTACTGGTACTAGGCGATAGTTTGAGTGCGGCTCACAACTTAAAGGAGCAACAAGGCTGGGTTAGCCTATTATCAGAACGATTATCCCAATCTCACCCAAGCATTAAGGTTATTAATGCCAGCAGCAGTGGCGAAACAACCCAAGGTGGATTATCAAGAGCGCCAGCCCTTTTTAAAGAGTACAACCCTCAGTGGTTAATATTAGAGCTTGGGGCCAACGATGCGTTACGGGGCTACCCATTACAGCAAACTCGAGCAAACCTAGGTAAAATAATTGAGCTTGCTCAATCTAGCCAAACTCAAGTCCTTATATTGGGTAACCAGATTCCACAAAACTACGGTAAACGCTACACGCAAATGTTTTTTGGCCTCTTTAAGGATTTAGCAGAGCAATACACGACTGCCTATGTTCCTTTTATGTTAGAGAATGTGGCCTTGAATCCAATCCTCATGCAGAGCGATGGTTTACACCCAACTGCAGAAGGCCAACCCATAGTGCTAGACAACATATATCCAACCCTAATTGAATTATTAGACTAACAACGAGAACAAATAATGAAAGCTGTATTACTCGATAGAGGCGCATTTCCTCAAAACATTCATATTCAATTACCCACAGAAATTAGTGAATACATTGAATACGACATCACCTCACCTGAACAGGTGGCAGAGCGCATTCATGATGCAGACATCATTTTGACGAATAAAGCCTTGGTACAAGCAGCTGACATTCAAAAAGCCAATAAGCTTAAATACATTCAAGTACTGGCGACGGGCACAAACAACATTGACCACCATGCTTGTCGCAAAGCAGGCATTCAAGTGGCTAATGTAGAGGGCTACTCCACAGAAACCGTACCTGAACATACCTTTGCTATGCTGCTGAATTTGCGCCGTAGTATGTTTCAATATGTGCAAGACGTAAAACAGGGGCAATGGAGCAACAGTGACCATTTCTGCTTCTTAGATTACCCCATTAAAGATCTAAAAGGGTCGACGTTTGTTATTGTTGGTAAAGGCTCATTAGGTTCGCAAATTGGCATTCTTGCCAAGGCTTTTGGCATGCAGGTGATTTACGCAGAGAGAAAACATGCCAGTGTCATTCGTGAAGGTTACATGGCATTTGACGAGGCCATCAAACTGGCCGATGTTTTAGGACTAAACTGCCCTCTAACCCCAGACACTAAGGATATGATTGCTGCTTCGGAATTATCTCAACTAAAACCCAGTAGCTTGCTTCTCAATCTTGGTCGCGGTGGGTTAGTCAATGAGCAAGATTTAGTTGTAGCTCTGAAAGAAAAGCAAATCGCTGGCGCAGGCTTTGATGTTGCCAGTGTTGAACCTATTCCTAGTGACCACCCTTTTAATGAGATCTTAGACTACCCCAATTTCTTACTGACCCCTCATATCGCTTGGGCCAGTGAAGGTGCAATCGACAAATTGCTGGCTATTGCCATCAATAATATTAAGCAGTTTCTGGCCGAGCAAAAATGACATTACCCATTCTTTTTCAAGATGAGCACCTAGTAGCCATTAACAAACCTTCTGGCTTATTAGTGCACAGAACACACCTTGCCAAAGGGGAAGAAGATGTTGTGGTGCAAAGATTGCGAGATCAGATTGGGCAATGGGTGTTTCCTGTGCATCGATTAGACCGTGGTACATCAGGGGTATTACTGTTAGCTTTCACCCCAAGTGTGGCAAAGCAACTTGGTGAGCAATTCTCCCAAGCAAGGTCACAAAAAACTTACCATTGCTTGGTGCGCGGGCACGTTTGCGATGAAGGCTTAATTGATTACCCACTTGCTAAAGTGAACGAGGTGAAAGGAAAAGCAAGATACAAGGTAGAGGGAACTGAAAAGGAAGCCCAAACCCAGTTTCATTGCCTTGATCAGATAACGCTTCCTGTCCCAGTAAGCAAATACCAACAAATGCGTTTAAGTTGGCTTGAAGTAACTCCTAAACAGGGTCGTAAACATCAAATTCGCCGACATTTTAAGCACGTATTCAATCCTCTTGTTGGCGATTCACGTTATGGTTGTCGCCACACCAATCAAGCATTAAAGCCTCTATTACAAAATGACTACAGATTAATGTTGCATGCTTCAAAATTATTGATCGAACATCCTATAACTAAAGGAAAAATTACTTTAGAAGCGGACTTAGACAACAAAATAGTCAACACTCTCAATAAGTTAAACTCTATTCGCATTTAGTTTACATTAACAATTACTTAAGGTTACAATTTATTAAAGTCTTATCAAAATGGTCCGATAACACTAATAGCTTGTGCCTGAGATCACGGAACATCGTTATGAAAAAAAGAAATTTGGTCTACTCAACTGAGCTCGGTACCACTTGCCCAGAATGTGAGCAAGCAGTAAATGAATGTAGCTGTAAGCAAGGTCAAATCATTGGCGATGGTAATGTAAAAATTCGCCTAGACACCAAAGGTCGTAAAGGCAAAGGGATGACCCTAGTTGAAGGGCTTGCGAAAACAGACAAAGAGCTAAAAGAATTAGCAAAAAAACTCAAGTCACTATGTGGGACTGGAGGTTCAGTAAAGAATGGAGTGATTGAGATTCAAGGAGATAACCGCCAAAAAATACAAGGCTATCTTGAGAGTATTGGCATTAAGAGCAAATTATCTGGTGGTTAAGTTACTTTAAACCACTGTAAAAATCTAAAGCAGATATTTGATATGGGACGTCTAATATCGCTTTATTAATAGAGGTATGCATGTACCAAGAAGGCAGTAAACAAGCAAATCAATTTATGCGTCAGGCCGTCCCCTTGATGCAAAAATTAGATATTGCACCGAGTCCCTACAACTACGGTATTTGGTATGAATATGTGTCGAATAGGAATCAACAGCTTAATGCTTTGATGGACGATACGTTAAGAAAATACGGCACTTTCCCAAGTTTTGTTGCAAAAGAGTTGTTTCACGAATATTTACTCTCAGATGAGTTTAGTTTCCAAAAAGATCACAAGGACCGCATTACTAATTTAGCTGAAAGCATGGAGCATTCCTCTTCAAGTATGTCTAGTGATCTTAAGCAACTTACGACGACCATTAAAAAAAGTCGCAATGCGCTTTCTAAATGCGAAAGCCCAGCACAAGTAGAAAAGATTTTAAGTTATCTTGATAACGGCAGCAAAAGAGCCATTCATTCCGCTCAAAAGTTTCAGCATTCTTTAGAATCCGTTCGCAATGAAGTCCAAAAACTTAATGAAGAGATTAACCAAGTAAAACAAAACCTTGAGCTTGATCAACTAACATTGCTGGCTAATGAAAAGGGATTTGAGCGGCACTTATGTGACACTCTTCCCTATGCTGAAGACGACTTATCACTGCTTATGATAGACATCGATAATTTGGCCATGATCAACACAGAATATGGCAAACGAGCTGGTAATGCCTTGATACGTTTTGTTGCTCAGAATTTAAAAACCTCTGGTATTCCCCATGCTCATTTGGCTCGTCTTAAAGGCGGTACTTTTGCTATTTTGGTTCAAGAAATGGAACTGGTCGCAGCCAAACAGCATGCTGACAAGATCAGGGATAACATTGCATCACAACGGGTTCGATATAAAACGACAAAAGTATTGTTCAAACCCATTACTGTTTCTATTGGTGTGGCAACCTGTTTGGGTGATGAAAGCTCCAACGAGTTTGTTGAGCGCGCTCGACAACATCTGTTAGCCGCGAAGGAAGCAGGCAAAAATTCAGTATCAACCTGGACAAGAAGTTAACAGGACGCCAAATGGAATCAATTACACCGCCTAATGAATGTAAGTTTATAGTTCGTGATTACGAATGTGACATGCAGGGTATAGTGAACAATGCCGTTTATCAAAATTACCTAGAACATGCTCGTCATGAATTCATAAAATCTAAAGGGTTAGACTTTGCAGAGATCACACTATCGGGTATCAACTTGGTATTGATTAAAGCTGAAATTGACTATAAGCGCTCTCTTAAAAGTTCTGATAATTTTGTCGTTAGAACCCATGTACAGCGTTCTTCTAAGCTAAAGTTTGCTTTTATTCAAACCATTCATCGCCTTGAAGATGATAACTTGATTTTAAAAGCAGTGATGACGGTGACCGCCACAACAGCGCAAGGACGCCCAATTGTATTTGAACAAGCTCATAAACTTCTAGATGAACCTTTGGGGTAACAATGTTTCGACTGCTGTTGTTAACCTTAGTGCTGTTTAGCGGCCAAGGTTATAGCCAAACAATTTTGGTTGATCGCATTATCTCTGTGTATGATGCGGATACCTTTAGAGTCGATATATTGAACTGGCCTGATATTATCGGCAAAAATATGTCCATACGAGTGAATGGCGTTGATGCCGCTGAAATTCGCGGTAAATGTGAAGGCGAAAAGCAACTTGCCCGTCAAGCAAGAGACTTTACCAAGCATATGCTTGAAACGGCGGATTCTATTGAATTGCGAGACATCCAGCGTGGTAAATATTTCCGTATTATTGCCGATGTTTATGCTGACGGTGTTTCCTTGTCTGATAGTTTAATTGAAACCGGTTTAGCTCGCCCCTACCGAGGTGGAAAGCGCCAACCTTGGTGTTAACCATTTAGTTTGTTGCTTTACCCGTATACAGCTCTACCATGCTGGTTACTTCATTGATTACCTCTTGGGTATGAGTTAAATGAATAATGTGACTGGCATTCTTCAAAAAGGTGACCTTGGGAAAACTATCCCTAAAGATAGAGGGAGCCCTTGCTGCGTTATCCGGTCTTACCAAACCGTCTTTATCACCTTGCAGAATATGAATGGGCGTTGTCATGTTCGCAAATTCGGTTTGCAACATGGCCAAATCCGGCTGGATCGCCATAACCTCTTTATTTGAGTGAAACCATTTTTCTGGTAGCAGCCAACTTGGCACGGCATCAAGCAGTTGATTGAACCAACGCGCTTTGGAAAGTTCAGCGTCCATATCACCTGCAAGCACCAATACCCCCGCCACATATTCTGGATAATCTTTGGCTAACACGGGGACCAATGACCCACCGTAGGAGTGCCCTACTAAGAGGATTTTTTTGTTATGTTTTTGATGAACAAACTCAAGTAACGGCCCAAGCAACTTAGACTGCTCAGACATACGATAGTTAGAGCCTCTGTCAGTGAGCACAGACTCGCCCCAACCTGGCCTGTCGGCCACGTAAATGGCAAAATTCTTGGCGAACTCTGGTGCCAGTAAATAGCGCCCAAAACTCCCCCAGCTGCCTGGTGTACCATGAAAGAATAAGACTGGCGCTGACCCAACGGTGCTATTCTGTGAAGCAACCATATGTAAAACATTTTCCTTACAGGTTAGAAAATGATGCTCGATTAATCCTTCCTCTGTGAGTAAGCGGTTTTGTATTCTTTCATTGAGTTTGAACTGCTGTCGCCTAGTCGCAATGGATGCTCTCATGGTTTACCTTTTAGAATTTGTTTGCTTATCAGACCTCGCTTAATCTCAATGGTTCCGCTACTGTCTTAAACCCACTGAAAACAATGTAATTTATTCATATGTTGATCTTAAGCAATTTAACCTTGCAGGTAGATTCAGTACAATAAACAAAACAACACCAAAGGTTTAACCAAACATGTCTCAACTCGATACGCAAGCGATCATCTCTCAGTTTCAGTCTATCGTTGGTAAGCAATACACCTTGACGGATCCGAGTAAAACCCAACCTTATTGTAAAGGGTTTCGATTAGGTTCAGGTCATGCACTAGCCGTACTTCGCCCCAGCAAGCTTGCTGATATTTGGCGTTTGCTAGAGATCTGTGTGAAAGCGGACATTATTGTCATCATGCAAGCTGCGAACACTGGCTTAACAGGTGGTTCAACACCAAACGGCGATGATTATGACCGCCCAGTAGTCGTGATTAGCACCATGCGAATTAGCGACATTCAGCTGATTGATCAAGGTCGTCAGATTATCGGACTTGCAGGTAGTACTTTATTTGGTCTTGAAGACACCTTACGCCCTTATGGTCGTGAGCCCCATTCTGTTATTGGTTCTTCTTGTATTGGCGCTTCTATTGTTGGTGGTGTGTGTAACAACTCCGGGGGTGCGCTGGTTCAACGCGGCCCAGCCTATACGGAATTAGCGATTTATGCGCAAGTGACGGATCAAGGCGAACTTGAGTTAGTGAACAACCTAGGCATTCACCTTGGTGATACCCCTGAAGAGATTCTTAATAACTTGCAAAATGCTCTATACACGGAAAAAGATGTCGAGTTTCCAGACAAACTCGCTTCTGACAATCAATACCATGAAAGGGTTCGTGAAGTAGATGAAGACACCCCTTCTCGCTTCAACGCAGACCCAAGACGCCTGCACGAAGCGTCTGGCTGTGCGGGCAAATTGGCCGTGTTTGCTGTACGACTAGACACCTTTGCAATACCTGAGAAAAAACGTGTGTACTACGTGGGCACCAATGACCCACAAGTCATGACGCAAATACGCCGCGACATGTTATCAGGCTTTAAAACCTTACCTGTTTCAGGGGAGTACCTACATAAAGACTGTTACGATGTATCGAAAAAATATGGCAAGGACTCATTCATCGTGATTGACAAATTAGGTGCTAAGTACATGCCTAAGTTATTTGCAATGAAGCGTTCTATTGACGGTTTTACAGACAAACTCGGCTTTTTACCAAGCAAGTTTTCTGATCGCATGCTGCAGTTTATGAGCCAGCTTTGGCCTAATCACCTACCTAAAAGATTAGAAGATTACCGTGCAAAGTATGAACATCATTGGATCATTGAAACCAATGGCGATGGGGTTGATGAAGCACAGGAGTATCTACAAGAATTTTTCAAAACAAACGAAGGGGATTACTTCGCATGTACTGAAGACGAAGCAGATAAAGCCATTCTACACCGCTTTGTTGCCGCTGGAGCAATTGGCCGTAAGCACATTATGGAAGGCAAGGATTTAGGCGCAATTATGACCATAGATGTGGCCTTCCCACGTAATGAGCGCGATTGGCTTGAGCAACTTCCACCAGAAATTGAAGAACACTTGGCAGCAAAATTCTATTATGGGCATTTCTTCTGCCACGTTATGCATCAAAACTACATTATGAAAAAAGGCTCTGATGCGAAAACGATAAAAGATAAAATTCTTAAAACCTTTGACGAGCGTGGTGCAGAATACCCTGCTGAACATAACGTTGGGCACGAGTATACTGCAAAACAGTCATTACGTGATTTCTACAAACAGATTGACCCTACAAACAGTTTTAATGCTGGTATTGGTAAAACCAGTAAGCTTAAATACTATGAAGGCCAAGTCGATCTTCCGCAGTCAGGTTGTGGCTGCGGGCAAAAACACTAATAGCTATTGATAAAAAACGGGCCGCGAAGGCCCGTTTTGAACTGACTCCCAATAGTTGAATTGTCAACTTTGGGGCGGCATTTCTCTTTTGCGTTCATATTTATTCGACCTTGAATTGAAT
Source organism: Marinomonas epiphytica (assembly GCF_054780655.1). Taxonomy (NCBI): domain Bacteria; kingdom Pseudomonadati; phylum Pseudomonadota; class Gammaproteobacteria; order Oceanospirillales; family Oceanospirillaceae; genus Marinomonas; species Marinomonas epiphytica. Next base: position 148,079 of record NZ_BAAGVX010000002.1, read on the forward strand.
CTTAAATTAGTTGATAATATCAACCAATTCGCTATTTATTAGTTGATAAAACCAACCAATTTAAGGTTATTTTATTGTGCAAAAGAAACATTCATTCGATACGTTTTTCGAACTCATACATTTATTAAAGAAACAAATGCTAAAGCAGATTGAGGAACTTAACCTTGATATCAGCCCCATGCACGTTAGGACATTAAAAATTATTCACCTTACCGAAAGCTGTAAAGCAAGTGATATTGCCAATGTCATGCACAGAGACAAGGCTCAAATTACCCGTTTAATCAGCCCATTAATTAAGGACAATTGGGTCGTTAAAGTGGACAACCCGAACGATAAACGCAGCCAATACCTTTCCCTAACCGAACAGGGAGAAGACTTGATCGACACCATCAACCAAATTGAAACTCGTGTGTTTGATAAAATGACCCAAAACATACCTAAAAAAGAACTACAAGATTTTCTAGAGACTTGCGAACTGTTAAACAGCAACCTAACAAATACGCCCTAACTAATTGTTATTTCAAATACCCCAGATCGTAGGGGGCGTTAGGCCAAAGGCCGTAATGCACCGTCAAACGTAGGGCGCTGTTAAGCCGCAGGCCGTAATGCGCCGTTGGGAACGCAGTTCCCATAACGTAACCGCATACACCATCACCCACCAATGGGCCCGCCTCAACATGCATTTTTAACCAAATTTTACTGCCATTTGAAAATGGCATTCCTCCTCGAAACTCCCGCCTACCTCGTTGGAATGCCATATTTCAAATACCTAAACACGCCTGCCTTGTTAATACTACTGACGAAAATAATACACACCATCACCCACCAATGGGCCCGCATCAACATGCATTTTTAACCGAACTCTGCCAACATTTGAAAATGGCATTCCTCCTCGAAACTCCCGCCTACACCGTTGGAATGCCATATTTCAAATGCCCAAACATGACCGTCTTGCTAATATTACTGACGAAAATAATACACACCAAACCGTAGGGGGCGTTAGGCCGAAGGCCGTAATGCACCGTTGGGAACGCAGTTCCCATAACGTAACCAAACACACCATCACCACTACCCGCCATTACCATGGCAAAGCTAACTTTCGCTACTTAACAATGCAATTGTGCACTTAGCGTATGACATGCAAAATATAAACATTATCGTTGCTTCATAAACGCCACTGCTAACCCTGAAGAAACGAACGTGATACCAACGCCAATATTTAACCCTGACACTAACTTAGGCTTATTCCAAAGCCACTGTGATAACTGATACGAGAAAACACCCATTAGGCTAAATCCAACAGCTGTTAATAACGAAAACCAGACTCCATAGCCGATCATTTGAGTTGTTACTGAGCCTAAGCTTGGATTGACAAATTGAGGAACAAAAGCAAGAACAAACATGCCAGGCTTCGGATTGAGCGCTGCGGATAGAAAGCCAGTGGAAAAAATAACTTTCAGAGACTGCTTTTTCGCAGGTTTTAATGAGAACAGATTCCTCGAACAAAGAACCTTTATACCCAACCAAATTAAATAAGCAGCGCCAATGAATTTAACAACGAAAAAAGCCACTTGCGAGGTTTGAATTAGAAGGGTTAGCCCGAATGTAGCTGCGACAACATGAAATAAGATCCCCGCCCCAGAAGACATACCTGACATTACTGCCGCCAATCTCCCTTGACTTAACCCTCTGCCAATAGCGAGCAAGTTATCCGGACCCGGAGAGATAACCAAGAGTAAACAAGCCAATGTATAAGTAACAAATACCTCAAATGGAAACATGAAATCTCCTTATTTTATGGATCTGAGTGCTAACGCCCCTAATAAACGGCAAATGCTTGCTGGCTAAACTTGCGAGGAACGGCGAGTATTTGTCCGGTTGATTGGTTTGTTAGCCTTACTTACCGTCATTTTAACAAGTACTTTATGAGATCTCGCTCTTGCCTCAAAACAAACAAGATAAATACACAGTCATTTTCTATCTTGTAAAAAATACGACATGGTTCAACTATTACTTCGCGGTAATAAGATGACTCTAATTCTGGAATTTTACGACCAGAAAGAGGATGTTCTCCTAAGCGTTCAACTTTCTCAAAGACCGATTTGACCAGTGATGTTGCAGCAGATGGATTGGACAATTCAATGTAGTCAGCTATTTCACTCAAACCGCTCAAAGCAGGTTCTGTCCAGACTATTTCAACCATTTAGCTAATTTCACTTTCGCTTCAGAATGAGAAACCACTCTATTTTCCTTGATTGCTTTTTCACCTAAAGCTAATCCTTCTAGAATTTGAATTCGTTTTTGCATCAATTCGTAGTCTTGCACATCAACTAAATATGCTGAAGGCTGTCCGTGCTCAGTAATCAGGACTGGTTCTTTTGAAATATGCAGATCAGCTAGGATCTTAGTTGCTTGTCTCTTAAGAGTTGTTACTAATTCGACTTTCATATTCTACCCCCAATCAATGTGATACTAAAGTATCACATCACGAAACTCAACCTTGTAAGGCTAACATCTATGGACACTCCGATTTTTGCAAGCAAAATCAAGTATTAACAAGAGTAGTTTTGCAGCCATCTATTCGGATTTTTTGTAAGACATTAATTGCCTTTATCCCTGATGAACTTCGCCGACTTGGTTCTAATCATTTTAGCGTTTTCAACGAAACGATGTTAGTCCCAGAATTTCCAAGTCACGGTCTTACCTATCTTGTCATCACTCTTCTTTTACTAAGCAAAACTTGGTGTATCACTTTCTTTTCCTCTCTTTTTAACTAATTAGCTGACGTAATCAATATAGAAAGGAGTGTCCATTTCATTATTTTAATAGTGCGCACTATATCTGTGCCGGAAACCTTTATTAATTGATATTAAAAGACTTTTTACTTGACGACCAGTAAAAACAAGCAAATTCGTGATTATTTTTTAGACAAAACAGGCAAGGGCTCACGACACACAAAAATAAACTGTATATTTATATAAATTCAGCACAAACAAGCCAGACATATTTGAGACGGTAAACGGAAAAAACGATAGTGCTCATACACTTTATGGGAACTTCGTTCCCAGCGGTGCATTACGGCCTTCGGCCTAACGGCCCCCTACAATTTTGTGTGTATTATTTTGGTTAGAAATTTTAGCAAGCAGGTATGTTTGATCATTTGAAAAATGGCATTCCAACGAGGTAGGCGGGAGTTTCGAGGAGGAATGCCATTTTCAAATGGTGGCAGAGTTTTGTAGAAATGCATGTTGAGGCGAGCCCATTGGTGGGTGATGGTGTGTTTGGTTACGTTATGGGGGCTGCGCTCCCAGCGGTGCATTACGGCCTTCGGCCTAACGGCCCCCTACGGTTTGGTGTGCGTGATTTTTGTCAGAAGTCATAGCAAGACAGGGGGTGTTTGGTATTGGGAAAAACAGGAAAGCCCCATGCTCGTGGGAGTATGGGGCTTTCGGTGTTGGTTAGCTAGTGCGTAACCTTTGTGTTACTTGCTCAGTTGAACAATCAGTTTGTTCATGCGGCTAACGAAGGTTGCTGGGTCGTCAAGTTGTCCGCCTTCAGAAAGAGTCGCTTGTTCGAACAGTAGCCAAGCCATGTCTGCGAAGCGGTCTTCGTCTGATTCTGCATCCATTTTCGCTACGATTGGGTGATCAGGGTTCACTTCTAAAGTAGGTTTGGATTCAGGCAAGCTCTGGCCTGCTTGCTCAAGCAGGCGGCGCATTTGAAGACCCATGTCGTATTCACCCACTACCAAACAAGCTGGTGAGTTGGTTAGACGGTCTGTGGTGTTCACTCCTGCTACCTGCTCTTCAAGTACGGCTTTCATGCGATCAAGAAGAGGTTTTAGCTGTTCAGCTTTCTCTTCTTTCTCTTTCTTAGCGTCTTCATTTTCTTCTTCCGCTAGATCTAGTTTGCCTTTGGTTACGTCTTGGAAAGATTTACCATCAAACTCTTGTAGGGAAGACATCATCCACTCGTCGATACGGTCGCTCAATAGCAAGACTTCGAAACCTTTCTTACGAAGGATTTCTAGGTGCGGGCTGTTTTTCGCTGTGTTGTGGTTCTCTGCGTAGATGTAGTAGATCTTGTCTTGGCCTTCGCTCATACGAGACACGTAGTCAGCCAAAGATTCTGTTTGATCAACTTTATCCGTATGAGTAGTACTAAAGCGCAACAAAGCAGAAATCTTATCTTTGTTACCCATGTCATCAGCAGGCCCTTCTTTTAGTACGCTACCGAACTCGTTCCAGAAGTTTTGGTAAGTTTCTGGGTCGTTTTTCGCCATTTTAGCCAGCATGTCGAGAACACGCTTAGTTAAGGCTGCACGCATGGAGTCTACTGCGTTATCGCTTTGTAGAATCTCACGAGATACGTTCAAAGATAGATCGTTTGAATCCACCACACCTTTTACAAAACGCATGTAAGGAGGCAGGAAGGCTTCCGCTTCGTCCATGATGAACACACGCTGTACATAAAGTTTTAGGCCACGCTGCATTTCGCGGTTCCACAAGTCATGTGGGGCTTTAGCAGGAATGTACAATAAGCTGGTGTACTCAAGCTTACCTTCTACCTTGTTGTGAGACCATTTTAGTGGCGCTTGGAAATCATGAGATACGTGTTTGTAGAACTCTTGGTACTCTTCGTCCGTCACTTCGTTACGTGGGCGAGTCCATAGGGCTTTAGCTGAGTTAACTGCTTCAAATTCAGCAGGCTTAGACTCATCAACAGGTTTTGGGTTGCCCTCTTCGTCCATTTCTGGGTAGACAATTTTTTCCATTTCAACCGGAATAGACAGGTGATCAGAGTATTTTGTTACTAATGAGCGCAGGCGGTAGTTGTCTGCAAATTCGGCTTCGTCTTTTTTCAGATGAAGGGTAATGCGAGTACCGCGAGTTTCTTTGTCGATGTTTTCAATGGTAAATTCGCCAGAACCGTCAGACACCCAACGTACTGCACTGTCAGCAGAGGCACCAGCGCGGCGGCTTTCTACCGTTACGGAATCCGCAACGATAAAGGCAGAGTAGAAGCCCACACCAAACTGACCAATCAGTTGGCTGTCTTTTTTCTGGTCGCCACTTAGTTGCTCTAGGAACGCAGAAGTTCCCGACTTTGCAATGGTACCAAGGTTGGTAATGGCTTCTTCGCGGCTCATACCAACACCGTTATCATCAATGATGACTGTGTTAGCTTCTTTATCAAACTCGACGCGAACACGAAGGTTTGGGTCGTCAGATAGTAAATCCGAGTTAGCAACGGACTCAAATCGTAGCTTATCTACTGCATCAGATGCATTGGAAATCAGCTCTCTTAGAAAGATTTCTTTGTTGGAATACAAAGAGTGGATCATCAAATGAAGAAGTTGTTTTACTTCTGTTTGAAACCCTAACGTTTCTTTTTGAGTATCAGTTGACATCTTATTACCTGCTCCTATTTTTGCAAAATCTCCTTGTAATTCCACAAGGAGGACATGTTTTAAATAACTTGTGCAACATAGATAAAGCCTCTTAACGTAATTTCAAGAGGTTTAGACTTAATAAATTTGTGGGTATTCGATTATTGCCTTTAAAAGGCGCACCCCACCCCCGTTCATGGCAAGTGCACCTGCCCAGCAAAGGCTAATAGGTGCCTATTTTTTCACACATGATTGAAAGTCACCCCTAAGCCGAGTAGCATTAGGGCTAGGCTAGTTGGGCGCCTACCTCGCAAAAACGATAGTGCCAGCGTAATACAACTTATTTTTTGTATATCATCCTGTAACCGACGGCGAGTAGGTTCATTGAAAGGAGGACGATATGCGTCATCAAAACTATTCAGACCTAGACTGCTGGCTTAGAGAAGCCAAAAACCTACACAGGCTCAGCCAGTCATTTCCTATTTCTCACGCATTGCCTGTGCTTAGGCGATTAGTAAAGTCAAAGGTGTTACCACAAGCGTCTTTACTTGAGCTCAAACACAATACGGCGTTAATCAAACGAAAGCACCTGCTGCACATGTTAGCCATTGAGAATGGAGCACCTTGTTGGGGCGATTTCAAACAACAGGTTCTGGCCTCACAGCCGGGCTCCCTACTGCCAAGCAGCTTGCAACTCAAGCAGGCTGGCTACCCCATTCATTGGTTTTCAAATGAGGGTGAGGCACTCAGTTTTCACGAGACTAACGGCGGGAAGGTAATTAGAGTTGGCGAGCAAGCTGCGGTGATTCCGCAGCACTGGCATCAATAGAATAGTTGGCGTTTGGGAAACCAAACGCCATTAACCTGGCGTGGTCGTTTAACGCTTGCGAATAAGCGTTAAACCATCGCCAATCGGTAAGAGGGAAAGGTCTACGTCTTGGTCTTGGTGGACAAGCTGGTTGAGCTCTCTTACGATTCGGGTGTCTTTGTCGGTAAAAGACTCATCCGCAACATTTCCCCACCAAAGGGTATTGTCGATCACCATGCAGCCCCCTGCCCGCAGCAATTGCTTGCCATACAGGTAGTACTCAATCAGGTTTTGTTTATCTGCGTCAATAAAGAGAAAATCAAAGCTGTTCGCTTCTTGCTCTAACAAGATTTGCATTCTGGGTAAGGCTTTCTCGCAATAGGTGGTCACACGTTCTAACACCCCTGCGTCATTTAAATAGCGAGTCGCAATGTCTAACCACATTTGCTTTTTTTCAATGGCAATGAGTTTGGCATCAGAAGCCATGGCTAAAGCGATCGATAAGGTGCTGTAGCCGGTAAAAACCCCAACTTCGAGAATTTTTTTGGCATTTTGTATTTGCACCAACAGCCCCAAAAACTGCCCCACTTCAGGAGAAAGCTGCATTCTGGCCATATGGTATTGAGCGGTTTCTCTGCGTAAAGCCTCCAAAATAGCAGGCTCACGAACAGAGGTGTTAATCAGATAATCGTATAGGCGGTCATCGACCTTAACAGTGCGGTTCACCGGTTTGTTTTGCGCGCTTACCGCTTTAGGAAAATTAGGAAGCATGGGACTTAATCACCAACCCTCGGCTTAATGTTTTAAAGGTTTTCGAGCGGAACTCGCGACGGTACAAAACCGCCACCACCATAACACTGGCGGCCATACAAAAATAAGGCCCTAAAAACCAGCCACAAAACGCCATGGCAAAATAGTAGGCTCTTAAACCATAGTTAAATTGGTTCGCTGCTAAGCTACAAATTTGCGCCATATGAGTGGCATACATTTCGCGCTCACTTTCTTCGATGCCTCGCTCCGTGGCTAAAGGCGCACTGCCTACTAACACTGAGCAAAAGTTATATTGGCGCACAGACCAGGTAAAGGTAAAAAAGGCGTAGGAGAAAATAATCACCAGAATGATAATTTTTAATTCCCATTCTTGGGGGCTAATCGGTGCCATTAGGTAGAAGTCTGAAATAATTCCTAAGGCTTTTTCGGAGTAATTAAAGGCCGTAAATAAGCCTGCAATGATCAGCAGACTACTGGAGGCAAAAAATAAACTACTACGTTCTAGGTTCGCCATAACCGAGGCATCGGCAATGCGATTATCGCGGCGTAATAGACGCGACATCCAAGCCAACCTAAACTGGTGCAACACGCTCACCAAACAAGATTTTCGCTTGGCATTATGTTTTGAATATAAGGCATACCCCCACCAGCAAGAGAAAAAGACAAACAGGGTAACAAAGTCGATGGTATCAAGCTGCAGTAATGAATGACGTTCCATAGATAGCTCGGTAGATGTGACAATAGGAGAAGTATTATTAGAGCATTTTTTGCCACAAGTGTCCTTGCTTTATGGCTTACATAAAAGTGTTTTTTTATTCTTTGAAAGAAAAGCTTGCATCAGAGAATAAAATCCGTATTATCTCGCGCTGTCAACACGACATGCGGATGTGGTGGAATTGGTAGACACGCTGGATTTAGGTTCCAGTGCTTCACGGCGTGAGAGTTCGAGTCTCTCCATCCGCACCATTTTTCTTCTCTTATTTATTTCTTTAGATTATACCTTCATTTATTAGATAACCCCCTTTTCAAGACTGCTTTCTTTATTCGCGCTACTTATTTAACACTCTATTTTTTAATAATTGTCCTCTCTGTGGCCTCTGACATTCGTACGTTTCAGCGACAAAAAAGCCGAACCCATTACTGAGTCCGGCTTCTGTGTTGAATACTCTAGTCTACTTTTTTAAAGACCAAGCCAAGTTTCTACCAGCAAAGAAAGGAACAATGTTATCCCCTGTTGGCAAAACAATGTTTTTTGGCACTGTCCATTCTTCACGTACTAGGGTCACTGTGTCTGTATTACGGGGTAAACCGTAGAAGTCAGCCCCATAATGGCTGGCAAAGCCTTCTAATTTATCTAACGCATCCAGCTCTTCAAACACCTGAGCATACAACTCAAGAGCAGACCAAGCGCTGTAACAACCGGCACAACCACAGTCGGATTCTTTTCTATCCTTTGTGTGTGGTGCGGAATCGGTTCCTAGAAAGAACCTAGGAGAGCCAGATTTCACTACCGCACGCAAAGCTTCTTGGTGCAGGCTGCGCTTTAGTACAGGTAAACAGTAATTATGAGGTCTGATACCACCGTCTAGCATGTCATTTCGATTCAGCAAAAGGTGCTGAGGCGTAATGGTCGCCGCGACACCCTCACGGGATTCCAACACAAAATCCGCCGCGTCTTTCGTAGTAATATGCTCGAAGACCACTTTTAAGTGAGGAACACGTTTTACGATATTCACCATGTGCTGGTCTATAAATTCTTTTTCACGATCAAAAATATCAATATGTTTCTGAGTCACTTCACCATGAATAAGCAGCAACATGCCGTTATCTGCTAAGGCTTCAAACACAGGGTAAAGGCTTTCAAGTGAGCTGACGCCAGCATCTGAGTTGGTCGTTGCACCTGCTGGGTACATTTTGCAAGCCAACACCCCAGCCTGTTTCGCGGCTTTAATGTCTTCAACACTGGTTTTATCGGTGAGATACAGAGTCATTAAAGGCTCAAATTGACTCCCTTCTGGGCGAGCAGCCAAAATACGCTCTTTGTAAGACATAGCTAATTCTGCTGTGGTCACAGGGGGTACCAGATTAGGCATAACAATCGCACGTTGAAAGCAACGAGCCGTTGCTGGCACGGTTTCTAGCAACATTTCCTGATCACGAAAGTGCAAGTGCCAGTCGTCAGGCTTAGTTATGGTAATCTCGTTCATTTTTACATCCTCTACTAACATAATGTTCGTTTAGCCTGTGCAGGCTTAGAAAAAGGTAAAAAAAAACTGAGTAACCTAAATCACTCAGTTTTTTTGGAATCCACATAGACAAGGGCTGCCTAGCTATCTTTACGATTTCTAGGGCGACGATCACGACCATTTGAAGGTCGGCGGCGATCCCCAGATGGGCGACGGTCACCAAAAGAGCGCTTACGCGAAGGCGCAGCGGCACGTTTGTTTAGCTCGTCGGCGTTTTCCAACACAGCAATGTCGGAACGTTGTCCGCAAATGCGTGTTTTGCCCAACTTACCAATCACATCGCCTGCCAAGTTAGCTGGCAAGTCTACAGTTGAGAAGTCTTCATAAATTTCAATGTGGCCAATGTAGCGGCTTTCAATGTCGGCTTCGTTGGCAATGGCACCCACAATGTTGCCAGGCTTAACACCGTTGTTGTAACCCACTTGAACCACATAACGCTTCATGCTCATGCCAGGGTCGTCTTTAAGCGGCATTGCATCCTGTGTTACAGGGCGATGCTTACGCTGACGTTCACGAGGCTGGCGGTCATCACGATCACGACGCTCACGGCGTTCTTGACGCACTTCCATTTCTGACAACAATAGAGGCGTTTTGCCTTGTGCCATATGAGCCAATGCCGCCGCCATTTTTAATGGGTCCACGTCATTGTCTTTGTGGTAGCTTTGTACCAACTCTAGGAAGAAGTCTAGGTTTTCGTTGTCTAATGTATCCGTAATACGCTGCTTAAATCGCTCAACACGTTGTGCATTGATATCAGAAGCCGTTGGCAGCTCCATACGCTCAATTGGCTGACGAGTTGCACGCTCAATGGCTTGCAACATACGGCGCTCACGGTGTGCAACAAACAAGATTGCTGTACCAGAACGGCCCGCACGACCTGTACGACCAATACGGTGAACGTAAGACTCTGTATCGTATGGGATATCGTAGTTAACAACATGGCTGACACGCTCAACGTCCAAACCACGCGCCACAACGTCCGTTGCTACAAGAATGTCAATTTGACCTTTCTTGATGCGCTCAACAGTACGCTCACGTAAGTTCTGGCTGATGTCGCCATTCAAGGCTTCACAAGCATGACCACGAGCGGTTAGCTTTTCAGCCAACTCAACCGTAGCGGCTTTTGTACGTACGAAGATGATCATGCCATCATGTTCACTCATTTCTAGAATACGCGTGAGGGCATCTAGCTTATGCAGACCACTGACCTGCCAGTATTTTTGAGTGATGGTTGTTGCCGTAGAGGTTTTTGTAACAATTTTAACTTCTTTCGGGTTCACCAAATGGCGGTTCGCAACCTGACGAATAATAGACGGCATAGTCGCTGAGAATAGAGCAATTTGGCGCTCTGATGGCGTATGCTCAAGAATCCACTCAACATCGTCTATGAACCCCATACGAAGCATTTCATCTGCTTCGTCCAATACTAGGGCTTTCAGGCCATCTAGCTTAAGGGTTTTACGGCGAATGTGGTCCATAACACGACCAGGCGTACCGACAACCACTTGCACACCGCGGCGAAGCTGGCGCAATTGTGTGTCGTAAGACATACCACCATAAATAGGCAGTACGTGGAAATCTGGAATATTACGGGCATAACTTTGAAATGCTTCAGAAACCTGAATAGCAAGTTCACGAGTTGGCGCCAAAACAAGAAGTTGGGTTGTTCTATCTGTTGCATCTAAACGAGACAACAGCGGCAATGCAAATGCAGCCGTTTTACCCGTACCTGTTTGCGCTTGCCCAAGAAGGTCATGACCTTCTAATAAATGCGGAATACTTTGCGCTTGGATTGCGGAAGGCTGTTCGTAACCTAGATCAGAAACAGCTTTAAGAACAGGGGCGATGAGGCCCAACGAATCGAATGTAGGCTGATTATCAGCGTCTGACATGTAAATGTGTACCTTTTAATGGGATGGATAAGGCGCATCACCATTGATGTACCTTACAAGAATTACCGAGGCTAAAACCTGATGGCGAATTATATACCAGCTATCAGTAATTAGCTACCGAGTTTCAGCATTAAGTTGATTGTTTTTTAACCAGACACTATTAACTAAAATCCGCGCGCTATTTTTTATTCTCTGCCTCTGGGTGGGAGTCAATCATAATGGCTAGCCAATGGGTTTTGGGATTCGCTTCAAGGGCAATTTTCACTATGATGGTTAAGGGAATCGACAACAACATGCCAACAGGCCCGAACACCCAGCCCCACAAAATTAACGAGAGAAACACCACAAGAGTGGACAACCCTAAACCACGCCCCATGTAGCGCGGTTCAATCACATTTCCCATAATTAAGTTCACCACAACAAAGCCTAAACCGGTTAACCCTGCTGATAAGGCTCCCAACTGAACAAACGCCAACATAATAGCCGGCACAGCCGCAATGATTGAACCAATATTCGGAACAAAATTGAGCAAAAAGGCACACACCCCCCAAAGTATTGGGAAGTCTACTCCTAAAAACCACAACCAAGTGGTGATACAAATACCTGTCATCACACTGACGGTTGTTTTAATCACAAGATAACGGTTTACAGACTGAATGAATGACTGAAAGCTTTGTAATGATTGATCCGCATTGTTTAGGGCAAGCGTTAACTTACGAGGTAGCTCTACCGCTTCAAATAACACAAAGACCACAATCATCACCACTAGGATCATGTTTGTCAGTGCACTGCCTAACCCTCGAAGCGCATTTGCCACCATTTGCATTAACACAGAAGGGTCCACAACCCCCTTTACTTGCTCATAAGAAATTTGCACGCCCAACTGATTTAGCAGAGCAATGGCATTGGCCATTTCATCTGCTAACCGGGCTTTATAAACAGGCAATTGATTAGAGAAACTATCAAGAGAAGCTCCCACTAATAATCCCACCGAGCCTATGCCGATCAAAATAAACAGCACAACCAAAAGTATCGACAACCAAGTAGGCACATGACGACGGCGCAAGCTCGACATAACCGGAGCACAAATAATCGCAATAAAAATAGACAGCATTAGCGGTACAACAATTTGTGATGCAGCCTTAAGCCCAGCAATAATAATGACTATCGCGGCAAAAATCACAAAACCATTGGCCCCTTTGTGTTGCTCTAACATTTTGTCACCTTAATCGTTTATTGGATAAATACTCTGTGCGTAATCAGACAGATCTTGTAACATAATTTGTTTGCTTTGTGACAGATCTGGGTTTTGCGCCAAGGTATTTAAACGGTCAAAATAGGCATCCATGTAAATGGTACCGCCGCCCTCTTTAGATAATAATTTCATAGAACGATATTCTTCCCATTCTTCACGCTGGGCGTCACTTAACTGGTCTGGGTAGTTTCGTGCAATATATCGCATTAACATTTCTGGTAAACGTCGGTCATCGAAAGACAACTCTAATTCACTCAAGCTGTCTGCTGGCGTTGTTCGAATTGTTTCCATTCTGGCTTTGTCTTCTCGACTAAAAAAGCCGCCACTGTAAAGCATTAGATCAGGGTCTTTATGTATTGGGTGCTCTTGTTGCTCGAAAACCTTGCTTAACTTAGCCGCCAGTTGAGGCGCTTGTTTGAGCAACGCCAAGTTTCGACGACAAGTATCGCCATCTAACCCCAAGCGAGTCACAACTTGCTGATCTTTCAAGAAAGTCGCTGGCGCCACCGCTGGGCACTTATTGTAATGGATCACTTTTAAAGGCAAACGACTGAGTTCACCCAACTCCTCTTGCTTGCTAAACGCGCGATGACGAATGTCTTCAATGGATAAATCCACTAATGGTTGGGCATCTGCCATTAAGTCATACACAATCACCCCGTTTTTATTACTTGGGTGCGGCGCAACAGGCACGACAAAAGCGGCGTATTTTTTGGCCTGCCCAAACATTCCCGAAATATGCAAAAACGGTTTCATCCGAACGACATCAATAAATTGTTGTAACTCGTGCTTTTGTCGCATTTTTAAGAAATAGGCAAATAACTTAGGTTGCTTATCGCGTATTAATTTCGCGATGGCAATGGTGCCATACACATCAGATAAAGCATCGTGAGCTTGTTCATGAGCAATGCCATTTTCTTGCGTCAGCAACTCCAATTTCATGGACACTTGGCCGTCTTCATTGGTTGGCCATTTAATGCCTTCTGGGCGCATCGCGTAAGTCATTCGCACCAGATCTATGATATCCCAACGGGAGCAATTGTTTTGCCACTCTCGGGCATAAGGGTCAATAAAGTTACGATAAAAGCCATTACGAACCACTTCATCATCAAAACGAATGGTGTTGTAACCCAATGCACACGTGCCTGGAACTGAGAGTTGGGCTTCAATTGCCTGCATAAACTCGGCTTCACACAAGCCTTCCCGGTTGGCATCTTGAGGGGTAATACCTGTTAACAAACAAGCTTCGGGTTGCGGCAAGACATCTTCAGCTAAACGACAGTAAAGCATGATGGGTTCCCCAATGGGGTTAAAGTCACTGTCGGTGCGAATCCCTGCAAATTGCATAGGACGATCGCGGGCGGGATCAACCCCTGTTGTTTCGAAATCAAACCAAAAAAATGTGCTTGGAGCCGCTACTGTCACAAATAAGTCCTGTTAGCCTTTGAATAAAAAGGTATTATACGCATCTTGGTGACGATTTGGCGATGTAAGGAGTTAATCTATGCCAACCCCTGAGAACTGCCTATGTGGTAATGGCAGCCCTTATGAAATTTGTTGTGGCATGTACCACAATAACCCTGGCACTGCTCCAACAGCAGAAGCCCTAATGCGCTCGCGCTATTCCGCCTTTGCGTTAGGCAAGTTTGATTACATTGCTGCCACCCAAAAATTAGAGGACGACCCGAAGCAAACAGGTGCCGATGTTGAAGACAGCAACCAACATACCCAATGGATCAAGCTGGAAATCACCGACACGGAAAACGGCTCAGAAAAAGACAAAACGGGCATGGTGGCATTCTGCGCACACTTTAAAGAAGGCAAGCACATTGGTCGTTTGAGCGAACGCTCTCTTTTCAAAAAAGTCAAAGGCCAATGGTTTTACATTGCTGGCGAGCATGAGGTACAAAAAAATACGCCGTTAATAAAAAACGACGCGATGAAGATTGGCCGCAATGACCCCTGCCTATGCGGCTCTGGTAAAAAATACAAAAAGTGCTGTGGTTAGCCCCTTCTAGGCTGGCTAAATAAAGGAGGACAAAATTGTTGCCCTCCCCTGTAGCTACTTATGGCACCGCATGCCCCTGAGAGGCAATTAGTATACGAAACCAATCATCATCGCTGAGTGAATTCTCCTGAGCCGCAACCGCTGAGGCCAAGCGTTCAACCTGCCCTGATCCCATAACAGGACAAATTCCTGCAGGATGATGCAGCAGCCAGGCAATCGCCAATTGATCAATCGTTAAACCTAACGAGTGCGACATTTGCACTAATTCATGTTGTAGCCTTTGTGCTTGAGAGTCTTGAGCGGAAAACAGTCGGCCTCCTGCAAAGGGGGACCAAGCCATGGGTGTCACTGCATGCTGCTGCATATGCTCTAATGTGCCATCATTAAAGTGCTTCAATTCTAATGCCGATAATTCCACCTGATTCACCACTAAAGGGGCTTCCACACGAGACTGCAATAAATCAAATTGCGCTGGTGTAAAGTTAGAAACACCAAAATGCTTCACTTTACCCAAGGTAAATAGTAGATCAAATGCTTGCGCCACTTCATCCGCGTCCATAAGAGGGCTCGGGCGATGCAACAATAAGGTATCGATATACTCGCACTTTAAGTGGCTAAGAGAACGGTCAACGCTGGCAATAATATGCTCTGCTCGATAGTCATACCGATGCACCTTAATGTCGGCTCTATTATCACTAGGTAATAGAATGCCACACTTTGTCACGATTTCGAGTTTGTCTCGTAGCGCTGGTTTTAACGCTAACGCCTGACCGAACAACTGCTCACACTGGTAATCCCCATAGATGTCAGCGTGATCCATTGTGGTGACCCCAAGATCCACACACTGCTCAATAAACCCAAGCATTTCCGACTGACTCTTCTGCCACTCGTCAGCGCGCCAAAAGCCTTGTGCTATACGTGAACCCTCAAAACCTAATGGGTGATATTGGTGTCTCATTTTTCTTCATCCTTTTCAATAATGAGCGACATTGTAAACAACCGAGTAACAAACTCAAATTACCCAAGCAAATATAGAATTGACTTTCATTTGCTAATGATTATCATTTGTTTAAATTATTCTATCGAGACCGTCCATGAAACCATTCCGCTTATTATCGTTTCTTACATTCGCTTTTTTGCTGCTTCACCCCCCCACTTATGCCGCAGACCGCATTGCCGTGGCAGGTGGCTCTATCACTGAAATCATTTACCGCTTAGGAGAAGAGCAACGAATTGTAGGGGTCGACTCCACCAGCACCTTTGCCCAAGCGGACAAAACTCACCCATTATTAGGCTATGTGCGCAATATTTCGGTAGAAGGCTTGCTTTCCCTTAAACCAGATCTACTCCTAGGAGAGAACGACACTGGCCCAACTAAAGCCCTAGAACAGGTAAAATCCGTTGGTCTAAAAACCGTTATTATTGAGGAAGATGGCTCCATCCCAGCTATAAAAGAAAAAATTCGCCACGTGGCTAAGCTATTAAATGTTGCTGAAAAAGGCGAAGCGTTAATAAAAGACATCCAAGTCGACATTGATGCATTAGCCTTTGCTCGACATAAGCTTAGTCAATCACATACTCCCCAACCAAAGGTGTTATTTCTGCTAACCCTCAGAAACGGCACACCTATTGCCGCAGGCACTCAAACCACAGCGGACACAACGATTACTGAAGCGGGAGGTAAAAACGTTCTAGATTCAGAGAAAGGTTGGGTAAAACTGTCTCCCGAGGCTGCATTAGCGTTAAACCCAGATGCGATTATTGTTATGAACCACCACGACGCCCCTCTTGATGCGGTCAGCAAGCTTGCGCACTTTAAGTACTCTAACGCCGTGAAAAATCAAACTGTTCACAGTATTGATGGTGGTTACCTACTTGGCTTCGGCCCACGAACTCCCCAAGCTATTGTCGAGCTGGGCACGCTTATTTTTCCAAATTACCCATTACCCGACAACTACCAGTTTCGCTATGAAAATGGCCGCGATAACCATCAGGAACACCACTAAACATGGATACCTTAACCCTTAGTAGTGGCCGCAGTGTAAAACAAAGTGTCGCTTTTCCCATTGGCATTACTTTATTAGTTGTTAGCTTTTTACTGTCCATCAGTATTGGAGCCATGCCACTACCCTTTGCAACCGTGCTTACAGACATATTCTCTTTTAAAAGCCCTTCGGATTACAGTTTAAACACCAATGTATTGCTCGAAATACGCTTACCAAGAACGCTACTCGCCATGGGAGTCGGAGCAGCATTAGGCTTATGCGGTGCTGCCATGCAAGCCCTGTTTCGCAACCCTTTAGCAGACCCGGGTCTAATTGGCGTAGCTGGCGGAGGCGCATTTGGAGCGGTGCTTGTGATCGTTCTGGGTAACGCGTTAGCCGCTAATTTCATGTCTTATTTTGGTATTTTCGCTCTACCTATCGGGGCTATGTTAGGCTGCCTTGGTGTTTGTAGCATTATTTACAAACTCAGCAACCAACAAGGGCAATTCACGATTATTACCTTGCTTCTAGCAGGCATTGCGGTTAATGCCATTGTGGGTTCTCTTATCGGTATTCTTACTTTAATTAGTACAGATGAAGAGCTTAGAGAACTGACCTTTTGGACAATGGGCAACCTTGGTGGAAACGGATGGGCGCTCACTTTGCCTGTTTTAGGGCTTATATCGATAAGCTTGGCGGGATTAAATAAGCTTGCCAAGCCACTTAACTTGTATTTGCTCGGTGAAGCCCAAGCACAGCATTTAGGCATTCAGGTGGCAGGGCTTAAAAAGCAAGTCTTTTTGTATACTGCCATTGCTATCGGTGCTGCGGTTTCTATTAGCGGAATGATTGGTTTTGTCGGTTTTGTTATCCCACACCTAGTTCGAATTATGCTTGGTCCAGATCATAAATACCTGTTTCCTACAAGTATGCTTCTCGGGGCCAGCTTTTTAACCTTAACCGATGTGATTGCCCGTATTGTGATCATTCCAGCAGAGCTGCCTATTGGACTGGTGACCAGTGCTTTAGGAGGGCCATTTTTCCTTTACGTACTTTACAAGCAAACAAACCGTTTGAACCATTAGTGAATGAGGGACTCATCATGTCTATTTCAACACATGGCTTGTCTGTCACCTTTAATGGTAAGACCTGCCTTAAAGAAGCCAACTTATCTATAAAAAGTGGTGAGTTAACTGTTTTAATTGGCCCCAATGGGGCTGGAAAGTCAACGCTGTTAAAAGCCTGCAGTGGAGACTTGGCAAGCTTTCAAGGGCAAATCAACATGAATGGTCATGCCATTGATGAGATCTCTCCAAGTGAGATGGCGAAAACTCGCGCTGTGATGACACAATCCTATGAGTTAGATTTTAGTTTCAGTGTGAAAGAAATCGTCGCCATGGGCTGTCATGCTTATGAGGAGCGTGTCAGTCACTATGATAAGCAACAAATAATTCAAGAGACCATGGGGTTTCTTGGTATATCACACCTAAGTGAGAGCAACTTTATGACGCTCTCTGGTGGGGAAAAACAACGTACTCAACTGGCGCGTGTGCTAACTCAAATTTGGTACCCATATGAACAAGAGCACCCTAGATTCCTTTTGTTGGATGAGCCGACATCAAGCTTGGATATTTTTCATCAATATCATGTACTCACGCTTGCTAAGCAACTGACCAAGCGCAATATTGGTGTGTTAGCCGTACTACATGATTTATCGCTAGCCGCCAGTTTCGCCGATCAGTTAATATTATTAAAGCAAGGTTCTATCATTGCTAAAGGAAGTGCCAAAGAGGTTCTACAACGCCAGCACTTAGAAGATGTCTATCAAGTAAAAGCAGACTACTACCGGCACTCGAACCTAACGAACCCCACTATACTGCTCGATTCCCAGCAGTAGACTGTTTGATACAAGAACCCACCAAAAAAGGGAGCATCAACACCAGACGCTCCCTTTTTCATGCATTACGATCTCGTAATATATTAAGCAACCAAGGTTGCTTCCGCTACTTGTCGCCAAGCTAGGTTTTCAGGGCTTTTCTCAATTCTCTTACCAAAGAATTGGGCCACTTGTTGGCTTTCTTGGTCGTATAACTCTAATGAAGTGATAATACCATCAGAAGTCGGTTTACGAACCAACCAGCCTTTCGTTACACCGCTCATCAATAAGTGTAAGCTAAACTCAGGGTCTAAAATATTGAGCCAATCCCCTTTCTCAACGACTCTATGGATTTCTCCTGAATGGATTTGAATACCACCATTGTTTCCCACAAAGCACATAATCGGCACCTGCTCTTGGGCAAGACTGACGAGTGCAGCCTTTAACTTACTTACTTCAAACGGCTGAGCATATTGATCACCAACAATGGCAAAGGCTTGCTCCCGACTCACCCCATACTTTTTTAGGAGCCCTACAAACTGATGCACATCGGTCATGTTAGACCAGTCTTCTCGTAACGCTTGCTGATCAACCTTCTCACTATCTGTGTATTCAATTACTTCGCTTGTTTCATCAAAGGTTATTTCTTGGCGCTGGTCTGTGTGGCGATATTTTGCAAGTAATCGCTCAAAAGCGGATATATCACTATTCTCTTGTAGATACAGCTTTTGAATTGCTATCCCCTTGGCATCAAAAAACTGCAAACTGTAACGCTCACCGTTTTCTAAACGCTCCCGCACTGCAAAGCCATGTTTCCAGCGTCGCAAGAATAACCGTAAATCAATACGGTTATCAGAGGAGATGATCAGCCCCATTCCCATAGGGCCTCCCACTTTCACATTTTCATAAATCCCTTTGCGCTCATGCACTGCGAATTCATTTCGCATTAAAATCATTACATAGCCAAGTTCAGGTAGGTCTTTAAGCAGATCCGAAAACTCACCATTAAGATACACACTTTGTAGCCCTAATTGGTTGCTCACCAATTCCGCTTCAGGTACTCCCAAGCTGGCAGCAATGTCGCGCTGCCTAGCACGTGGATGATCTTTTTTATAATCTATATATTGCTCAACCAATGCTTTATTCATACAAGGTCGATCAAAGTATTCATTCAAATTCATTACAATTACCTTATCTATTAAAATGAAGAAGTGAGTGACAGCTTGTAAGAACGCCCACTTTCTAGGTATTGATCTGACTCATTCAATACTACTTTGTCGGTGAGGTTGTTTATACCAAAACGCAGGGTCGTATTATCGAAAATAGCTTTACTCACACCAATATCAGCCACAAAGTAAGAGTCGATGGCTTCTGTGTTATCGGTATCCGTAAACTGGTCTCCTACATATCGAGCAGACGCATCTAAATCGAATCCGGCAAAGGCATTTCTTTGCAGGTAATACGCTTTTGCTAGGTGATCAGCACGATCTGTCAGCTCCTTACCATTCGATTCATCTTCCGTGTCCAGGTAGGTGTAGCTCAGAGTGAGTTTGCTTGAGCCATCGCCGTTAAATACCGACCAGTTTATCTCTAACCCTTTCAGAATCGCTGAATCAACATTGTTGTACTGCACTGAGGTGATACCGGAAGCTGTTGATGAGGTGGTTGCAATTAGGTCGTCCACATTAGAGCGGAACAAGGTAATTTCACCAGAAGAGTTAGCTTGTTGGAACGTCAGCCCTAGCTCAGCGGTTTTTGCTGTTTCCGGTTTCAAATCATCATTACCAAGATATTGACGAGTTGGCCCAGCGCTCACCACATAGCTAGATGACCCCTGACTAATCGAAGGCGCTAAATAGCTTTTTCCGTAACCTGCTTTAAAACCAATATTTGGAGTAATTTGCGTCAAAACACTCACTTTAGGGCTGGTTTCATTACCATATTTGCTGTGGGAGTCATATGCCACACCAAAGGTTAAGCTCGTATCTTCTGAGACTTGGTACACGTCTTGAACGGAAACCGTTGTTGCGTCTACTTTGTCTTCGAAAGTGGTTGTATCATCACGTATTGCTTCTTCTTCCCGATAGTTGAGCCCCAAACTTAGGTAGTTTTTATCGTTCAGATAACCTTGTGTGTCTAGGGCTAAATCATCTTCATTGACTGTCCAGACTTTCGTTCCTTCAATAACACTCGCCTCACCTGTAGTTAAAGAAGCTGAGGTATCAAAGCTACCAAGTTGGGTAAAATATTCCGCCGTGAAAATTTTATTTTCAATGTCTGTTGAATCATCACCACGGCTTGATGCAAGAACAAACTCTTTACTTCGCTCATCGGAAACCAGCGCACCTAATTCGAAACGGTCTCCGTTATCAAAGTCGACCCCTAGCTCTACTTGGTAGTTGTCTAGGTCTTTCGAAGACTGCAGGCTGGCTTCATTGTTTTCGTCTAGAATTTCATCGGTACTGGAAGTTTGACCGGCAACCAATAGGTCTATATTGTCACTAACAGCTCCTGAAGCGGAGAGACTAAGGCCCTGACCATCGCCACCATTTGCGTCGTCCATTACCTCTGTGTACATAGTAAGGGAACCACTCCATTCGGCTGTTGCCTTCTTGGTAATAATATTGATTACACCGGCTAAGGCATCGGCACCGTATAAGCTAGAGGCAGGTCCACGAATAATTTCAATTTTCTCAATATTGGCTACAGGCACCAGACCATATCGATAAGCAGGCTCGGAAGGTACACTTCGATCTGTATTAGGAATGCGCTTACCATTCACAAGAATGAGCACCTGCTCAGAGTCAAAGCCACGAATTTGGGGCGCTAAAGCAGGATTATTTCCCGTCTTCACTAGCTGCACACTTGGAGACATATTAATAATGTCCGTTAAATTACTTGCGCCGCTGGCTTGAATATCCTCGGCGGTAATAACATCAACTGAGCCAGAGAAACTTTTTTCGTCAACTGGCGCTTTCGCTGAAACAATTAATGAGTCTAGCGCCACGCTAGCATTATTTGCCGCTAAAACACTACCTGCCGCTAGGCAAGAGCAAACGAGCACTGCTATATCTTTCTTTTTGAACTGCATGTGTAAAACCTAATGTAAAGTTAATTTAAGAAATAAACTGCATCCTTGTAACTTATTCTCAAATAATAATGATTATCATAACCATTATCAACAATATCTTTACATTGATTTTGATTTATTTGTTTCGCTGCAAATATGACAACCCTCTTCTTACTCGTTATACTTACCGTTATTCAAGACTGACCTCGACATAAAGAGCGAAGCGACCACCACTACACGGAATACATTTACACCTTATGTAACGCGAACATTTTTCTGAACAACCACTTCTTGAAGCATAAAATTACAACCACATAGTGATGGATAAAAACATGAACTCAATTACGCTTGGCCCGCTTAAAAGCGCCAACGGTAAAATCCAAATTCCTGGATCAAAAAGCCTTTCAAATCGTATTTTGTTACTGGCTACTTTGGCCAAAGGAACCACCAAGATCACAAACCTATTGGACAGTGATGATATTCGCCATATGCTAGAAAGCCTAAAGCAACTCGGGGTGAATTACCGCCTTGAAGACCAAGGCGCAACTTGTTATGTAGACGGTTTAGCAGGCCCTATTAAGGCTGACTTTGGTGACCTATTTTTAGGCAATGCGGGTACCGCTATGCGTCCACTAACTGCGGCGCTGTGTTTAGGGCAAGGTGAATACCGTTTACATGGTGAACCTCGTATGCACGAACGTCCTATTGGTGACCTTGTGGATGCCCTGCAAACATTAGGCGTGGACATTCAATACGAAGGCGAAGTTAACTACCCCCCTCTGCGTATTAAAGCTAACGGCTTAGCTGGCGGGGAAGTGTCGATTAAAGGCAATATTTCCAGCCAGTTTTTAACCGCTATTTTAATGAGCGCCCCTTTAGCCCAAAGTGATTTAACCATTAAGGTTGAAGGTGAATTGGTCTCTAAGCCCTACATAGACATTACTCTGCATGCCATGAAGCAATTTGGTGTGGATGTTGAAAATCAAAATTACCAAGCCTTTGTGGTCAAAGGCGGTCAGACTTACCAGAGCCCAGGCGAAATCATGGTTGAAGGGGATGCGTCTTCGGCGTCTTACTTCCTTGCTGCAGCAGCCATTGCGGGTGGCAAAATCAAGGTTCACGGCATTGGCACTGACAGCGTGCAAGGTGACGTGAAATTCGCTGAAGTACTGGAAAAAATGGGGGCCAAAATCACTTATGGTCCAACTTGGGTCGAAGCAGAACGTAACGAGCTAAAAGGTGTGGATTTAGACATGAATCACATTCCTGATGCTGCCATGACCATTGCCACCACAGCCCTTTTTGCTGATGGCCCAACAACGATTCGTAATATCTACAACTGGCGTGTAAAAGAAACGGATCGTTTATATGCTATGGCTACTGAACTGAAGAAACTCGGCGCTGAAGTCATTGAAGGTGAAGACTACATCAGTGTCACTCCGGTTAAAAACCTACAGCATGCCGCGATCGATACCTATAACGATCACCGTATTGCCATGTGTTTTTCACTGGTAGCTTTCTCGGATACGCCAGTAACCATTAACGATCCGGGTTGTACTTCAAAAACCTTCCCGACTTATTTTGAACTCTTCAATCAAGTTACTAAAAGTTAACCCTGAAACACATTGGGTGTTCAAACGGATTCGTTTGTTCGCCCAATGTGTTTTCACCTAATCATCAATCGAGCTTTTCAGCCATTTCTAACCCGTAAATATCATCGTTAATGCTTTCCACTTTTGCCATCAATGCTTGTTGCGCATCCGCTAAGCCTTGATTATAAAAAGGAGCGGCAAAGTGCTCGGTGATAAAATCTAAAAGAAATTCTCCTTCAAAAGTGCCAATTTGAGTATCCAGCTCTTGCTCCAAATACTCTTTTAATTTGTCGACCATTTTCTCTTTCGTTGCTGAGTCCAGCTCTATTTTTGCCATCCATCGTCTCTCTTGAGTTAATTAGGTATTTCCGTAACCACCTTGGTGATAACCGAATTAGCAATAAAGCATTTATTATGGGCTAATTCATGCATTTGTTCTAATTCAATTTGAGAAGGAATAGAATCACCAGAAAAGTCGACTTGTGGCCTTAAACGCACCTCTGTCATGGCCATTTTTTCCGCGCTATTTTTAGCCATTACACCGATAGCATTATCCAAGTACTGATCCACTACAAAGCCTTTTTGGGCAGCAATGGATAAGAAGAACAACATATGACAACTGGATAAAGACGCCACAAACGCCTCTTCTGGATCTAAATTTTCTTCATTAGAGTAAGGAATTGGCACCACATGAGGGGAAGAAGACGCAGGTACGCTCAAGCCGCCATCAAACGACCATTGATGGGCACGACTGTATTTATTATCTGTATAAGCCTCATTACTACCACGCCGCCAAACCACTTTTGCATAATATTCAGACATAGATTCCTCTACTCACTAATGACAATGACCTCATTGATTGCAAAATTCTTTGTTGTACCCCGCCCATGCTACCTCATAAAATACCTTAACTCATTACAGAAAAGGCTTTCTATATGTCATCATTCAACGAGTCACCCGAAGCAATATCTCAGGCAACCAAAGGATATGTGATGCAGCAAACTATGCTACGCATTAAAGATCCAAAACCCTCTTTAGCGTTTTATCAAAATGTCTTGGGTATGAAACTACTAGGCAAATACGACTTCCCTACCATGAAGTTCACCCTGTACTTTTTGGGTTATGAAGAAAACTTACCCGAAGAAGATGGCCCAAAAAAAACCGCGTGGGTATTTAAACGCCCTGCCTTAGTAGAGCTCACCCATAACTGGGGCAGTGAAAACGACGACAGTTTTGCAGGTTACCACAATGGTAACGACGCGCCGAAAGGCTTTGGCCATATTGGCATCAGCGTTCCTAATGTCTATGAAGCCTGCGAACGCTTTGAAAAGTATGGCGTAAATTTTGTTAAAAAGCCCGACGACGGCTCTATGAAAGGCTTGGCTTTCATACAAGATCCAGACGGATATTGGATTGAAATCTTTTCTGCTCAAGGCATTACAGAGATTATCCACGCCCAATAGTTCTCATCAGCTATCTAAGCGCGCCACCTTCAGGTCGCGCTTACCTTTCCCCCCCTACTTCAATCAAGTTACTTTGCTTGATGTATTTGCAATAAGGCACAACCTATATTGCTGCCACCACTCAGCACGAAGGTTGTGGTTGTGCATTTACGCTGACGCGTTGAGGAACGAAACAGGCGCAAGTAAATGTAAAGCACAACCTGTATTGTTGCCACCGATCAGCACGAAGGTTGCGGTTGTGCATTTACGCCGACGCGTTGAGGAACGAAACAGGCGCAAGTCAATGTGAAGCACAACCTGTATTGTTGCCACCACTCAGCACGAAGGTTGTTGTTTTGGCATTTGCGCTGATGCGTCGAGGAACGAGACAGGCGCAAGTAAATATGAAGCACAACCTGTATTATTTCCACCGATCAGCACGAAGGTTGTGGTTGTACATTTGCGCTGATGCGTCGAGGAACGAGACAGGCGCAAGTAAATGCAAAACAATAACCAGCTATCTAACTCCCCAACCAAGCCCATAGCCTCAACACAATGCTGGGTCCCAATCTTTCCAAACCACATCTTTCCCTTGCCCTCGGATCATGGCCGCAATCTCTTGAACATTGCGTTCATCACTGATTTCGAACTGCTCAAGAGCTTGTTGTGCGTCATCAGCATAACCACCAGGTTGGGTTTTCGATTCAGCACTCATGGTGGTAAAGCCCATGTTAATAGCATGATTACGAAACTCAGGAGACTCACGGGTAGATAAGCTCATTTCCACGTCAGGGTCAAAAAGACGCCATGCGGCAATTAGCTGAACCAGTTGGCGGTCACTGATTACAGATTTTGGCTCAATACCTCCTTCACAAGGTCGAATTCTCGGGAAGGCAACGCTAAAGCGACTGCGCCAATAGTGTTTTTGTAAATGTCTTAGATGATGCGCCATCATAACGGAATCGGTTCGCCAGTCATCAAGCCCCAAAAGCACCCCTAAACCAATTTTATGGATGCCCGCTTTACCCAAGCGATCTGGAGCATCCAAGCGGTAATTAAAGTTGCCTTTATTGCCTCGTAAATGGTGCTCCAAGTAAGTATTTTTTGAGTAAGTCTCTTGGTAGACCAATACCGCATCAAGACCTAATTGCTGTAACTTTGCGTATTCATGGGTTTCTAAAGGCTGAACCTCCATAGACAGCTGACTAAAATGAGGCTTTATGTGGGGCAGCATTTTTTCAAAGTATGGCATAGAGACACGTTTCGTCTCACCAGTGACCAAAAGGATATGATCAAATCCCTTGCCTTTAATGGCCGCAATTTCCGCGGCTATTTGCCCTTCATTCAAAGTTAAACGCTTAATGGCATTGCTCATGGAAAAGCCACAATAAGTACACTCATTGGCACAGGTATTCGACAGGTACAAAGGAGCAAACAAACTCATGGTGTTTCCAAACCTTTGCTTTGTCATTTGCTCACTTTGGGCCACCATTTCTAATAAAAATGGTTCCGCCGCAGGCGAAATGAGCGCGGCAAAATCGTCAACATTACGTTTCGTTTTAGCAAGAGCACGTAAAACATCGGATTCCTTGTAATGCTGCTGACGTTTTTCTACTTGAGACCACTGTACTTGCTCCAGCCAAGCGCTGAACTGCCCAGCTACAGCTGGGCTCTGCACAGGAGCAAGTTTATCCTTTCGATCTGTACCAATTAGGGATTGTGTCACGATAGCGCCCCAAGAAACTCGGTTAATGGGCTCGACGCTTGTGCCTTCACCTGTTTCTCACCTAGGCCTGCTTCATATGCCATACGCCCCGCTTGCACCGCCATTTTAAAAGCCTGCGCCATTGGAACTGGCTGTTTCGCAACCGCCATCGCGGTATTGACTAAAACAGCGTCAGCGCCAATTTCTAACGCCAATGCAGCATCCGATGGTGCCCCTATTCCTGCATCCACAATGACGGGCACATTACTTTGCTCTATGATAATTTCTAAAAATGGACGGCTTGCCAAGCCCATATTTGAACCGATAGGCGACCCAAGCGGCATGACGCACTGACTACCGACTTCTTCCAAACGCTTACATAAAACGGGGTCAGCATGCACATAAGGCATGACAACAAAGCCTTTTTTGACCAACTCTTCAGCGGCAAGCAAGGTTTCCATTCCGTCTGGCATTAAATACCTTGGGTCTGGGTGAATTTCTAATTTCACCCAGTTTGTTTGCAGAGCTTCCCGGGCCAATTCTGCGGCAAACACGGCTTCTTTTGCGGTTCTGGCACCCGATGTATTTGGCAATAGTTTTAAGCCCTGTTGCTGTAAAGGCTGCAAAATATTATCAGACTGATTTTGCAGGTCCATGCGCCTTAATGACAAGGTCACCAGTTGCGTTTCACTGGCCAGCAATGAGTTCATCATGGTATCAGCACTGGCGTATTTTCCTGTCCCTGTGAATAAGCGCGATTGAAACTCATGACCGGCAATGACTAAAGGTTCCATTTCTATCCTCCTGCAATCGATTCAAATATATAAACATGTTGCCCTGCCTCAAGGGTGGTAGAAGCCCATAGGCTTTTGGGTACCACTTGCTGATTCAAAGCAATGGCCAACCCTCGCCCCTCGCTTTCTAGCTCTACTAACAGGTCAGCAAGAGTTTGGCCCGCAAAATGATAGGCTTCATCATTCAATTGGATTAGACACTTTTGGGTCATGGCTTTGTTCCTACTGGCTGTAAGCATTCCGACATAAGCTGTTTTATCACTCGCTCAGGATTCTGTGACTGAGTAATTGCGGTGACCACCGCCACGCTGTCTACGCCCGTTTTCACAACACTGGCAAAACGTTCTTGGCTAATGCCACCAATGGCCACAGTAGGTACAGCACCATCAATTAAAGCCACTTGCCTAGCAAGCTCTGTTAAACCTTGAGGTTGAGATGGCATTTGTTTAGTTTGAGTAGGAAAAATGTGCCCCAATGCCACATAGCTGGGTTTGAGGTGCAGAGCTTGCTTAAGCTCTTGTTCATCGTGAGTGCTGACCCCAAAACGCAACCCTGCTTGCTGTATTTTCTGTAAATCTGCGACTTGTAAATCT
This sequence comes from Marinomonas epiphytica, assembly GCF_054780655.1. Classification (NCBI taxonomy): domain Bacteria; kingdom Pseudomonadati; phylum Pseudomonadota; class Gammaproteobacteria; order Oceanospirillales; family Oceanospirillaceae; genus Marinomonas; species Marinomonas epiphytica. The sequence goes on from NZ_BAAGVX010000002.1 coordinate 175,505, forward strand.
TCTTGGCCCAAGTGAACGCCATAAGCGCCAAGCTCAATGGCCAATTGCCAGAAATCATTAATGAATACTTGGGCTTGGTATTGTTCACCTAGGGCAATCGCCTGGGCAATTTGCTCTTTAAGCTGACTATAATCGGGCTCTTTAATACGCAATTGGGCCAGCTTAACACCTTGCTTTAGGACACACTCCAGCCACTCTAATGTATCTACAACAGGGTAAAGCCCCATTTTTTCTTTATCCATCGGAGCAAAGGGTTCTAACTCTGAGGACACTAATTTATCTTGGCTTAAATACACCTGACTGCCTAATTCACGAAACTGCTCTGACATTTTTTGCATGCCTTGATCAGCCTCTACATCCGGTAAAGTTAAAGCCTGTACTTCTAGATCTTTGGCGTAGTCACGTACTTCTTGAGTGATTTTCATAGAACAAAACTTCGGGCCACACATAGAACAAAAGTGGGCCACCTTACCAGAGGCTTGAGGCAAGGTTTCGTCGTGGTACTGGCGTGCTGTTTCAGGGTCTAGCGCGAGGTTAAATTGGTCCTCCCAACGGAACTCAAAACGTGCTTTGGATAAAGCGTTATCACGAATTTGAGCGCCGGGGTGACCTTTCGCCAAATCAGCGGCATGAGCCGCAATTTTATAGGTAATTAAGCCCTGCTTTACATCTTCTTTATTAGGCAAACCTAAATGTTCTTTGGGGGTCACATAACACAACATAGCACACCCATACCAACCTATTTGGGCGGCGCCTATACCTGAGGTAATATGGTCATAGCCTGGCGCAATATCTTGCGTTAAGGGCCCTAAGGTGTAGAAAGGTGCTTCATGACAATGCTCTAATTGCTCATGCATGTTTTCTTCAATAAGTTGCATAGGAACATGGCCTGGCCCTTCAATCATGACTTGCACATCGTATTCCCAAGCCACCTTTGTCAGCTCACCTAATGTACGCAGTTCTGACATTTGAGCTTCATCGTTGGCGTCCATAATGGAGCCAGGACGCAAACCATCTCCTAACGACAGCGACACGTCGTAGGCTGCACAAATCTCACAAATTTCTCTAAAGCGGGTATATAAAAAGTTTTCTTCATGATGGGCCAGACACCATTTAGCCATAATCGAGCCGCCACGAGAAACAATCCCCGTCAATCGTTTTGCCGTCATTGGTACAAAACGTAATAACACACCGGCATGAATCGTAAAATAATCTACTCCCTGCTCCGCTTGCTCTATTAGTGTGTCTCGAAATACCTGCCAATTTAGATCTTCCGCCACACCATCCACTTTTTCTAAAGCCTGATAAATAGGGACAGTACCAATTGGCACAGGCGAGTTTCTTAGAATCCATTCACGGGTTTCATGAATGTTTTTCCCCGTGGACAAATCCATCACGGTATCGGCCCCCCAGCGAGTCGACCACACTAATTTTTCGACCTCTTCTTCAATGGATGATGTAACAGCAGAGTTGCCAATATTCGCATTCACTTTAACCAGAAAGTTTCGCCCTATGATCATAGGCTCTGATTCTGGGTGGTTAATATTATTCGGGATAATCGCTCGACCTTTGGCTACTTCGTCGCGAATAAACTCGGGGGTGATTTGCTCTTGAATATTGGCGCCAAAGCTCTGGCCTGGGTGTTGTTTTAATAACAGCTCACTCTGAATGGCCGCTAAATTCTGGTTTTCACGAATAGCAATGTATTCCATTTCTGGGGTGATGATACCCTTCTTGGCATAGTGCATTTGCGTTACGCACTGACCAGACTTCGCCTTTCGGACTGTTGGCAATGCTTTAAAACGCAATTCGTCTAAACGACTGTCTGCCAAGCGAGATTGAGCAAACTCAGACGAAACCGCATCTAATTCTTGAGTATCATCACGCTGCTCTATCCAACTCGCTCTAATGGCATCAATGCCTTTATAAACATCAATTTTGTTATTTATGTCACCGTATGGACCAGAGCAGTCGTAGACATACACAGGCTCATTTGGCTCAAAAGTTAATTTGGCGGGGTCCGAACCAACGACGGTATCGGTAAGATGGATTTTCCGCATAGGAACTCGGATGGTTTCCTGACTACCTTGCACATAAATGCGTTCCGAAGCAGGAAAAGGCGTTGCTTGTAAGCTATCGATGAATTGCTTTGCTTGCAAACGTGACGCTTCGCGACTGGACTTAGATATTCTTTTAGGTGTTGTTGGATTCGACATTAAGCAGTTCCCTTTAATATTGTTATGGAAATTGCTTGTCTGAAATGCGCTTTAAGCAGGCTCGATAGACTCATATCGACTTACTGCTTAACAATGAAGGTTTAACTCAAAGCAAGTTGATTAGGTATGTAGCTGCACCCTATTCAACTTGCGAAGACAAACCGACAAAATGCAGAAAAGAAAAATGATTTTCTTGTTTCCTACGCGGGGATTAGCCCGATCAGGTTCTGCGGATCCCGTACTTATTTGTACGATCTCAGCCATATGGCACTCCGACAAGTGACGCTTAGTATACTGAGAAAAAGCAAGCTGTAAACTTGTTCACCTATCGGAGTGAGAAAAACTTTCGGTTATTGATTCATCTCTAAAGCCATTTTGTATAGGGCGTTTTTCTTTTCACCGGTTAATTTAGCTGCCATAGCAGCAGCTTGTTTAACCGGCAGATCTTCTAAAAGTATCGCCAATACCCTTTGTGCCTCTTGTTCTGCAGCACTGGCTTCGATTTTTTCAATTTGCAGCATCACTACAAACTCACCACGCATTTGGTTGGCGTCTTGATCAAATTGAGTAAGCAGCTCACTTGGCGTACCAGACAAAAAGGTCTCAAAGGTTTTAGTGACTTCTCGGCCAATGACAACCTGCACTCTATCACCATATACTTTGTCTAAATCTTGTATCGAATCGTAGATACGGTGGGTAGATTCATAGAAAACCACGGTACCAGCTTGAGACTGCCAACTCTCGTAGAGGTCGCAACGGGCTTTAGATTTTGCAGGCACAAAACCCGCAAAGAAAAATTGGTCTGTCGCCAATCCTGAAGCACATAGAGCCGCAATGAAAGCACACGCTCCCGGTACAGGGGATACTCGCAAGCCTTTTTCCCGTAAATTAGACACAATATGATAACCTGGGTCAGAAATTAAAGGCGTACCCGCGTCAGACACCAAAGCAACATTTTTCCCTTCTTCCAACAAACTGGCCACATAATTCGCTTTGTCTTTCTCGTTATGGTCATGGAGGGAGAATAACTTGGCTTCGATTCCAAAATGATTCAGTAAGCGCTTAGTATGGCGGGTATCTTCTGCACCAATATAGTCTACATCTCGTAAAGTTTGTTCCGCTCTTTTACTAAAGTCGTCTAAATTTCCAATCGGGGTCGCAACTATGTGAAGTGTGCCCCTAACATCATCCGAACTATGTGCTAACATGTCGCCTCTTTGTTCTATTAAATTGTGCCGCTTATGATCTCATTTTCGCAACGCATCATACCATTAACTCTAGGTACTTTTCTGCTTAGTGCCTGTGGCTCGTTAGATTTAAATACACCACAATCATTCACTGTGGTGCAAACACCAGCAAACACCAGTACTAACGAAGAAAACACGGTTCCTGACAGCATTTTCCACCCTCACACCAGCAGCGCCAATGCGGCCATTGAAAGTGACTTTCAAGCTGCACAAGACTACTACGACGCGGGGTTATATCAGCAATCTCTGCAAATGCTAGAAGATAAGGTCTTGATCGCCCCTTCTTCATTAGAATTCGATGCGAATCTTTTAGCGGCTCTGGCAAGCGCAAAAATACAAAATCATATTGCCAGTGTGACTTACATTAATCAGGCTGAGAGCTTAAACCAAGCACGTCATCCTGACCAACAGAACACCCTAGACTTAACTAAGGCACAAATTCTAGAAGCCTTTGGCAGCTGGCCTGAAGCCGTAAAAGCCCGTCTTAACCTAAGTTTCAACCTACCACTTGATGAGGGCCAGGCAAACGAAGAGTTGTTATGGCAAGACATTCAGAATTTGTCTGAAATGGAAATGGCCAAACTTTATGAAGAGCAACTCCCCTCTTTAGAAGGCTGGCTGGCGCTTAGCGATATTCTACGCAACTCAGCTTGGTCGTTAGAGCAACAGCTCCAAGCCTACCAAGACTGGCAGTTAGAAAACCCCAGCCATCCTGCCGCTCAAAATACACCTCAAGATTTCCAGGTAATGGCCTCTATTGAGCAAATGGAAGCACAACGCATTGTGTTAATGTTACCGACCACTGGCCGCCTAAGACACGCTTCGCAAGCTATTATTGATGGTTTTTTTGCAGCCTATTACCATAAACAAAACCAACGACCAGACGTTTACATTGTTAATACGGCACAATACGATAATATAGAAGACGCCCTAGTCGCTGCCTACCAACAAGAACCGGATGTGATTGTCGGACCCTTGCAAAAAAGTGCCGTCGCAAGACTCAGCCAATTAGCACTAGAGTACCCTGTCATCGCGCTTAACCAGCTTGAGATTAATACCCCTAACCCCAATTTGTATCATTTTTCTCTATCGCCAGAAGACGACATTCAGCAACTGATTCTTTTTGCCAAAAAGCATGGAGCAAACAAAGCGGCCATTTTAAGCACAGAAGACACCTGGGCCTTAAAACAAGCAGATGAATTTTTACACGCCGCTGATAAAGAAAAGATCACCATTACCTCGAATCAAACCTATGAAAATAGCCCTTTAGGACGACAGAATGCGATTCAAAAACTACTCTTAGTGGATGAAAGCCTAAAGCGCAAAAGTTTGATTCAAGGGTGGACAGGCGAACAAGTAGAAAGCACTGTGCGATCACGCCAAGATCTGGACTATGTTTTTTATGTGGGTAGATTAGACGACGCCAAGCAAATTCGCCCTCTTATCGATTTTTACTTTGCCGACAAAATCCCCATGTTAGCCAGCAGCTCGTTACACGATAACCAGCCGGGAAAAAACATTAAGTTCGCTGATATTGAGCGCATTTTATTTACGGAGATTCCAGCACTGACTGCTAACACAACATCAAACAGCAACCTGCCGCCCAAAGCAGGCTCCAACATATTAAGACGTTTGCAGGCTCTTGGGGCAGACAGTTATTTGCTTGCTAACCGTTACCCTTTGTTCCAACAATTACCCAATACACGGATTGTGGGTAACACAGGCACAATCACCCTAGATGACGAAGGTGTGTTCCATAAACGTCCGCAAGTGATGACATACCAAAAAGGAAATTTGGTTAATGCGAAAAGTGAGCGATTTTTTCAAACGCCTGAAGACTCCTAGAACGGGTGCAACCAATGATGGCCAAAGGGCTGAGCAATTCGCAGAAGACTATCTTGGCGAACAAGGTTTATCGTTCATCGAAAGAAACTTTTTTTGCAAGTCTGGTGAGATTGATCTTATTTTTTTAGATCATCACACCATCGTCTTTGTGGAGGTAAGGTATCGTGCTGACCTACGCCACGGCAGTGCCGCCGAAAGCATTACGCCATCAAAATTACGTAAAATTCATCGTAGTGCTATGACTTGGCTGCAAAAAAACAATAAGTTAGCTAACTCTTGCCGCTTTGATGCGGTATTATTTGACACAAGAATAGACAGACAACATTTAACTTGGCTTAAAGACATACTGTAATTTATGGATTTTCAAGAAGCGATTTACACCCAATTTGCTCAAAGCTTTGAAGCAAAGCAACAAGCCCTAGAAGGCTTACCACCTTATATTGAACATGCAGCAAGAGTCATTTTTAACAGCATTGCCGCGGGCGGGAAAGTCGTTTGCATAGGCAATAGCACCGGCTCACACCTAGCTCAGTACTTCAGCACTCTATTATTAGATCGACTCGATAGAGAAAGACCAGGCTTACCCGCTATTAGCTTATCGGGAGATGGTGCTACCCTACTTTCTGTCACACACAATGACAGCTACCATGATGTGTTTTCAAAACAAATTACTGCTATTGGGAATGCGGGCGACATACTATTTGTAGTGGCAAACAGAGGCAATACTTCCCCTATCATTCAGGGCATTCAAGCCGCTCATGAACGAAAAATGAATATAGTGGCACTGACTAGCCCTGAAGCCAAAAACGTCTCGTCACTCACTTCTCGGGATGACACAGAAATCAAAGTAAATTTGTTAGGAACAGCAAGAGTACACGAGTGCCAGCTCACCGTTATTCATACCCTAGTTGACTTACTTGAACGCCAACTTTTCGGCTACGAAGACTAATAAATAGCTCCTTACCCATTGATAGACTTGCTCACTTATCGCGATAAAGTAGCAAGTCTATCAAGCAGCAAACTTACTTTAATATGATTACTTAACAACTTTTAGCGTAAAGCCTTTTTTCGGCTCTGGTGGTGTTGGTTCACTGGGTGGAGTATCTGGAAACTCTTCCTCTGGAAAGACGAAGCCATCGCCATTTTCCTTAGCGTATAAGGCCAATGCTGCTCCCATTGGCACATAAACCTGCATTGGCTTGCCACCAAATCTGGCCTCAAAAGACACTGCTTCCTTATCCATTATCAGGTGACGCACCGCAGACATACTAATATTCAATACAATTTGTCCATCTTGAATAAACTCAGTTGGGACTATGGTATTTTTATATTCTGCATCTACCAACAAATAAGGTGTCATATCGTTATCAGACACCCAAGCGTAGGCAGCATTTAATAAATATGATCGTTTAGCTAACATATGAGATCCTTTTAAAACAAAAAGGAGCTTTACGCTCCTTTCTTTTGACTAACTAATATAGGCAACCCTTTATTAGTCTAGGCGCATTTCCTGTTCAGCTTCAGACAAGCTTTCTTGGAACGATTCGCGAGAAAACACTAGATCCATATACTTATACAAAGAAGGAACTTGTTCCTTAGCAATCTCAACGCCAAGAACTGGCAGACGCCATAAAATAGGTGCTAGGCAGCAATCTACAATGGTGAATTCTTCGCTCATGAAGTAAGGTTTTTCGTCAAAAATTGGCGAAACGTTGATCAAACCCTCACGCAATTCTTTTTGAGCTTGGGCAACCGCTTCCTTATCTTTACTGGTCAAAATAAGGTCAGCTAAATCCGCCCAGTCACGTTGAATGCGATACATGTATAAACGGCTCTCAGCTCGCGCCACCGGATAAACAGGCAACAAAGGAGGATGAGGGAAACGCTCATCTAAATACTCCATCATGACATTTGGCTCGTACAACACCAAATCACGATCAACTAAAGCAGGCAATTCATTGTAAGGATTCACATCAGCCAATTCAGCTGGTTTATTAAATGGGTCTACATCAATAATATCAACGGTCACCGCTTTTTCAGCCAAAACGATACGAACTCTATGGCTATAATGATCTTCTCCATCTGAGAAAAAAGTCATTGAGGAGCGCTTTGCAATAACACCCATGTCTAACCCCTATTAAAATACATTGAAAACTCCTTAAAGGAGTCAATATTAAGATAAAGCCAAAGCTGTGATTACAGCCTTGAAACACATTCTTAGTACTTTTGTTTCACAGCACATCTTTAAAAAATTCTTTCCCGACATTCTAACATAAGTCAGCGAATTTTATTTCGATGAATTCAATTTCAACACGCTAATTTGTTTTTTTTAGAAACAAAAAAACGCTTGGCGCAATACACCAAGCGTTTTAAAAGCAACTCTAAAACAAATATTAACGTTTTGAGAATTGTGGACGACGACGCGCTTTGCGAAGACCGACTTTCTTACGTTCAACTGCACGAGAGTCACGAGTAACGTAACCAGCAGAACGTAGAGTACGACGTAGAGACTCATCGTATTGCATCAAGGCACGAGTAATACCGTGGCGGATAGCACCAGCTTGACCAGAAATACCACCGCCTTTAACAGTGATGTAAACGTCAAACTTTTCAGTTGCTTCAACAAGTTCAAGAGGCTGACGAACAACCATTTGAGCCGTTTTACGACCAAAGTATTGAGAAAGAGTACGGTTGTTGATAACTAGGTTACCAGTACCGGCCTTAAGAAACACACGAGCGGTAGACGTTTTACGACGACCTGTACCGTAGTATTGAGTAGCTGACATAATGTTCTTCCGTATTAAATGTTAAGTTCTTGAGGCTGTTGAGCAGCATGTGGATGCTCAGAACCAGCGTACACTTTCATTTTCTTGTGCATTGCACGGCCCAAAGGACCTTTTGGCAACATACCTTTTACGGCGATCTCAAGAACACGCTCAGGAGCATGATCAATCAGCGTCTCGAAATTCATAGAGCGTAAGCCGCCTGGGTAACCAGTGTGGCGGTAGTATTGTTTAGCAGCAGCTTTGTTACCAGTAACGTGAACTTTCTCAGCGTTAACGACAACGATGTAGTCACCTGTGTCAACGTGAGGAGTGTATTCAGCTTTATGCTTACCACGTAAACGGCGAGCAATCTCGGTAGCCAAACGGCCTAGTGTTTTGCCTTCAGCATCAACCACGAACCAGTCGCGGCGTACTTCAGCAGGTTTTGCTGTAAAAGTTTTCATTAAAAAACCCTATCAATACGCATGTATAAACATGCCATACCTATTATTATTGGTTATTTAAAAAGTATTTTTTAAATAACGTGCACTTACCTTAAAAAAGGCGAGCAAATTATACTGCATACCAAAGAAATTAGAAAGCCCTATTTCACTATTCAGGGCGATGCTCTAAAGACAAGTACTCTTCAGATTGCATTTCTAATAACCGACTGATCGTTCTATCATATTCGAAGGCCAACCGAGTTCCCTTGTATATCTCAGGAATGGCGACTTCGGCAGAAAAAATCACCTTGACGTGGCGATCGTAAAACTCGTCTACCAAGTTAATAAAACGACGAGCAAGGTCGTCTCTGTCTGCATCCATTTGCGGTAAGTTTGAAATAATTACTGTGGAATATAAGCGCGCAATTTCTATGTAATCTACTTGGCTACGAGGCCCATCACATAATGCCTCTATATCAAACCAAGCCATGCTTTCACAGCTACGCTTTAAGGGAATTTCACGACCTTCAATTTCAACTGCACCACCTTCAACAATGTGAGAGGCGTCAGAAATCAGGCTCATAAAACGCTCTTCAAGAGCGGCATCTGCTTCTTGATTCAGCGGAAAATGATACAGTTTGGCTTGCTTAAGCGTTCTTAAACGATAGTCAACACCACCGTCTACATTCATAATTTTGGTGTGTTTTTTTACAAGTTCTATCGCAGGCAAAAAACGCGCTCTTTGCAAACCATTTTTATACAAACCATCCGGCTCAATATTAGAGGTGGCCACCAAGCTTGTGCCATTTTTAAACAACTCTTCGAGTAACCCAGCTAGGATCATAGCGTCGGTAATGTCCGTTACAAAGAACTCATCGAAGCACAGAATGTCAGCTTTGTCAGAAATTTGCTTACCGACAATTTCCAAAGGATTTTTCACATCTTTTAACTTGCGCATCTCTTGATGCACCATTTGCATAAAGCGATGGAAGTGCAAACGCAACTTTTTATCTGTCGGAAGGCAGTCAAAAAAGGTGTCCATCAGATAGGTTTTACCACGCCCAACACCACCCCAGAAGTACAACCCTGTCTCGACTTCTTTCGCCTTTTTCTTACGAAAACGAGAGAACAGACCACCGGAACCCGTGTCATCTTGACGATTAACCAAGCGTTCAAACAACTCTTGTAACGCCTCAACGGCCTCCTCTTGAGCGGGGTCATAATGAAAATCTTCGCGTTCAAGGTCCTGTTTATATCGTGTAATGGGTGTCATTATATCTCTTCGTGGTAGCCAATTTGTTGGGATCTATTCTAACAAATAACTTCTTAAACAACAGCTACCGCGCTATTATCATTGCTAGGAAATCGGCTATAATGGCCTATCGATTTTGGGAGTAAGTCATGATCACTGAAGAATTTAACATCATTATATTTGTCACCGGCATTATTATTGGTTGTATCGCAACCTTTGCCTTTAAAAGCCTCTCTTCAAAAGGCAACCACACAGCGAGCAGCCCTTCAGCAGCAAGTGCAGCAAGCGTTCAATCATTGCAACAAGAACTGGATAAAAACCAGGTTATCATTGATAACTTTTTCTCCGACAGCGACCAGCAACTTCAGGCTGCAGAAAAACGCTTAACCGAATTGCGCCAAAACCTAAGCAGCGGTGCAAAACAACTTAGCAACATCAGCATTAGTGCACCACAGACAGCAAATCCTGATGCCGAACCGTCTCCTGAAAGTGAGGTTACTGCCCCACCTCGTGACTATGCAATTAAGTCAGAAACCGATGAGGGCATGCTAAGTGAAAAATTTGGTTTACCAAAAGACAACGAGACCATCGAGCCAAACCGTACCATTTAAATAGTACTTAATGGCAGACATAAAAAAGAGAGCCGCGGCTCTCTTTTTTATGTCTGCCATTAGGCAGGGCTATCAATATCAACAAATTGAGAGTCTAGGCCGTGCTCCTCGCGTAAAAACTTCGCCATTGAGCGAGCCCCAAAACGCTCTGTTGCATGATGACCTGCTGCAATAAAGTGAATACCCATTTCTCGAGCAATATGAATGGTCTGTTCTGACACTTCCCCTGTAATAAAAACATCTGCTTGAGCTGCGACTGCCTGTTCTATATAGCCTTGAGCACCACCTGTACACAAAGCGACCGATCGAATTTGACTTGGCCCAGCCGATTCAAACAAAACATCTCTTTGCACAGCCGACTCTATTAAAGATTTAAACGCAGTGACTGATAAAGGCTCGGGGAGCTCTCCAACCAGACCGATCGCCTCATCAAGTGGCACGCCTGCTTGTAACCCGAATCGGCTTTCTAAACCGAGCGCATTGGCAAGACCTGCATTATTCCCCAAACTAGGATGCGCATCTAAAGGTAAATGGTAGCCATACAAATTAATATCGTTTTTGATTAAAGCACTGATACGGCGGTATTTCATACCGGTTATAGTAGGCGCTTCCCCTTTCCAAAAATAACCATGATGAACCAAAATCGCATCCGCTTGCTCAGCCACAGCAACATCAATCAGAGCTTGGCAGGCTGTCACCCCTGTAATGACTTTATTTATTTCAGTTTTTCCCTCAACTTGTAACCCATTTGGCGCATAATCTTTAAATCGCTTGGGAGTTAGGGTGTGATCTAGTATTCTTTCAAATTCACTGCGTAACAAAATATATCCTTACATTCTTATGACTATTAAGACACATTGGCTTTGGCTTATTATCGCCGCCTTACTTGGCATTTGTATAGGTCTGGCTGCACTACTCATACAAACATTCCACCAGAACCAGACTCGGGGCTATAGCTACTCAGTCAACAAAGCCATACCTGCTGTAGTGAGTATATACACTGAAGTTTCTGAAAAAGACGAGCTCATTGGTAACCAAGGATCTTACAGCATTAACCTAGGTTCTGGAGTGATTATAGATTCTCAAGGCTATATTCTGACTAATCACCACGTCATTCAAAACTCCACCAGCATTACCGTCAGACTATATGATGATCGCCACCTTGATGCCAAGCTCGTCGGCTCCGACCCTGCCACAGATTTAGCCGTACTCAAGATTGATTCGCGCAAACTACCTCATATAGAGCTGGGCGATAGCCAAAGCCTAGTCGTTGGGGATCAAATCCTCGCCATTGGCAACCCTTATGATATAGGCCAAACCGTTACTGCCGGGATCATTAGCGCCAAAGGCAGAAACAGCATTGGCCTAAACACTTACGAAAACTTTCTACAAACGGACGCTGCCATCAACCCTGGTAACTCGGGGGGAGCACTCGTGAATCTGCAGGGGCAACTTGTCGGGATCAGCTCTGCTATTTATTCCAGTACAACAGGCTCTCAAGGAATTGGTTTTGCCACACCAGTTAACGATGCCATCAAAATCATGAAGGAGTTAATTCAAAATGGTCATATAGAGAGAGGCTATCTTGGCATGGAAGTGCAGAGCATTACAGCCTTACAGGAACGCAACCAACACGCTCTTCACTCAAAAGGCCTATTAGTTAGTCAGGTATTCCCTAACAGCCCAGCTCAAAAAGCCGGGTTTAAAGTTGGAGATATCATAATAAAAGTGAACAATATTAACAGCAAAGATCCCAACAAAATGAAAAGCTACATCACTTCTATGAAACCCGGCAGTATTATTTCCATTGTCGGCAGCCGAGGTAGCCAATCATTCATGGCAGATATTACCCTAGCCCCTCAATTTAATAACTGACAGCCTTTTAGTTTTCTAATAAGGCTTTCAAACGCTGCAAACTTAGCTCAAAGTTTCGCCCTGCAATGTCGTTAGCAAAAAATGCAACGTATGGGCTTAGCAAACCGACCTTCAATTCCCCTTCAATGACCCACCGAACCTGTGTCTGGCCTTGTTCGCTGGTGATCGAAATACGATTCGATACTGGCTCCACACTAGGTTTAGGAGACACGGTAAAACGAACTCCCTGCTCGTTAACATCATTGATGGTTAACACACCTTGCTGGTCTGTATTTTGATATACAATCGCAACTTGTTCGCCCACTTTCAGCTGTCGCTTATTCGGTACTAACTGACCATCTTGGATGTACATCCACTGGCTCAAGCTTTCTTGATTAAGCACGGCATGACTTACTGTATCAGGCACTGCTTGAATTATTACACTACGTTCGACTCGATAATCTGTCGGCAAAACAAAGCCAAGAGCAATGACAAGAAGAATCACTAAGGCGAGCACCCGCGTAATTCTTCTCAATACATATAAGGCTGGCGGATGCGGCTTACTCACCTTGCTTCCCATCGAGAATACGATATTCAGCCGACATAGCATGAGCTTCCAAAGACTCTCCACGCGCCAAAGGCGACGCAATTTTTGCCAGGTTACTCGCGCCCTCAGGTGAACAGTTAATCAATGAACTGCGTTTTTGAAAGTCATAAACACCCAGCGGCGATGAAAAACGTGCCGTGCCAGAGGTTGGCAATACGTGATTTGGTCCTGCACAGTAATCTCCCAAAGCCTCTGGAGTATGCCTGCCCATAAAAATAGCGCCCGCATGGCGAATTTTTTGGGCCCAAACTTCTGGCTCATCCACAGAAAGCTCTAAATGTTCAGCCGCCACGACATTTGCGATGTCTATTGCTTCTTCCATATCTTCCACATGGATAAAAGCACCGCGACCTTCTAGTGAGGTTTTGATTATGTCTTGTCGACTTTGCGTCTCTATTAAACGCTCCATTGAGCGTTTAACATCATCAATGAACCGCTTATCAGGAGAAATCAATATAGATTGCGCATCTTCATCGTGCTCTGCTTGGGAAAACAAATCCATAGCAATCCAATCTGGGTCAGTTTTGCCGTCGCAAACCACTAAGATCTCCGATGGCCCTGCGATCATATCAATACCAACAGCGCCAAATACCATGCGCTTTGCTGTTGCCACGTAAATATTACCTGGCCCAACTATTTTATCGACTTTAGGAATGGTTTGTGTGCCATAAGCCAACGCCGCCACTGCCTGAGCACCACCTATTGTAAACACTCGGTCAACACCTGCAATGTAAGCGGCAGTCAACACGATGTCATTAACATAGCCATCAGGGGTTGGCACCACCATGATAATTTCACCAACACCGGCCACCTTAGCAGGCATGACATTCATCAATACAGAAGATGGGTAAGCTGCCTTGCCGCCAGGAACATATACGCCCACACGGTCTAATGGGGTGACTTTTTGGCCTAATACGGTGCCATCATCTTCTTCATACTGCCACGATGGCTGCTTTTGACGCTCGTGGTAAGAATGCACACGTGCTGCCGCGGCCTCTAAACTTGCTACCAGTTCAGGGCTAATACGCTGTTTCGCCTGTGCCATTTGCTCACGAGAGATTTCTAACTCATGGGCCTGTTCCACATCGCGTCGGTCAAACTGGTTAGTAAATTCAATAACAGCCTGATCCCCTTCTGCGCGCACTCGAGTAACAATATTAGTTACCGCTTCTTGTACGCCCGCATCAGAAACCGAATCCCAAGCAAGTAAAGCATCAAGCTCGCTGCGAAAGCCTTCTTGCTTAGAAGAAAATTCACGAATCGTTAGTTCCAATTATTCACCCTCGTTGTCTTCTACAGCATTTCGAATCATGTCAATGATGGGTTCGATTTGCCCATATTTGGTTTTATAAGCCGCCTTATTGACTACCAAACGCGTACTGATAGGAGCAATCAATTCTCTTGCTTCTAGGCCATTGGCTTTAAGCGTATTGCCGGTATCAACAATGTCTACGATTAGATCAGCTAAGCCCATAATCGGCGCCAGTTCCATTGCGCCATACAGCTTAATAACATCGGCTTGAATACCTTGTTCCGCAAAGTAGGCTTTAGCGGTTTTAGAAAACTTTGATGCGACTTTTAAGCGACGATTCGGTAGAGCTTGCCCTACTACGCCAGCCGTCATCAAACGGCACTTAGAGATTTTTAGATCCAACAATTCATATAAGTTCTTTGTGGATGCTTCCATTAAGACATCTTTACCTGACACACCAAAATCTGCGATGCCGTGCTCTACATAAGTTGGTACATCAGTCGCTCGCAAAATAACTAATTTGATATGCTCGTGATTGGTATCAAAAATCAGTTTACGGCTCTTGTGGATGTCTTCCGCAGGAACAATGTTGGCTTTTTCAAGTAATGGCAAAGTTTCGCCAAGTATACGCCCCTTAGAAAGGGCAATAGTTAAAGTGTTACTCATATTAGTTCAATACCCGTGAAATTTTTGCACCTAAAGCGCCAAATTTTTCTTCAATACACTCGTAGCCACGGTCAATGTGATAAATACGGTCAATTCGAGTGTCACCTTCCGCCACCAACGCTGATAACACTAAGCTAGCTGATGCACGCAAGTCCGTCGCCATCACTGGCGCACCTTTTAGTTTCTCGCAACCACGCACAATGGCAGTGTTGCCAGCGACTTCTATGTCTGCGCCCATGCGCAACATTTCATTCACGTGCATAAAGCGGTTTTCAAAGATATTTTCTATGACACGCCCTACACCGTTCGCTACTGCGTTTAACGCAACAAATTGTGCTTGCATATCAGTAGGGAAAGCTGGGTAAGGAGCCGTACTGATGTTTACCGCAGTAGGGCGACGGCCTTCCATATCCACTTCTATCCAGTTTTCGCCACAAGTAACTTTTGCTCCTGCTTCCTCCAACTTAGAAAGCACGGCTTCTAAAGACTTCACATCTGTATCTGTAACTTTAACCTTACCTCCTGTAATAGCGGCTGCTACCAAGAAGGTACCGGTTTCAATACGATCAGGCATTACTGGGTACGTTGTGCCATGTAAAGTCTCAACACCATCAATAACAATAGTATCTGTACCATGACCCGTAATTTTGGCTCCCATAGCGATTAGGCATTCAGCCAAATCAACCACTTCTGGCTCTCGTGCAGCATTTTCAAGAATGGTTTGCCCCTCAGCAAGGGCCGCTGCCATTAATAGGTTTTCTGTTCCTGTTACCGTGACCTTGTCGAAGAAAATGCGAGCGCCTTTAAGGCGCCCATCAACGCTGGCAATAATATCGCCACCTTCTACAAGAATATTGGCACCCATCGCTTCAAGGCCACGCAAGTGTAGGTCTACTGGGCGGCTACCAATGGCACAACCACCAGGCAGAGACACGATCGCCTTACCAAAATGACTTACCAACGGACCTAGCACCAAAATTGAGGCTCGCATGGTTTTTACCAATTCATAGGGTGCTTCAGAGTTGTTCAACGTGGAAACATCTAGTTGCACACTCATTTTTTCGTCTACAACAACGCCACACCCCATAGACCCTAATAGCTCCAACATAGTGGTGATGTCATGTAAATGAGGTAAATTCTGAATCGTGATCGGCTCTTTAGTTAACAAGGTTGCTGCCAAAATAGGTAATGCGGCATTCTTCGCACCTGATGCTCGAACCACCCCGTTAAGCTTTGCTCCACCCGTAATTAATAACTTATCCATATTCTGTTCTCTTATAATTTTTTATTGTGCGTCGTATTGAGCTGGGGTGTAGGTTTTCATGGTCACTGCGTGAATGGCCCCACTGGCAATTTGTTCCTGCAAATGGGAGTAAACAAGCTGTTGTCTTTTTACAGTAGAAAGACCTTCAAATACGGGTGAAATCACCACAACCTGAAAATTACAACCTTCACCTTGAGCAATAACTTCACTCTTCTCAATGGCAGCTTCTAATAAATTTTTTACTTCAATTGCGTTCACAGTCGCTCCGACATTCATTACATTTTCAATTACTGACATTCTACCTTACTCCCGCCAACTACTTAACACTTGATGTGTCAACAGAGCATAAAAATCCCCTCTAATCACAGCAATTTGCGCAAAAAAAATCCGAATAGCCAAAACCTTCGGATTTTTTTATGACTCAAGAGTGTAAATTGCGGTTACTTTGTTAAAGAGTCTCGCCACGCATCAATAGCATCGTCTATCTTATTTTTATTTTGTTGCATCATGGTGGCAAACTGCTTACGGAATGTCAGACCAAAATTAATGCCATTGATCACAACATTATCCAGTATCCAATTCGCACCACGCTCTTTCATTTCAAAGGTAATATTCAGTTTACCCGCCGCTTCAAGCTCCGCTTCAACGTCAACCTTAACACTTTTTCCTTTACGCTGAGGCCCCAACGGCAAAACCTTAATTTTATCCGCATCAAACTCTAAAATTGACTTACCATAAGTGTTAAGTAAAGCCCGCTTGGTTTCTTGAGAAAAACGGGTGCGCTGCTCTTTTGAAGCACGACGATAGTACTTTCCCATCACTCGGCGTGACAACACATCAAAATCAACCACGTCAGACAAAATGCCATCGACACGCTGATTAAGCAACACGGGATCTTTTGATAATATGTCTTTGTCCGCCACTATTTGCGTTCGGAAGGATTCGATCACATCAATTACGGCATCACGCGCCCCTTCTGGATTTGCCCAAACAGAGTGTATAGACAACACAGCCAATAACACCAAACCTTTTATAAACTTCAACATGTTTTATTCCTCTGAGTCTCCAGATTGAAATAAGAACTGACTAATCAGGTTTTCAAGTACCAATGACGATTGAGTGTCATAAATCTCACCACCATTTTCTAGCACTTCATCGTCGGCCCCTATCGTGATCCCTAAATACTTTTCACCTAACAAGCCACTGGTTAAAATGGCCACCGAACTGTCCGTTGGAATATTGTTAATATCTGAACGTATGTTCATTGTTACTAAGGCCATATAAAGCTCTTTATCAAAGGTGATGGACTCCACATCACCCACACCTACGCCAGCAATGGTGACTTTAGCCCGTTCCGACAAACCTGCTATGTCGTCAAAGCGCGCCACTACCTGATAAGTATCTTTTTTACTGGCAAAGGCTAAACCACTCACCTGCACTGCCAAATACACAAACGCCGCCATACCCAATACGATAAAACAGCCTACAAAAAGTTCCGTACGTTTATTTCTCATTTTAAAAATCCCCAAACATGGCTGCAGTTAATACAAAATCTAACGCTAGAATAGCCAACGAACCCAACACCACGGTGCGGGTAGTGGCTTTACCAATTCCTTCTGACGTGGGTATACACTCATACCCTTGATAAACGGCAATCCAAGTAACCACAATGGCAAAGCAAACGGCTTTAATCACCCCATTAATGATATCCGTATCAAAATACACCGACTGCTGCATGAGAGACCAAAAAGCACCATCATGAACACCTAGCCAGCCCACTGACACCATAAGGCCACCAATAATACCAACCGCGGTAAAAATGAGGCTCAGCAATGGCAAGCAAATCACGCCAGCGATAAACCTCGGCGCGACCACTCGACGCAAAGGGTCTACCCCCATCATTTCATAGCTAGACAATTGTTCTGTTGCTTTCATAAGACCAATTTCGGCAGTTAAAGAAGAACCAGCTCGCCCCGCAAACAATAAGGCGGTTACCACGGGACCCAACTCTCTTAACAGCGATAACGCTAACAGCTGCCCTACCGCATCTTCCGAGCCAAATTTAGCAAGAATACTGTAACCTTGCAGGGATAAAACCATGCCGATAAAAGCCCCCGACACCACCACTATAACCAGAGACAGCACACCGACAGAATATAACTGCTTAACCAATAAGTTCATCGCTTCTGCTGGCCTAACAGGAACACGAGCCACACTTTGAAATAAGAAAATCCCTGCTCGCCCCACGGAGCTAAGCCATAATAACGCCGCGCTACCTAGCCCGACCAAGCCACTCATAATGAACTCCTTGTGTTTTCATGGTTACCTTTTGTCTCTGGGTAGTGAAACGGCACAGGACCATCTGGCTGGCCTTGAAGAAACTGTTTCACCCTTGGGTCTTGTGACGCTCGAATATGTTCAGCACTCCCTTCTGCAATCACTCGCCCACCCGCTAGAATACAAACATGGTCTGCAATAGATAAAGATTCTTCAACATCGTGAGACACCAACACCGAAGTTATGTCTGTATCTGTATTGAGGTTACGGATTAACTCCACCAGCACACCTTTTGATATGGGATCTTGTCCTGTAAAAGGCTCATCATACATAACCAGCTCAGGATCCAATGCAATGGCACGAGCCAAAGCGACACGACGAGCCATTCCTCCGGACAACTCAGAGGGCAAAAGGTGGGCGGCGCCACGTAAGCCAACACTGTGCAGCTTGTTTTTCACCCTTTCTTGAATCGCTTCTTCCGACAGTTTTGTATGTTCTTGTAACGGAAAAGCAACATTTTCATAAACCGACATATCACTAAACAAAGCACCACTTTGAAACAACATGCCTAATTTTTTTCGCACTTCATAAAGAGAAGATCGAGACAAAGCATGTACATCTTGCCCGTCCACAAAGATATGCCCTTCATCAGGTGTCAGTTGTGCTGCGATCAACCGCAATAAGGTTGTCTTTCCCGTCCCACTCGGCCCCATCACCGCGGTCACCTTACCTTTGGGTATGGTTAAAGTGACATCTTCGTATATCACTCTGTCAGCTCGAGAGAACTTAAGATTTTGGACTTCTATATATGCATCCATTGGCGAAATACCCTAATCCGTAGAATAATGGGATAAATGTTATCACTCAGACCTTAAAAAGCCTATTGAACAGGAGACAAATCCCATTTTGTTTCAAAGATCAAGTCTTGAATTTACCCGCCAAACCTCATTAAATGTACGTCCCTTAAGTTTTTGAGATATATCGACATTATGCTGCTTTATTCCGCTGCTCTGTTAGCCGGTCTGGTATTACTGGTATTAAGCTCTGACAAGTTCATTGAGCATGCTGCTTTAGTTGCTGAAAAATTAAACGTTAGCCCTATGGTCATTGGCATTACGTTAGTGGCTTTAGGCACCTCTGCACCAGAAATGGTGGTATCTGCCATCGCAGCGTTTGACCAGGCACCAGAAATTGCCATTGGTAATGTCCTTGGTTCCAACATTGCCAATATTGGTCTGGTATTCGGCATCACTCTATTGCTCTCCTCCATTCCTATTGCAAAAGGCCTAGCCACTAAAGAAGTGCCTCTGGTATTAGCCATTACACTTTTATCTGGCCTATTACTATGGGATGGTCATTTGAGTGTTTTTGACGGATGCGCTCTACTTATTGCCTTCATTATTATTCTTCTTATTTTATTAAGAAACGCCAAAGACTTAGAAGAAGAACTCGCCGCTGAGCTCCCAGAAGACGATGGCGGTTCGGTTGGCAAATCGGTCTTGATTGCCGTCGTAGGATTGGCTGTACTGATTGGCAGCTCAAAACTCTTGGTGTGGGGAGCGACAGGGATCGCCACAGCGCTTGGCGTGAGCGAACTGGTGATCGGATTAACCATTGTCGCGATCGGCACTAGCCTACCAGAACTCGCCGCATCCGTTAGTAGTGTACGTAAAGGTCACCATGACATCGCCATTGGCAATGTTTTAGGGTCAAACATTTTTAACTTGGCTACGGTTTTACCTCTTCCTGCACTCATTGCTCCAGGAGTCACCGATAACCAAATAATGTCTCGTGACTTTCCTTGGGTGCTCGCTCTAACCCTTGTAATGGCTGCTGCTGTTTTTCTCTTTAATCGCGCTCAAAACAAACAAATTCCTAGATGGCTAGGCCTACCTTTGGTCGGGTCTTATGGCGTATATTTAATACTTATGGGAACAAGTAGCTAACGTGGATTCAAAATGCTTGGTATGAGTTTGAAAAAGTGGTTTTTATTTGGCGCTCTAGTAGGTGCAGCCGGCTTACTGTTTATAGTGGGTAAGGGACCTCAATCTAACCTTGTTACCACAGAGTCCCTAAGTAGCTCTCCTGATTATTTCATTACGCAAGTACGAGTAAAGGAATTCGATCCTTCAGGCAAACTCATTGAGACACTAGAGGCTGCAAAAACATTACATTATCTAGCGGCAAAAAAAACACTGCTTGAATTTCCTTTTGTAGAGCGCCATGCCGACACCAGTAGCTGGAGTGCCGAATCATTACAGGGCGTAATAGAAGATGGCAGCAAAGACATTTTATTAACTCAAGATGCAAAAGCGCTAAAACGCCAAGTCGGTGCCGCTGATATCACTTTATCTGCAGACACGGTACACTATCTTGATAAAGATCAATCGTTAAGCAGCTATGGAAATGCCAAGCTTTATTCCACTCAAGGCATTACCAGTGCAAGTAAGATCACAGCTTTTATCAATTCCGGTGAAGTAATCATGACCAAACCGGTAAGAGGACATTATGAACCAACTCGCTAAGTTAACTCTTTTTCTAGCTTCATGTTGCCTTACTTCCCTTGCTACTGCGCTGCCAAGCGACACGGAGCAACCGTTAGAAATTCAAGCAGACGAAGCTTCGTTCAACCAAACCACAGGCGAAGCGATTTATAAGGGTAACGTTCTCATTACCCAGGGCACCATTGAAATTGAGGCTGAGTATTTAAAAATCAGCACCAATCCGCAAACCCAAAAATTTAACAAGCTTAAAGCCAAAGGCTCGCCAGCCAAGTTCAGCCAACAAATCGATGAAGCAGGCAACATGGTTATTAGCCAAGGGGATAACATTGATTATTCAACGCTAGAGGCAAAACTTGAAATCTCAGGCAATGGCTACCTAAATCGGATCGACAATAAAGTATCTGCCGATTACATACTTTACATGGTAAACAGTGGCGCTTTCCAAGCAAACAAAACGGATACTGGTCGCGTTTCTATGACCCTGCAACCCCAAGCAGCACAAGATGAGAACTAAATGGCACTATTAGAAGCAAAGAACCTCGCTAAAAGCTATAAGAAGCGCCAAGTCGTTAAAGATGTCTCTTTGGCGGTTGAGTCTGGTCAAGCCGTTGGTCTACTCGGACCGAACGGCGCAGGTAAAACCACCTGCTTTTATATGATAGTCGGCATGGTCACAAATGATGCAGGCGGAATTTTCATTGACGGCCAAGATGTTACCCATAATGCGATGCATACACGCGCCCAAAAAGGCATTGGCTATCTACCACAAGAAGCGTCAATTTTTCGAAAAATGTCTGTCGAAGACAACATTCTGGCCATTTTAGAAACCCGCAAAGACCTAAACAAACAGCAGCAACAAGCCAAACTTGAATCCCTACTAGAAGAGTTTCATGTTACCCACATTCGAAAAAACCTAGGTATGGCTCTATCAGGTGGCGAACGACGTCGAGTAGAGATTGCTCGTGCCCTCGCCATGAACCCTAAATTTGTATTGCTGGATGAACCTTTCGCTGGGGTCGACCCCATTTCCGTTGGGGATATAAAGCTGATCATCAAACACCTTCAAGAAAGTGGCATTGGTGTATTAATTACCGACCATAACGTAAGGGAAACGTTAGATATTTGTGATAAGGCGTATATTGTCGGTAACGGCCATATTATCGCTTCTGGCGACGCCGAGACGGTTATTAATAATGAGCAGGTAAAAAAGGTGTATCTTGGCGACGATTTCCGTCTATAACCCTTATCATTATTAGATAAAGAGAGTAGTATGCATATCTTGTTCCAACTTAAATTACTAAGTGTTGCTCTATGAAGCAGTCGTTACAATTAAAAATCGGTCAACAACTGACGATGACCCCTCAACTGCAGCAAGCCATTCGCTTGTTACAGTTATCCACCTTAGATTTACAGCAAGAAATCCATGAGTTTCTTGAGTCTAACCCATTGTTAGAAATCGATGATGAACTGGCAAATACTCCTGCCGAAAACAACAGTATCGAAAGCAAAACCGAGAAAAAGACCGACGAGAGAAGCACTGAAGCTGAATCCAACCCTGAGGAAGCACGACTTGAATCCGAATGGACTGACAGCATTCCAGAAGAGCTTTCGATAGACAGTAACTGGGACGACACCTACCAAAATTCAGCCTCAGTAAGTGATGTGTCAAGCTTTGAAGGGGAAAGTGACTTTGAAAGTCGCAATGCCCCAGAAGAAAATATTCAAGACCATTTAATTTGGCAGCTTAACCTAACTCACATGTCTGACCGTGACATTGAAATTGCCTACGCCATCATCGAATGTGTTAAATCTGATGGTTATTTGAGCATTTCTACGGAAGAAATTTGCGAAGCTTTAAGTGCTGAACTTGAAGAACTCGAAATTGACGAAGTCATTGCCGTTCAACATCGACTACAACGCTTTGATCCGGTTGGTGTGTGTTCAATCGATTTACGTGACTGCTTACTCGTACAATTAGAAGCGTACCGAGATCACCCTTTATACAAGAGCACACACAATTTAATAGACAATCACTTAGGCCTATTAGGTAGCCGAGATTTTGCCCAATTAACTCGCAAAACAAAGCTCAAAGAAGCGGCTCTAAAAGAAGTTGTGACGTTAATTCAACAACTCAACCCGCGCCCAGGCTCTGCGGTAGACAACTTAAACACGGATTATGTGATTCCTGATGTCAGCGTAAAAAAGATAAAAGGTACTTGGCAAGTTGAGCTCAATAATGACGCCCTTCCTCCCGTAAAAATTAATGAAACTTATTCAGCCATGGCCAACACGGCAGCGAAAAGTGAAGATGCCACCTACATTAAAAACTCACTGCAAGAAGCGAAGTGGTTCATTAAAAGCTTACAAAGTCGTAACGAAACCTTATTGAAAGTCGCCAGCTGTATCGTGAACCGACAAATTGACTTCTTCGAACTTGGCGAAGAAGCAATGAAACCCATGGTTCTTCATGATGTCGCGGAAGAAGTAGGCATGCATGAATCCACGATATCGCGAGTTACGACACAAAAGTTTATGCATACACCCAAAGGTATCTTTGAGCTGAAATACTTTTTCTCAAGCCATGTTAACACGGCTTCTGGTGGCGAGTGCTCCTCAACGGCTATTCGTGCAATGATTAAAAAGCTCGTGGCTGAAGAACCCGCACAGAAACCCTTGAGTGACAATAAATTAGCAAACACCTTGGCCGACCAAGGCATTCAAGTTGCTCGCCGAACGGTAGCGAAATATCGTGAAGCGATGAACATCCCACCCTCAAACGAACGTAAACGACTGATTTAAACGGATACTATAAAACCATGCCATTGGATACCCTACTTAAAGCTGATTTGGTTTTTGCAAAAAAAGATATTGTAAGCAAGAAACGCGCTCTCGAAAATTTAGCTTGCATCGTTGCAGACCGTTTGCATTGTGAAGAAAGTGCGGTGTACGACGCCTTACTTAGCCGAGAAAAACTGGGCAGTACCGGTATTGGCTCTGGCTTAGCTATTCCCCATTGTCGGCTAGATACTGCGAATCGCTCTGCGATTGTGGTAATGTCATTACAAGAAGCGATTGACTTTGATTCTATTGATAGAAAACCCGTTGATCTTATTTTCGCTTTAATCGCACCGCCACATGAATGTAATCATCATTTGGCAACATTAGCGCAAATAGCAGAACTTGCTCAATCACCAGAGGCATTGGACAAATTACGAGGGGCTCAGGATGATGAAGCCCTCTATATGACCTTCAAATCTCTGTTATAAAGGAAGGCCTATGCAAAAAACATCCATAACTATTATCAACAAGCTGGGACTGCACGCTCGAGCTGCTGGCAAGCTCATTGAAACCACTACACGTTTTTCTTGCGACATTACCATTGAGAAGGACGGTCGTAATGTGGATGGCAAAAGCATCATGGCAATGATGATGCTAGCGGCTAGCAAAGGAACTCAGATCACCATTAAAACTAACGGTGATGATGAAACGGAAGCGCTCGCGGCCATTGTTGCCCTCATTGAAGACAAGTTCGGGGAAGACGAGTAACCCCTATGTCTGAACAAAGCACCCTACAACATCTGCAAACCGTTACCGACTCTCTTGAGTCCGGTAAAACCATGCAGATTCGTTACCTTCTTAATGGTGCTTTACCGGCTCAAGATGTTGCTCGCCTATTGGAATCGTCTCCTCCTAAGGAACGTAAGCTTCTCTGGGAGCTTATTGATTCACAAAATGAAGGTGAAGTACTTCAGTACCTGAATGAAGATATCAGTCTTACCTTCTTAAAAGAAATGGACACAGAGCGTGTTGTTGCTGTGTCTGAGAATTTTGAAAACGATGACTTAGCCGACTTACTT
The DNA here is from genome assembly GCF_054780655.1 of Marinomonas epiphytica. NCBI lineage: Bacteria > Pseudomonadati > Pseudomonadota > Gammaproteobacteria > Oceanospirillales > Oceanospirillaceae > Marinomonas > Marinomonas epiphytica. Next base: position 200,165 of record NZ_BAAGVX010000002.1, read on the forward strand.
CAGTATCTACCCGAAACGGTTGTAAAAGAAGTTCTTGCGTCCATGAGCGCGCAAGACAGAACTCGCGTTGAAACACTGCTTAGCTACTCAGAAGACTCCGCAGGCGGTTTGATGAATACGGACACCATTACGGTGCGCCCCAACATCACCGTTGATATTGTCTTCCGTTATTTACGCCGCCATGAAGAGCTGCCTGATATGACAGACAGCATCTTGGTAGTAAGCCGCTCCGATCGCCTGCTAGGCTCGTTACCCATTACTAAGTTATTAGTTGCAGATGCCGATACCCGAGTTCGGGATATCATGGAAACCGAAATCACTCCTTTGCACGCCAACACGCCTGTTAGTGATGTAGCCCAGCTGTTCGAAAAAATGGATTTAGTGTCCGCCCCCGTAATAGACGAAGAGAGCCAAAAGCTCTTGGGCCGTATCACCATTGATGATGTGGTCGATGTTATTCGTGATGAAGCAGAACACTCCATGCTTAGCATGGCAGGCCTTGACGACGATGAAGATACTTTCTCGCCCATCATGAAAACCACTCGCCGCCGGGCGGTATGGCTAGGGATCAATTTAATTACTGCGTTCACTGCTTCCTATGTAATTGGCCTGTTTCAAGACACCCTCGACAAAGTTGTCGCCCTCGCCATACTCATGCCCATTGTTGCCAGTATGGGTGGAATTGCCGGCTCTCAAGTATTAACTCTCGTTATTCGAGGCATCGCACTGGATCAAATCGGTCCGACAAACGCACGCTGGCTACTGAACAGAGAGCTCATTGTTGGTATGATTAATGGTATACTCTGGGCCACTGTCATTGCAGCACTTACCGCAGTGTGGTTTGATGATATTCAAATCGCCTACATTATTGCAGGTGCGATAGTAATAAATCTTTTATTTGCCGCCCTAACAGGCACTCTATTACCACTGTTACTCAAAAAACTTGGTATTGACCCCGCTCTGGCTGGCAGTGTAATTCTAACAACCGTAACCGACGTTGTAGGCTTTTTGTCCTTCTTAGGACTGGCCACTATTTTCTTAATATAGGTTCCCATGACTGATTTTGATCAATTTGATAACGAAGAAGACCTCCCGAAAAGTAAAACCCAAATCAAAAGAGAAATGGAGGCCTTACAAGTACTAGGCAAGAAATTACTGTCTCTTAGTAAAGGACAGCAAAAGAAGGTTCCTATGTCGGATACTCTGCGTGATGCCCTTGCAGAGGCCGACCGCATAAAGCAACATGAAGCCATGCGCAGACACTTACAGTACATTGGTAAAATCATGCGCACCGAAGACCACGAAGCCATTGAGCACCAGGTCGCGTTATTTGACACTACCTCTGCAGCTTACAACAAGCTTTTTCATCAACTGGAACAAACCCGTGATACCTTGATCGGTGAGAACAGCAAAGCCGCGTTGTCAGACTACTTAGCCGAACACCCTGAACTTGAAGACATTCAGCAATTGCGTCAATTGATTCGCGCCTCACAAAAAGAAGTACAAAAAGGGGCCAATACCACCAACCGCAAAAAGCTATTTCGCTTTTTAAGAGAAGCCCAAGAAAAAAAATTGGGACTTAGTGACTAAACCCCAATTCTACGATGAAGCTGGCAGGGCATTTTATCTCTCACCCTGACCACTTCATTCGTGTCTATTTTTGCTACAAAATAGCCCACGCGCTCCCCTAACCCAGCTAATTTTTCACCATAAGGCGAAAAAAGCACACTGTGACCGTAAGTTTGGCGCTTCTCATTATGCCAACCACATTGATTAACCCCTAAAAAGTAGCATTGATTCTCTATAGCCCGTGCGGCTAGGAGTGTTAACCAATGAGCTTTCCCCGTCACATAGGTAAAAGCGGCAGGCACAAGGATTAGCTGAGCCCCTGCTTGACTAAGATCGCGATAAAGCTCAGGAAAACGCAAGTCGTAGCAAATACTCAAGCCCACCTTAACACCATCAATATCAATTAGAGTGGGATGCCAATCTGCAGGCTCAATAAAGTTAGACTCTCGATAATTGGCAGTGCTGTCTTCGACATCCACATCAAACAAATGCACTTTATCGTAATGGCACTGCAATGTCCCATCAGGAGCAAACACCCAGCTACGTTGCCGTACTCTATGATCCGCCAAAGGCTCCCCCATCTCATCATAAGCGTAGGGGTGAGAGCCAACGACAATATACACATTATATTGTTTTGCCAAACTGGCCACTTGTTCCATTAGGCGTAGTTGCTCTTGTGACTCCGCCAGGGCTCGCATATCCTTTCCACTGAACAAAAACACGTTCTCCGGCAACACCAGCAAACGTGCCCCGTCATTAACTGCGGCTTGCAGTAAGCTTTCAACTTGCGCAAAATTCTTACGCCAGCACTGACCACTAGTAAGCTGTAACCCAGCAACAATTAACTTGCTCATCTATTTATCACTTCGCGCATTCGGCTGATACTGAACCTGCTTGAAAACGGGCTCATCAAAGGAGCCGTTAACTAAGTATTTAACACTGGTAATTTTGGAAATTTTATCGCCCACCAATTGGTCTGTAATGTACAACAACCCAGCTATTTGTGGAGTCGCCCATATTAAGCCGGCTAAAGGTAGTGCTCCAGAAATAGGAAAACTGGCTTCGATTTCTTGATCTAATGTTTCGCTTTCAATATTCGCACTACCCTGAACGATCACGTTTGCAGTAGGAGACGTCACCTTGATTGGCTCTTGTGTGGTGACAACGCCTTGGTTTAGTAGTAGCTTTCCAGTAAATTCATCATAAGTAAAGCCCGGCTCATAAACATCGGAAAAATCTAAGGATAAGCGGCGACTTAGAGCACCGAAATTAAAAATACCTAGCACTTTCAAAAACGCAGGCAACTCCTCCACTTGTGAAAAGTTGCCATCCAAGGCTGAAAAGTTAATCCTTCCTGACGCAGAGGATCGATCAAAATAAAATGGATGACCTTGCCAACTCAACGCTAAATTTATGTCATATTCTTCAGAAGTCACCAAAGGCTGTTTGGAGAACTTTCCGGTTAACTCGGCCAAGTCTTCCCCTTTGACCGCAACCATCAACTCAACATTTGGGCTTATTCCATCATCCTGCCAAAACAGACTGCCATCAAAGCTAGCTGTTTCCAGTCGAGTTGATAATGGGTCTATCCTCAGACGGTCACCTAGATTAGTAATCTGCATTTGCCAATCCCCTAATGGGCGGTGATCCAAATACAACTCATCAATCGAGAAGCCCATAGTCGGAATTTGATTAGCATGCAAAATCGGGGTGCTTTTCTCTTCTTCTGTCGGTTCAGCAGGATCGCTTTCCCAACTTAGGAAACCAAAGTGTAAATGAGGTGCACCTGCTTTTTGCGAGAGCTCTAGATTAATTTCATCTGAGTTCACCTGCAACGAGCCCTGCTTAGACGGATAGACCAACTTGGCGTTATGCAAGGTATTTTGTTCATTGATTTTGAAATTATCGACAATGAGCTCTGCCTGCGACAACCATTCCGGAATATCAAAAAGTGATGCCGTTTCATCACTGTCGGACTGATTTACCTCTTCAATAAAGTAATTGATGACCTCAAACCAAGGGTCAAAGTCTACTTCAGACACTTCCCCCTTAAACACTAAACCTTTTGGTATCGTCGAACTTAGCGGTTGATCCTTATTAAAAAAGTATTCTCCGCCTATTAACTCACTGTCTCTAATAAGGAAACGACTCCGCACTAACTGCCCATAAACTTCATCTATAACCAAGTCGTCATCGTGCTGTCGAAAGGTTAATACTAATTGCCTTGCTTCTTGACTTGGCTTGCCAACCGGACTTGGCATGCCAATATCACCACCCACAAGATCACTTTTTAAAGTTAAATCCAGCTGCCCTTGTTGTGCCTGGTTAATTGCTAATTCCCCCTGATAATCAACAACACCATTAAATCTATCCAATAATGCATGAGGGACGGGAGTCAAGGACCAGCCAGCAACTTCTTGCAGCCCCACAGAACCTTGTAAATGACCTGTAATAATCAGCGCTTTATCATTTTCAGCAACACTAGAACTCAGTTCTAATACGGATCTGCCGCCCAGTCCATCTACCTCAAAAACACTGTCATAAACACCTTGATCTGTCTGATAATATAGCTGCCCTTTGACCACACTTAGGTTTAAATCTAGATCATTCATACGCAAGGGGTTATTGTTTAAATGGATCTCTAGATCCACAGAAGGATCACCTTGGTCAAAAGGCACAGCAACATTAAATTGCCCCTTAACAGGTTGCCTTAACTCCCAATCTGAGAAAGGTTGCAAAATATCCTCTGCTAACGGCGTGTCATTTAAAAAAGCCAATACCTTTTGAGCTTCTTTATCAACACTCCCTTTAACAATCAGCCGATCCGCCTGACCATCCACAATAGGCACTTGAACCAAGACGTCAGTCGTCGAGAAATCAGCAAAGTCCACTGACTCAACGAACACCGATACCCCTTCTTGAGCGAGATTAAATGTTCCTTTTACATTGGTTGCTTGTGGCCAATTTTCATCAAAACGAATATCAGTATCTGCCAATTTCATTTGTAGCCGAACAATCGGTTGAGCACCATCAACAAGCTCAGTGTTGATCATGAAATCCGCTTGCTCTACCACACCTTCGCCATTAAAAGCTTCGTCTACCCATTGCCTTAATTCTTCCCCCAACGCATTCGGAGGAACAAAAGTAAGCCTATCTTCCGCACTTAATTGGTCGGCGTGCAAATCTAGGGCAAACCAATCTGCCCCCCAGTCACGCACCTCTAAGCGAAAGCCACCCTGTATCAGAGCACCGTTACGGGTAACCGATAAGTCTTCACCAGTTATTAAAAAGTGGTCCATTAAGTTTTGCCACTTCACATACCCAGATAAATCATCCGTTTGCCAAACGGAATCGTATACAGTGTCAAACGACAGAGCACTGTCATGACCCGTAAAGTCAATGTAACCGCCACTCTGTGTTAGTGAAAAAACGCCATTAATACCCGTGGCTTTAGGTATGCCAGAATAACCTTGCACCGAAGCATCATTGAGATTACTTAAGTAATGAAAAGCAATTTCTTGTTCATCTTGCCAGATTTTCAGGGCCGCATTTCTCGCTAACCCCGTTGGCTGCAGACCTGACAAGATCTGACTAACCTGCCATTCTGGGTTAAGAAAGTGGCGAGCGAACTCGTTCGTAGCAGCTAAATCCATTTGATCAAAGCGTACATTCGTGCTTTCTGTGGTCCCTGACCATTGCACGACTAGGTTGCTATCAACAGTGTTTTCATTACCTAAGCTCGATAATGCAAGGCTCTGTACATCGACCCTTAAACTCGGCTGTAATAAATTTGCCTCTAATTTAACCCTAGGCTCAAGCTCATACTCCGCTTCACCAAAGGAGAGTGCAAAGTTGGTATTCTCTAGCTGTAATGAGATGCTTTCACCTACAGCCATATTCAGCCATAACTCACCAGCAAGGGCGATTTTTGAAAGATCAGGAAATTGTTCAAAGAATGGCAAACTGTTGGGCAATTCAATGGCGGGCAAGGACACATTGGCGGTTAAATCATAATCGTGAAAAAGACTCAACGGCTTAGAGATGCTTGCATTCAGCTTAATGGGCGAGACAGCACCATCAACAAACCAAGAACTGGTTAATAACGACTCTGCTTGCTGTTTTACTATGTAAGTCCCTGGGCTTATCAAGCTATGTGAACCGAGTAGCTCACTGTCAATGGACACCTTGGTATCCAAAACGGAGAAGTTTTGCTGGGAGGCAAGATAATCTAAAATCCGTTCCACCCCGACACTGGTATTCTTCGAGGCATCCACTTGCGCACCGGCCAATCGCCAATTACCAGATGTTTCTTGTAACGCGATATTAGGGTGAATAAACCGAATATAGGCAAATTTTGGTGTTAGGGTTAATAGGGATTTAACCGTATCTAAGCGCACCCGCAACTCATCAATTAATACCGCAGGCTGCCCAGCAACAGTAAGACGGATACCTGCAACGGACACTGTTGGGTCTATTCCTTCAAGCTGCCCGTCGATCTGATCGAGAGTAACAGGATAGCCCATTATCTGGCTTAAATTACTCTCAATTTGGGGACGATAATAGTCGAGATACGGTAAGGTATACTTTACACTGATGGTAAATATAGTAAGCACGAGCGAAAACACTACCGCTAACCAAAACAGTAGCACGATGCCTTTACGTATTAGCACCTTTAGCATTCACCCACACTCCTAACTATCTTAATACTACATCGTATTGGTCTTGCGTATACACAGCTTCCACTTGGAAGCGGATGGTTTTTCCTATGAAGGCTTCCAACTCGGCCACAGAGACGCTCTCTTCATCTAGAAAGCGCTCAACCACCGCAGGAGCAGCAAGCACAGTATAAGTCTGAGAATTATACGCCCTATCTGCGCGTAGAATTTCACGAAACACCTCATAACATACGGTCTCAGGTGTTTTAACCAAACCACCTCCGCGACATGATCGACATGGTTCACACAAAGTTTGTCCAAGACTTTCACGGGTGCGTTTGCGAGTCATCTCCACTAACCCCAACTCGGACACTCCGGTGATCTTTGTTTTAGCATGATCAGAGTCCAGCACTTTCTCAAGCATGCGCAATACTTGTCGCTTGTGCTCTTCGTCTTCCATGTCTATAAAATCAATAATGATAATGCCGCCAAGATTTCTTAACCGCAATTGTCGCCCAATTGAGGTTGCGGCCTCAAGATTGGTTTTGTAAATGGTTTCTTCTAAATTGCGGCTACCAACAAACGCTCCTGTATTTACATCAATCGTCGTCATCGATTCAGTTTGTTCAACCAATAAATAACCACCTGACTTAAGTTGAACCTTGCGCTCCAGCGCTTTATGGATTTCATCCTCTACGCTGTATAAGTCAAATATCGGACGCTCTCCTGGGTAATACTCAATACGTGTTTCTAATTCAGGAATAAAATCTTGGGCAAAAGAGCGCAACTTAACAAAGTTTTCTTTTGAGTCTATGCGAATTTTCTCAGTTGTTAGACTAACAAGGTCACGCATGGTACGCAGATGCAAAGGCAAATCTTCGTAAATCACTGACGGGGCTTTTGCTGTTTTCATGCGTTTCTTTACTGACTGCCACAAGCGAGTAAGAAACTTAATGTCAGCCAGGATTTCCTCTTCCCCAGCTCTTTCCGCAGCAGTTCTTAGAATATAGCCATGACGTTCGTCACCTGTATCTTTAAGAGCACAGGAGACTAAAGACTTCAAACGCTCTCTTTCTTCCTCGTCATCAATACGCTGACTCACTCCTACGTGAGCTTGGTCGGGCATATACACTAGGTAACGAGAAGGTATCGATAAATGGGTTGTGAGCCTTGCCCCCTTGGTGCTAATAGGGTCTTTGGTCACCTGCACAACCAAGGATTGACCTTCTCTTAGGTAATCACCAATTTGATCGCTCGGGTTAACCGCATCACGATCAGCCACTTCAGAAACATGAATAAATGCAGCGCGTTCTAAACCGATATCAACAAAGGCTGCTTGCATACCGGGTAATACTCGAACAACTTTACCCTGATAAATATTTCCGACAATACCTTTACGAGTAGATCTTTCAATATAGACTTCTTGTAGCACACCGTTTTCTACCAGTGCCACACGAATCTCCATAGGGGTGACGTTAATTAATACATCTTCACTCATTGATCGATTCCTCTAATGCATGAACTCCAAACTGTGCTAACAACTGAGCGGTTTCATATAAAGGCAAACCTACGACCGCAGAATAAGAACCTGTCATATGACTCACAAAAACGCTCCCTTTTCCTTGAATAGCATAAGCTCCTGCTTTGTCTTTGGGCTCTCCTGAATACCAATAATGCTCAATTTCCAAATCCGATATGGGTCTAAACGTCACTTGAGTGACGATGTTTTCTAGAACCAAATGCGTCCCATGTAGATCACAAAGACAAATAGAAGTCATCACTTGATGAGAACGGCCTGACAAGAGACTTAACATTCTTTTGGCATCTGCTAAATCACTAGGTTTACCAAGGATTTCATCTTCGACCACGACACTGGTGTCTGAGGCCACAAACACCTTGGCTGTGTGATTTGGAAAGGACTGTTGATACTTTTGTGCTGCCGTTATGGCTTTTTCTTTCGCCATGCGTAACACATAGTCGCCTGCCTTTTCATTGACATGGGGCGTCTCATCAATGTTGGCGGGAAATACTTCAAAATCATTGACTAATAGCGCCAACAATTCTTTTCTTCTAGGGGAGGCTGACGCTAATATAACCATGAAAAACCTTATCGAATAGAATAAATACGACGTACACTACGCAAAATGACAAATGACCAAGGCCATAATAACCCAGTAATAATGGCAGGCATAAAGATCATTAGTGTTGGCTCAGCATGCCCCAGGGAGTGATCAATCCAAAAGTCTATTAACTGATTTACACTGACTAATAGGGCAATAAAAAAGCCTTGCTGCCAGCGGTGATACATACGAAGCCGCTTATAAAACACGGCACAGGCAAACGCAATCAACACATAGGTTAAAGAGTGCTGCCCAATAATCCCGCCTTGCAACAGGTCTACCATCAAACCTAAAAACCATGCAATGCCCGCACCGACTCTAAACGGTAGAGCAATTACCCAATACAAAATAACCAATAAGGCCCACTCTGGGCGATACCAAACAAACTCTCCGGGAAAAGTTAAGGCTTCTAACATCAAAGCAACAATTAAGGTACAACCGAATACCAAACTAGGCTTCATTGTCGCTCCTCTTCTGATCGATCAATTAACATAACATGTCGGCTGCGACCTAATTGCGCCAAAGGCACCACATCGACATCGGCGTAGGCTTTGCCAGATACATGCCTTACGCTACGTACTACTCCTACTGGATATCCAGCAGGAAAACGCTCATCTAGACCCGAGGTTGTAAGAATATCGCCTTTTTTAATATCAACAGAATGAGGCACGCTAGACAGGGTCATTAACTTTAAGTCTCCAGTGCCACTTAAGACACTACGAAACCCTGTCCTCGCTAACTGGACAGGCACAAAATGACTCGCATCGGCAATAAGTAACACTCGACTACTGTAGGCGGCCGTCTCAACTACCTGCCCTAATACACCTGTTGCATCTAGAACGGGTTGACCAACATAGGCCCCAGAAGAGAAGCCTTTATCAATCAGAATACGGTGACTGTATGCGTCTTGGTCAAAACCAATCACTTCGGCCATGACGACTTTTTCATCGACTCTTTGGGAAGCATCTAAAAGTTCTCGCAAGCGAACATTCTCCGCACGCAGGGCATTTAACGTTTGCAAACGACTCCGCAACAAGAGCACTTCAGCGTTCAATTCTTGATTATCTTTTACCAAGCCTTCTCTGCTAGCCAAGTGTTCACTGGACCAATAAAAAAGTTTCTGTGGTGTATTCACAACTAGCTGGATGGGGGTAACAAGGAGAGTTAAGTAAGGGCGGATTGAGCTAAAAGCAGAAAAGCGTATATCAGCAACAATCATAGAAATAGACAAAATCACCAGCACAACAAAACGTGTGCTGGAGATTTTGCCTTTGAGATACAGCGAGTTTTTGATAACACTCTCCTAGCTATTACTCGTTATCAGCAGTAAAAAGCTCAGATGCGTGTTTGTCCATCATTTCTAGGGCCATACCGCCACCACGGGCAACACATGTCAATGGATCTTCGGCCACAATAACTGGCAAACCAGTTTCTTCACTGATGAGTCGATCTATTTCACGTAATAACGCACCGCCACCCGTTAATACCAAGCCCGTTTCACCAATGTCTGCTGCCAACTCTGGTGGAGATTGTTCTAACACCCCTTTTACAGCTTGCACAATTTGTGCAAGAGGCTCTTGAAGAGCATCAAGTATTTCACTGCTGTTTAGGGTGAATGAGCGAGGAATCCCTTCGGCTAAGTTACGACCGCGCACATCAATTTGCAGTTCTTCACCGCTTGCGTAGGCCATACCAATTTCTGTTTTAATTCGCTCTGCTGTTGCATCACCAATTAGGCTGCCATATTGACGGCGAACATAAGTCGTAATAGCCTCATCAAATCGGTCACCACCGACACGAATAGATTCAGAAGTTACAATACCGTTCAGGGAGATAATGGCGATTTCTGTGGTACCACCACCAATATCAATCACCATAGAACCAGATGCTTCTGCTACAGGTAAACCAGCACCTATTGCTGCTGCCATGGGCTCTTCAATAATATACACTTCACGAGCGCCAGCCCCTAAAGCAGATTCTTTAATGGCTCGGCGCTCAACTTGAGTGGATTTACAAGGCACACAAACCAAAACACGTGGGCTCGGTTTCAGCATGCTATTTTCGTGAACACGGGAAATAAAATACTGCAGCATTTTTTCTGTTACATGAAAGTCGGCGATCACACCGTCTTTCATTGGGCGAATCGCGGTAATGTTGCCCGGCGTTCTACCCAACATACGCTTCGCATCGGTACCCACTGACGCAACCGTTTTTTGATTGCCATTATGACGAATAGCCACCACAGATGGCTCATCCAGAACGATTCCGCGGTCACGAACATAAATAAGGGTATTCGCTGTTCCTAAGTCGATTGATAAATCGCTTGAAAACATTCCCCTGATTTTCTTAAACATGAATTTTTACACCCTGATAAATACGATACGAACAGCGTCAAAATGTAACAATCGCAGGGCAATTGGGCAAGCCGATTACTGTAAATATGTGAAAAGTAATCCTCTATTTTATTGTTTCTTGGGATTTTTTTATTTTCTTTAGTTAAGTTGCAGTTTTTCCACCTAGTGACTTTCTCGCTAACGCTCTTAGCGATACAATAGGAAATATTTACGATCAATAAAAACTAGGTGAATCATGTCCATTGATAAACAAGATGTGCAAAAAGTTGCTCACTTAGCTCGCCTCGCTCTCAGCGAAGAAGACGCTATTCAATATCAACACTCGTTATCCAGTGTGCTAGGTCTGGTGGAGCAAATGCAATCAGTAAATACTGATGGAGTAGAACCTCTTTTAAACCCACTAGAAAGCACTCAACGCCTACGAGAAGATGAAGTAACCGAAGAAAATCGTCGTGATGACTTCCTCGCCAACGCCCCTCTTAGCGAAGCGGGCCTATTTTTAGTCCCTAAAGTGATCGACTGATTAAAGAGCCAACTATGTTCCAACAAAGCATTTCTGATTTAGCGCAACAATTGCGCAACAAAGACATTTCAAGTGTCGAGCTGACGCAAACTTTTCTGGCTCGCATCAAGCAACTTGATAACCAATTAAACAGCTTTATTACAGTGACTGAAGAAACCGCGCTAGCACAAGCGCGTCAAGCGGACGAAAGCATTGCTCGCGGCAATGCCAGCCCTTTAGCCGGTATTCCAATCGCCCATAAAGACTTGTTCTGCACACAAGGCATTTTGACCACCTGCGGTTCAAAAATGTTGCATAACTTTTTACCACCCTATGAATCAACCGTGACTCGCCGCCTACAAGAAGCTGGGGCCGTGATGTTAGGCAAGACCAACATGGACGAATTTGCCATGGGCTCTTCTAACGAAAACAGCCATTTCGGCGCGGTCAAAAACCCTTGGGATCTTAACAAGGTACCAGGCGGATCTTCTGGAGGCTCAGCTGCGGCCGTGGCAGCGGGACTTGCGGTAGCCACGACAGGCACAGATACCGGCGGTTCTATTCGCCAACCTGCCTCTTTTTGTGGCATCAGTGGACTAAAACCCACCTATGGCCGCGTATCTCGCTTTGGCATGATTGCTTACGCTTCCAGCCTTGATCAAGCTGGCCCTATCGCCAAAACAGCTGAAGATTGCGCGCACATGATGCAAGCTATGGCAGGTTTTGATGCCAACGACTCAACCAGCTCAGAGGTTGCGACAGAAGATTATTTGACCAACTTGAATGAGCCACTAACAGGACTAACAATCGGGTTACCGAAAGAGTACTTTGGCGATGGCTTAGACCCTAAAGTAGCTGATGCGGTTATGGCCGCAGTCAAAGAATACGAGAAGTTAGGGGCGACCGTTAAAGAAATCTCTTTGCCAAACTTAAAACTGAGCATTCCAGCCTACTATGTTATTGCCCCGTCAGAGGCATCTTCTAACCTTTCTCGCTTTGACGGCGTTCGCTTTGGACATCGTTGCGAAGATCCAAAGGATTTAATGGATATGTACACACGCTCACGTGCTGAAGGCTTTAGCTCTGAAGTTCAAAAGCGTATTATGGTGGGCACCTACGCGCTTTCTGAAGGCTATTACGATGCTTACTATCTTAAAGCTCAACGTATTCGCCGCCTAATCAAAGAAGATTTTGTCACGGCACTAAAAGAAGTCGATGTTATTATGGGCCCCGTTGCTCCTACAACTGCGTTTGACCTTGGTAGCAAGACTGATGACCCTATCGCCATGTATTTAGAAGATATTTACACCCTATCTGTTAACCTTGCTGGCATTCCAGCCATGTCCATTCCTGCAGGCTTTGCCGATGGCATGCCTGTTGGACTACAAATAATGGGCGATTACTTTAGCGAAGCAAAATTACTTAATATTGCTCACCAGTTCCAGCAAAACACCGACTGGCACTTGGCAACCTCAGACCTGGCAAAAGGAGCAAACGAATGAATTGGGACGTTGTAATTGGCCTTGAGATTCACGCTCAACTTGCTACTAAGTCGAAACTTTTTTCAGGTGCCGCGGTAGGCTTTGGTGCCGAACCAAACACCCAAACCACTTTAGTGGATCTTGGCATGCCAGGGGCTTTGCCAGTATTCAATAAAGAAGCCCTTCGCATGGCGGTTATGTTTGGCCACGCTATCAACGCAGAAATTGGCATGACCTCTATTTTTGCGCGCAAGAACTACTTTTATCCTGACCTTCCTAAGGGGTATCAGACCAGCCAAATGGATCACCCTATCGTTGGCAAAGGGCATTTGGATGTCACTCTTGAAGATGGCACGACAACTCGTGTTGGAATTACCCGAGCTCACCTAGAAGAAGACGCTGGCAAGTCCTTACACGAAGACTTCCAAGGCATGACAGGCATTGACCTGAACCGCTCAAGCACCCCCCTACTAGAAATCGTATCGGAACCTGACATTCGCTCCGCTAAAGAAGCGGTGGCCTATGTAAAAATGATCCACTCAATTGTGACTTATCTCGGCATTTGTGATGGCAACATGGCCGAAGGCTCTATGCGTTGTGACATTAACCTTTCTCTGCGCCCTAAAGGCCAATCAGAGTTCGGCACTCGAACCGAAATCAAGAACGTTAACTCATTCCGTTTCATCGAGAAAGCCATTTATACTGAAATTGAAAGACAGGCAGACATATTGGAAGATGGCGGCCGTATTGTTCAAGAAACCAGACTCTACGACCCTGAACTCAATGAAACACGAAGCATGCGCTCAAAAGAAGACGCTAATGACTATCGCTACTTCCCATGCCCAGACTTATTGCCTGTTGTGCTGACTGACGAGTATGTCGAGACCATTAAAGCCAGCCTGCCAGAGCTACCGCGCCAGAAAGCCGCTCGCTTTCAATCAGAGTTAAAACTGAGTGAGTACGACGCTAGTATCTTAAGCGCATCTCGACCTCTAGCCGACTTTTTCGAAGCCGCATTAGCACTCTGCTGCGACGCCAAATTAACTGCGAACTGGGTAATGGGAGAACTCAGCAAACTCCTAAATCAGGAGCAGATTGAGATCACTCAATCACCAGTTTCTGCAGAAGCTTTCGGACAATTACTACTGCGCATTAAAGACAACACCATTAACGGAAAAACCGCTAAAGATGTCTTGCAAGCCATGTGGCAAGGAGAAGGCAGTGCTGATGAAATCATTGAATCAAAAGGCCTAAAACAAGTTACTGACACGGGCGCTATTGAAGCAATGATTCAAGGGATTTTAGACGCTAATACAGCGCAAGTGGAGCAGTACCGCGCTGCTGAACCGGACAAGCAAAAGAAAATGATTGGCTTCTTTGTTGGGCAAGTTATGAAAGCCTCACAAGGCAAAGCGAATCCAGGCATTGTTAATCCAATCTTGGCTAAGATGCTAAAAGGCTAATGATTGCGGCTCACAAAAAAGCACTGCGGAGGCAGTGCTTTTTTTTACCTGAGAAACCTAGAAACTAATCACCAATAACTTGATCACGCCCCAATCGCTTGGCTTCATACAAATGACCGTCCGCGATATTTAACGCTTCCTCAAAACTCTTACCCTGCAAACCACAAACACCGACGCTGCAGGTCAGATTAATTTTCGCTTCTGTATGCTCCATGTTTCTCAACGTTACCAAAAAGTTATTCAACTCTTTTAAAAGAGCATCACCAGAGCAATCAGCTATCAAGCAAAACTCTTCTCCACCAAAACGACTAGCCAAGTAATTCGGAAAAGCTGACCTCATTGTGTTAGCAAATGATTCAAGGAGCATATCTCCAACCACATGACCATAGGCATCATTTTTTGACTTAAAATGATCAATATCCAGCATCACGACGGACGCCCCCGACTCTAGGTTAACGGATTTTCGGTAGAACTTTTCACCCTCTTCAAATAAATATCGACGGTTATATAACTTAGTTAGGGCATCTAAATTGGCCAGATCGCGAATTGTCTCAAGCATTTCCTGCGCTTCTAGGTTATGCACAACACGACAATGGAACTCTTCATGATAAAAAGGCTTTTTCAAAAAGTCGTTAGCGCCACTTTTAATAAACTTCGCAGATAAAGAACTGTCCCCCTCGGCAGAAAGGCCAATAATAACCAGATTCTGAAACCGAGAATTATACCTAAGCATACGCACCAACTCGTAGCCATTAATCAGAGGCATATTATAATCAGTGATTAGCATTTTAATGCTATCATCCGCTTCCAACTTTGCTAACGCCTCTTGACCATTTTCAGCTTCAACAACACTGAAACGATATTGCTCCAGCAGGTGACGGATAAAATGACGGCTAGTGGTGGAGTCTTCAGCCACCAACACTTTTAAACCTTGATTTTTCTTTAGCCGATCAACCACCTTAATCACATGATTAAATGAGTAGCGACTGTCTTTAGTAATGTAATCAAGCACCCCTTTATTTAACAGACTTTCTCTAAGCTGATCATTAAAGTTCCCTGTCAGAACAATACAAGGTATCTTTTTAGCCAACACAAGATCAACAACCTCGCCATTTTCAGCATCCGGTAAGTTAAGATCCACAATAGCAGCATAGAGGTCGTCGTGAACCTCTAAGGCAGATTGCGCTTCGCGGTAGCTCGAGCACAGAACAGGCTCATAATCCGCTTTTTGAGTAAGTAAATGCTTTAACACTTTAAGCACAACTGGACTATCTTCAACGACTAAAATTTTACACTTCATTACCACAAAGCCCTTAAGTCCCTCTCACTTATACCGATACAAGTTGTAACACTTTATTTTTTGCATCTTTATTTTAGAACACCCCAGTATAAAGTGATATATAATATGATAGTAAATTTACTTTTATGATAAGTCATTGACTCATTGACATATTTATCATGTTACAAAAAGCAATTGGAACTATAAATGCATTGTCGGAAGCTATGTGGTGCATGTTGTATTGCACCATCAATCACCTCAGCAATACCTGGTATGCCTAATGGCAAACCAGCCGGCATCAGGTGCGTACAATTACTTGACGATGCCCGCTGTGCGATTTTTGGCGATCCAAGACGCCCCGCCGTATGCCATGACTTCACACCTGAAGAAGCCATTTGTGGTGATACTTTTGAACAAGCGGTCGAAATTATCTCCTCGATAGAAAACATCACTACCCCAAGCATAAGGAAGTCTAAATGACCTTTTCAAAAGCGCTATCTGTAGGTATTTGCGCCGTATTTATTAGTGCTTGCTCAGCACCCAGCAAACCCGTTAGCACCTTAGTCCCTCCAAGCGAAGAACAAATTGAGAGCAGCCTAAACGAACAAGTCGCCCTTATGCTTGGTGCATTCACCCCGGTTGCCGGCCAAGCTTTACCAAACAATTCCGTTTTAGAAGCCTATCGTTTTAGAGACTACACCCCTCTCTGGATCGAAAATGAGCAAATAAACTTATCCATTTATAAACTATTAGACATTTTGGAGTCTTCTTATACCCATGGCCTGAATCCAGTTCACTATCACACTAACATCATCAAAGAATATTTAGCCATTCAAGCCCCAAGCACTCAACAACTGGCCGAAATGGATGTGATTGCCACCATCGCGCTCTCTAGCTTCGCTCACGACCTAAGCAATGGTCGCTATGAACCCCAGTTAATTGACCCAAACTGGCAGCTAGACGCTCCAAGTGAAGATTGGAAAGAATTGCTCTATCTAGACTCCGCAAACCAAATGGTCCAAGCTTTACCATCACTTGCTCCACGCGCGCCTCAGTATCAAGTTCTACAAAAGTGGCTGGTCTATTATCAGGACCTTGCAAAAAAAGAAAAAGATATCCTGGTCAGCCCTGGTGTGCCCTTAACGCAAGGTGACGAAGGACCGCGCGTTGCACAACTCAGAGCGCGTTTAGTACAGTTAGGCGACATCCGCTTTACCACTCGTAAAGTCAATGAAGAAGAGTTTGATGAGCGGCTGAAGAGTGCCTTAATAAGCTTCCAGCAGCGCCACCATTTAGAAGCTGATGGCGCAGCCGGCTCGAAAACCATTCAAATGCTTAACGTAAGCCTAGAACAAAGAAGCAAACAGATTGCGTATAACTTAGAACGTTGGCGCTGGCTTCCAAATCAGTTAGAAGCGAATCGCGCTTGGGTTGATTTAACCAATTATACGGTCGACTTACACTTAAATGGTGAACTGTCTTCTATGAAGGCAGTGATTGGTAAGCCAGAAAGAAAAACACCGGTTTTCAAAGGACTAATGACCTACATGGTGACGAATCCGACTTGGCGAGTTCCGCAACGTATTGCAAGAGAAAACATTCTCCCTAAGATTCAAAAAGACCCTAGCTACTTAACTAAGTATGGCTATAAAGTATATTCAAGTTGGAGTATTGGAGCGAAAGAAATTGACCCCACTACCATTAACTGGAAGTCAATAGAGCAACAAGACTTGGTTTATCGCTTCGAGCAGGAAGCAGATGAAAGCAATGCGTTAGGGCAATTTAAGTTCATGTTCCCAAATAAAAACGACATTTACTTGCACGACTCACCAGCCAAACACCTATTTAACGAACAAACACGCGCCTACAGCTCAGGTTGCATTCGCTTAGAAAGACCCGTTGAGTTTGCACGAGCACTGACCAAAGGCAGTAAGCAGGCCACAAAAGTAACAGAAACCATGCAAAGCCAAGTAACAACGGTCATCAGTTTACCAACTTACCTGCCTGTTTATTTGGTGTATTTAACCGTTGTACCAAACGCTAATGGCATGCTAGAATTCCGACAAGACATCTACCAAAGAGACACCTTAATGGAAGAAGCAATGGGGTATCATGCCTTTTTACCCAGTGAATCCATATAACAACCACGTCCTCTCGTTAAACAGTAATTTAACGAGAGGGCGTTAACCTTATTCAGTGATGATACAAATAGTAACCTCTTCTCTATCATGATAGAGGTGTTTTACTTGGTATTGGTAGCGTATTCCTGCTTTAGACAGCAAAGAGTGCATCAATGCCTGACAAGCGACCACCTCTTGGTAGCGCTTTTTCATAGGCAGTTTCAGGTTAAATATCGCCCTTCTCGTCCAACCTTTTGCCAACCAACTAGCCATTAACTCAGCTACTTTAATTGGCCTTTCAACCATATCGCAAACCAGCCAATCCACTGTATAAGGAGGCTCATATTTAAAACCGTCTGCTTTTTCATGATCAACCAAGCCTGTTGCCATAAGCTGAGCTTGCATAGGACCATTATCTATTGCCTTGACATGAATGCCCTTTTTCACAAATTGAAAGGTCCAACCACCTGGCGCAGCTCCCAAATCAACGGCAGTCATACCTTCAACGAGATTCGCTTCTCGGATGGACTCAGGTACAAACTGTAAAAAAGCCTCTTCCAGCTTTAAGGTTGAGCGGCTTGGTCCTGCAGAAGGAAAGCGCAAGCGTCGAATCCCCATTGGGTGTTCACTTCGACATTTTGCATAAGAAACCCCCAAATAAGCTTCCTGACCGCTTAACAAAAAAACATGATGACGAACACCAACTGCTTTTTTCCTTAGCACCCCAGATTTTTTCCAGCCTTGAAGCAGTGGTTTTTCGAACTTTTTAATCAACCCAGATAACGCTTTGGCTTCATTCGTGTCTGCCGTTTCAATCCAAACCTCTTCCGCCAAAGGTAGCTCTCGTGCCGCTTCTAGCAATGACTCGACTCGTGCACCTTGGGACAACGAAATAACATCATTAACTGCAATTATCTGACGAGCAAAAATAAGCTGATTAAAATCCAATCGATTAATTAAATTTTCACCTGCCTCTTTTTGCTCGAAGTTGTACACAACATATCCAGCGTCTGGCTGCACTTTCGCATACCCGTAAAAGCCGTGTTTTGCAGATACTTCTGTCATCTCCGCGGCGCAATCTTTTTCAAACCCTTGTCGACAATAGACCAATATGTTTTTCATAACCGACCTTAATTTACGCCTTAATCTACTAACTTTAAATCAGCCCGTTTTAACAGAAGGCCATTGTAAGGCCTCCTCATCAAACTGCTGCATTACAAATTCCCATAATTCTGCTGTGAAATACTCTCCTTCACAGGGCATATAAGAGTAGCTTTTCTTATTTCCTTGCCAATCAAATGATAATGTCATGGCGTGCAAATACCCTCTATCAGCTTGCTCCACGGCGTAACGGCTATCCCCTAATATTGGCGCCCCTATGCTTTTTAACGCCACTCTTATCTGGTGAGTTTTGCCACTAATTGGCCGCACATAAAAAACCCTAACCCCTTGATAAAAAGAAGAAAAGAACTGTGTGGTAGCATAATTTTTGCTATCTTGAGTCAACTTCCACTGGCCTCGTCTACTAGGCTGCATGCCACCAGCAATGGTACCTTGTTTCTTTCTAGGCTTGCGTTTCGACAAAGCCAGATAACGTTTTTCTACCCGTTTATCTTCAAACATAGAGCCAAATTGTGCCGCAGCTTTTGCGTGGCACGCGACCACCAACAATCCCGAAGTCATCTTGTCTAGTCGGTGAACGGGATAAAATTTGTGTTCTGGATATTGGCTAGCCAATACCTGCATTACCCCTGGCAGTTCTGATTCGTTATGAAAACTCATGCCATGAGGTTTATTAATAATCCAATAATCTTCACAACGATAGACGACAGACAACATGTCATGCATTCCCATAAAATAAAGAAAAAACCAGGTAGCCAACAAGTTTATCCACAGAGTAAGTGGACAACTCATATGTCAATAAGGAATTTTAAAATCACCTTACTTTTTATTTTTAAATGCTGTGCAAAAAACTCTAAGATACTTAAATGACAGGACATTCAGAGCTGAAGCAAGCGACCCAATTAATTAAAAAATAGCCTTAGACTCTCTATAGGAAGTCCATAAAATCTGCAGCGAATACTACAGAAAATCCGTTTCTATTCCTATGAATTAATGTTGATACAGACTTTTCTTAAGACCAAGAAAAATAAAACCACTGACTAACGACTCAATAAAAGCTTTTCAAGGCTTCACTAGAAGACAAACCTAGTAATTTTACGTATCCTTACGCCCTGACCAAAAATACAAGATTGGCACAAATATTGAAAAGCCTATTATTAATTAATTTGCTTAGCTCATCGTAGGGATAAAGATGTTTTATTTGTACGCACGGTCAAGTTTTCGAATAAAAATTTGCACTCAATAAGTGCATTTTGAATTAAGTCCATCATATTAATGATGAAAAACGGTCTGCTAGCTAGCCCAGCCTAAACTCTGAGCTCGCTGGCCAAAAAAAGAGATCAAACGGTGTCACAAGATTCTAAAAGCCCTCATCCCATCGCTCGGCTTGAACTGAACAATTTAACAAAACAATACCCAGGCTGCCTCGCCAACGACCGCATTAGCTTATCTTTAATGCCGGGTGAAATTCACGCATTACTGGGTGAAAACGGCGCAGGTAAAAGTACTTTAGTAAAGTCCATTTATGGCGTGGTATCACCCGATAGTGGCGACATAATCTGGAACGGTAAACATGTAGAGATCAAGTCTCCTTCTATTGCCCGCGACCTAGGAATAGGAATGGTGTTTCAACACTTTTCGTTATTCGAAACTCTTACTGTCAGCCAAAACATTGAGCTTTGTCTTAATTCAAAACAACTCCAAGAAATTGGCGATCTACCTGCCAAAATCCAGCAATTATCTAATGCTTACGGACTCGATGTAGACCCTGCTAGATATGTCCACTCTTTATCTATTGGTGAAAGACAACGGGTGGAAATCATGCGCTGCCTCGTTCAGTCCGTTAAATTACTTATTTTAGATGAGCCAACATCCGTATTAACCCCACAAGAAGTCGCAGGACTCTTTAAAGTATTAAATACACTGGCATCTGAAGACTGTAGTATTTTATTCATTAGCCATAAACTTCATGAAGTAACGGAAATTTGCCAGCGAGCCACTATTCTAAGGGGCGGACGTGTCGTCGATACTTGCTCGCCTAGCAAAGAGACACCAGCCTCTATTGCTAAAATGATGGTTGGTGACCTTGCAGAACAAGACGCAGGTTATTCCAAAAAAGAAAGTGAAGACGTTGCTTTTCAAATTAATGATCTCTCACTAGCGGCTAAGCAAGCTTTTGGCACCAGTTTAAAAAACATCAACCTAGAGCTTAGGGCGGGTGAAATTTTAGGTATTGCTGGGGTTGCGGGTAACGGGCAAGACGAGCTGATGGCCGTAATCAGCGGTGAAGATAACCGCAAACTGAACAATGTAATGCAACTTGGTGATCTTCAAATTGGCCACTTGTCTGCAGGTGATAGACGAAAGCTAGGCATGGCTTACGTGCCAGAAGAACGCCTAGGCCGTGGCGCCGTGCCCGACATGAGCCTAACCGAAAACACCTTACTCACTCATAGCCGTGGCTTTATAAAAAAAGGCTTGGTGCAGTGGGGAGCGTTAAAAGATTATGCCAACAAACTTATTCAAGACTATAAAGTAAAGTGCCATGGTGAATTCTCTGAAGCAAAAAGCCTAAGTGGCGGTAACTTGCAAAAGTTTATTATGGGGCGAGAAATCGGCCAAAACCCTAAAGTACTTATCTGTGCTCACCCTACATGGGGCGTTGATGTAGGAGCTGCCTTAACTATTCACCAGGCTTTACTAGAGCTTCGTGATCAAGGCGCAGCGATACTACTGGTGTCTGAAGACATAGATGAATTGTTCTTATTGGCCGATCGCATGTCGGCTGTTTGTGATGGTTATTTATCCCCGATTGTGAAAACAAATGACACCAATATTGACCAAATCGGCCAGTGGATGGCCGGGACCTTTATTGAGAATCAAGAATCTACACAGGAGAGCGCAGCATGATTCGCATTCAAGCTCGTACTGAACCGAGCCAAATCATGACTTATGCATCTCCCTTACTGGCGATTTGTTTTACCCTAATTTTTGGCATCATTTTGTTTAATGCTTTGGGTAAAGACCCTCTTCAGGCGATGCACTTGCTCCTTATCGCGCCATTATCTGACGCTTATAATATCAGTGAGATGCTTGTGAAAATGGGGCCACTATTGTTATGTGCTGTCGGCCTCTCACTTTGTTATCGAGCTAACATGTGGAACATAGGGGCAGAAGGTCAGCTGCTAGCCGGAGCATTAGGTGGCTCTGCTGTGGCTCTATATTTTATCGAGTCAGAGTTTTTCTTAGCATTACCCATTACGTTATTCGCTGGTATTCTGTCTGGCATGCTGTGGTCGGCAATCCCAACCTATTTAAAATTACGTTTCAACTCTAACCTAATTTTAACCACCATCATGTTTAACTACATCGCCTTGTATTTATTGATATGGGCCGTTAATGGCCCACTCCGCGACCCTGATGGCTATGGTTTCCCAGAGTCGGCTATTTTTTCTGATCACACCTTACTACCAACGCTAATGGACAGTGGTCGCGTTCACTTGGGGGTTATATTGGCTCTATTGAGCGCCTTAGTGGCTTGGTTCATCCTAAGTAAAAGTCACTTAGGCTTTCAAATAAGAGTCTTTGGGGCCGATGAACCCGCTGCTCGCTATGCCGGTTTCAGCGGCAAGAAAATCAGCTGGTGTGTCATGCTTTTTGCTGGCGCACTAGCCGGATTAGCGGGTGTAAGTGAAGTAACAGGGCCTATTGGGCAACTCGTGCCAAATGTGTCCCCAGGGTACGGTTACTCAGCCATAATCGTTGCTTACTTAGGACGCTTACACCCAATAGGTGCCATTGTCGCCAGTGTATTTTTAGCCGTCTTATATATGGGCGGAGACCTAGCGCAGATCGAAATGGGCATCCCTATTGCCGTTATTGGCATGTTCCAAGGTGTCTTGCTGTTTTTCCTGTTAGCTTGCGACTTCTTTATTCGCAACCGCCTCACCCTCAACCAAACTAACGCATCTTAGGAGACGACTGTGGACGCAGATCTCATTGTACAAATTTTATTTGCCGCCATAAAAACAGGCACTCCTTTGCTTTTTATTGCTCTTGGGGAGGTAATTTGTGAAAAATCAGGCATTTTAAACTTAGGCCAAGAAGGCATGATGCTAATGGGTGCAGTAGTAGGTTTTTTAGCGGCCTACACAACGGGTAATGCCGGACTAGGTGTCATTGGTGCAATGGCAATGGGCAGTATTATGAGTTTAATTTTTGCCGTTCTCGTATTGCAACTGGGCGCAAATCAAGTCGCAACAGGCTTAGCTCTTACCATTTTTGGAACAGGGTTAAGTGCATTTATTGGCTCTGGTGTGGTTGGTCAAACTATTCAAGGCTTCCAACCTATTGCCATCCCTGCTCTATCGGATATCCCCTATTTAGGTAAAATTTTATTCCAGCACGACGCCATTGTGTATTTGTCTTTCATTCTTACGGCCCTTATCGCCTATGTGGCCAATAAAACTCGGGTTGGACTTGTTTTGAAAGCTGTTGGGGAAAACCCTCATGCAGCCAATGCGATCGGTATCAAGGTACTTAGAGTGCGCTACCTAGCCATTATGTTTGGTGGCAGCATGGCTGGATTAGCAGGCGCTTATATGTCATTGGTTTACACCCCCATGTGGGTTGAGAACATGACCGCAGGTCGTGGTTGGATTGCCTTAGCACTGGTTGTTTTTGCATCTTGGCGAATTGGAAATATTATGCTTGGAGCCTATTTATTTGGCTTCGCTAGCATTATGCACTTGGTGTTACAAGGTATCGGCTGGTCTATCTCACCGAATTTACTGGCTATGCTACCTTATGTTTCTACCGTACTGGTTATGGTTATTATCAGTGCTGATCAATTTAAAGAAAAGCTACTTGCCCCTAGGTCACTTGGAAAACCTTTTGACCCAAGACAAATGGCTTAACGTTAGTTTTACCATCAACGCCTCCGGGCACAAAGGAGCAATATATGAAATTGAAAAGCTTTTTACTTGGTCTTGGACTACTTGCAGGAGCAAGTGCCGTGCAAGCCGACGACCCTTTCAAAGTTGGCTTTGTTTATGTTGGCCCAGTAGGCGACCTAGGATGGAGCTATGAGCATGACCGTGGCCGTCAAGAGCTTGAAGCGCATTTTGGCGATAAAGTTGAAACCACCTTTGTAGAAAACGTACCTGAAGGTGCAGATGCAGAGCGTGTTATCACACAACTGGCAAAAGCCGGTAATGACCTTATCTTCACTACTTCTTTTGGCTTTATGAACCCGACAATCAAAGTGGCAAAGCGTTTCCCTAAAACCACTTTTGAACATGCTACAGGCTACAAGCAAAGTAAAAACGTCGGTACGTATTTACTTCGCACCTATGAAGGACGTTATATTTCTGGCGTAACGGCTGGCATGATGACCAAAACGGATACCATCGGCTACATTGGCTCTTTCCCAATTCCTGAAGTTATTCGTGACATCAATGCAACCTATATGGGCGCAAAGAGCGTTAATCCTAACGTCAAGATGAAAATTGTTTGGGTTAACTCTTGGTACGACCCAGGTAAAGAAACCGATGCCGCTAATGCTCTAATGGATCAGGGTGTTGATGTCATGATGCAACATACTGATAGCCCTGCTCCTCTGATTGCTGCTGAAAAACGTGGTATCCGCGGCATCGGTCAAGCTTCCGACCAAAGTCAATTCGCCCCGAACGCACATATTTTCTCGGTTCGCGATGACTGGGCTCCTTACTACATCAAAACCACTCAGTCTGTTATGGATGGCACTTGGAAGCCACAAGACTTCTGGGGCGGCTTCGGTGAAGATATGTTGTCTTTAGCTTCTATCAATGACAATTTGCCTAGTGATGTGCGTAGCAAAATCGACACTTTACTTGCCTCTATCAAGTCTGGTGAATTCAAACCTTTCACCGGGCCAATTAAAGACAACAAAGGTAACCTAGTCGTTGCTGACGGTTACTCTTTAAACGATCAAGAATTAGCTAAAATCAACTGGTATGTTGAAGGCATCACTGACGAAGTGCCTCGCTAATTTTTTACACCCTCTTGTATAGGCAGAGACGCCTCTGCCTATACAGCCTATAACTCCAACACTCTCACTCTACTGCTATACTTCTTGTATCTTCTATATAAGGGCAACTCTATGGAAAACACCACATCTTTAACCAAACTTGCCTTCAACATGCCTAAAACTGAATTACATCTGCACATTGAAGGCACATTTGAGCCAGAGCAAATGTTTGCAATTGCGCAACGCAACCAGGTTGCTTTAACCTACCAATCAATAGAAGAGCTCAAAAGCGCTTATCAGTTCAGCCAGTTACAAGATTTTTTAGATCTCTACTATCAAGGCATGTCGGTCTTACTGCACGAACAAGACTTTTATGACCTCACTATGGCTTATTTATCCAAGGTACATGATGAAAATGTTGTCCACGTAGAAATCTTTTTTGACCCCCAAGGACATACAGCGAGAGGTGTGGGTTTTGAGACTCAGATTAGGGGCATTCACCGTGCTTTAGAAGATGCCCAAAGTAAGTGGAACATGACATTTAAGCTGATTATGTCTTTCTTGCGCCATTTGAGTGAAGAAAGCGCCTTTGACACTCTTGAGTCAGCCAAGCCATTCCTGCATTTAATTGATGGAGTTGGCCTAGATAGCTCAGAGGTTGGCCACCCTCCAGAAAAATTCTTACGGGTTTTTGCTGCCTGTAAAGCCTTAGGATTAAAAGTCACCGCACACGCAGGTGAAGAAGGACCACCAGACTATGTTTGGCAAGCAATTGATCAGATTCAAGTAGATCGTATTGACCATGGCAACCGCGCACTTGAAGATCAGGAGCTCATTAACGCAATACTAAATAAAGAGCTAACTTTAACTGTCTGCCCTTTATCCAATTTAAAGTTATGTGTGGTTGATACCATGCAAGACCATCCTATCAGACGAATGCTCTCACTAGGGTTACAGGCAACCGTTAATTCAGATGACCCAGCCTATTTTGGCGGCTATATGAACGCCAACTATCAAGCCCTTATCGAAGGTGCTCAAATTACCAAAGATGAGCTTTACCAACTAGCTCAAAACGGTATCAAAGGTAGTTGGATGACAGAAACAGACAAACAAAAGCACCTCACAACTTTGCAGCGCCTATTCGCAACATCTTAAAATGTAATCAGCCCGCAAAAGCGGCATTCTTGTGCTAGAATGTCGCTTTTTAGAATGAGTCGAACCAATGACAATCGCAGATTCCGCTAATGATACTTTTTTTCGCTTAACCAGTGCTGAACGCTATGACAGACTGACTCGGCACATCAAGCAAGGTCGAAGTATTTGGACATTGGCCGATGAACAAGGTTGCTTGATCGTCGACCTAGGGAAAGACAAAGTCTTACCTGTTTGGCTCAATGAAGAGCAGGCTAAGAGCTGGGCGATTAAAGAGTATGATGCTTTTAACCCACTTGAAATAAAAGCCTGTGATTGGCTAGAAAAATGGCTGACAGGTATGAACAAGGACGGCTTCAGTGTGGGTGCTGCGCCAAATTTAGCAGGTGAAGGTATTGTTGCAAGTGCTGAAGAGCATTTGTTAGACCTACAAAAGTAACGTTAGCCATTAAAAATAGCACTGCCGTTGCTGTTAAATCACAACGTGATTCTAACTCTGCCGCCCTTGAGGCATGGCATGACGGCAAGTTACTTTACCTTTATCAAGCCTGAGCACCAAACCAATTCAGCCTAATACACTATAGGAAGTACAATGGAAATAGCGGCCCTAAATACGCTGACTAGTCATGTCTTCAATCAGCTTTCATCACCACTAAAAAATACGGTGAGGCTCTTCCATGGTAGAGGAAAGTGTTTTAAAGGGCTTGAACATATCACGGTAGATAACTTGAATGGCCATCTAATGGTGAGTCTTTATACGAACACCGAAGCTGATTTTCTTAACACACTTAAAGCACAGCTACTCTCTTGGACTAGCCTGCCAGTTTTTCAAAACCATAATTTTCAATCTATCCTAGTACAGCATAGATACCAAACACACAGTCCAACTGAATGCATTTGGGGAGTGCAAGAAGAATATACTCTCGCGATCGAAGAAGGCTTGTTTTATAAATTAGACCTGATGAAGAATCAGAACACTGGGCTTTTCTTAGACATGAGGTTTGGCCGTAACTGGGTAAAAGAAAACAGCGCAGGTAAAAATGTGTTAAATCTTTTTGCCTATACATGCGGTTTTTCCGTTGCCGCTATGGCTGGAAAAGCAAAACAAGTGATTAATTTTGATATGGCAAAAGGAGCACTCAATCGAGGCAGAGAAAACCACCGCCTCAACCAAATAGACACCTCAAAGGTGCATTTTTTTGCCCATGACATTCTAAAATCTTGGGGGAAAATTCGTAAATACGGATCGTATGACTTAATAATCATTGACCCGCCCACCTTTCAGAAAGGCAGTTTCGCCATCACGAAAGACTACCAAAAGATTTTACGACGTCTACCCGACCTTCTAAAAATGAATGGTCAAGTATTAGCGTGCGTGAATGATCCTAACCTTGATAGTCAGTTTCTTATCAGCGCTATGTTAGAAGCCGCCCCGAAGCTTAAGTACCAATTTCGACTTGATAACCCACCAGAGTTTCAGGACATTCACTCTGAAAGTGGCTTAAAGGCTTTGATTTTCCAAAACTGCGACTCTTAGTTACTACCACGTTCAGATATGGGCTCCAGCCAGGAAAGAATTTTTCTCTCAAAGCCCACAGGATCAATCGGCTTTGAGATAAAATCATTCATGCCTGCTGCAATACAAGCCTCTTTATCTCCAGCCATATTACCCGCTGTCATTGCGATGATAGTAAGATTTTTCAAACCCTCGCCCGCCTGCCCAGATCTAATTACTTCCGTGGCTTCAAATCCATTCATTACAGGCATTTGACAATCCATCAACACCAAGTCTAAATTGTTTACTCCCTGTTCTTTGACAAAGCTCACAGCTTCTTCGCCATTTTTTGCAAGATAAATATTAATTGGAAGTTTTTCAAGTAAGCCTTGAGCGACCACTCGGTTAATCTCATTATCATCAACGACCAAGACGTTAAATTGGTTTTCTTCAACCTGATCTGCAGTTTCTATAACTTCATGATTTATTTCGACAGGCATAGAAGCATGCAAATTCCGATACGCATTTAGAAGCTCTAAAGGTAAAATCGGAGGAATAATATGAATACAAGTATTGCTCGGGTCTAACCATACTTTTTCACTTTCTTCTCCTGTACACACCAATAGTACCTTACATTTCATTTTGCCCAATTGTTCGCGATGCCATGCTGCAAAGTGCTCATCCAACAAAGAGTTCTGAACAATTATAAAATCAGGTAATTCTTCTTCTTTTAACTTATATAGACAGTTAACATCCTTACAAAGTCCCAACTGCGCATTCCAAGCCTGAATCTGATCTTTAAGAATCTCTGTGTAAATTTCATCTTCTAACAGTAATAAGCACCTATAGCCCAACAAAAGAGGGCCGAGCGCTTTAAAATCTGAGTGAGGATCTTTATCAGACTGGAAAGAGAGCGTGAACGTACTTCCTTCTCCTTCAGAGCTGGTAACTTTAATATCACCGCCCAGTAAACTCGCTAACTGTTTACTTATTGATAGGCCTAAACCAGTTCCACCGAAATTCTTGGCAATAGAAGAGTTAGCTTGGGTAAAAGGTTTAAACAGTCGCTTTTGTTGTTCTTCACTAATACCAATTCCAGAATCGGTAATAGCAATATCTATCATTATTTTATTATCATTATTCAAACTTGCATTTGACTCAATTTTAATAAGAACATGGCCTTTATCGGTAAATTTAAGTGCATTACCTAACAGGTTGATAAGGATTTGTTTGACTCTATAATCGTCTGAAATAACATTCTCAAAGCGAACATTACGACAGTCCAAATATAACTCTAAGCCTTTCTCCTGAGCTTTTAGGGACATGCTGGACACAACTGAGCTAACACTCTCGATTAAGTTAATCGGCTCCACCTCAATATCAAGTTTACCCGATTCAATCTTAGTAAGGTCTAACAAATCATTAATCAGTACTGTCAAGGTAGCAACACTGTCAGCCGCCATTCTGACATAGCCAGACTGTTTGCTTGATAACCGCTCTCTAGACAACAACTCAAGCATGCCGCCT
This sequence comes from Marinomonas epiphytica, assembly GCF_054780655.1. NCBI lineage: Bacteria > Pseudomonadati > Pseudomonadota > Gammaproteobacteria > Oceanospirillales > Oceanospirillaceae > Marinomonas > Marinomonas epiphytica. The sequence goes on from NZ_BAAGVX010000002.1 coordinate 229,011, forward strand.
ATACCATTTAAAGGCGTTCTAATTTCATGACTGATGTTCGCTACAAATGCACTTTTCGTTTGATTAGCATTCATTGCCTCTTGAGTAGCGAGCTCCAACTGTCTAGTACGATCCTCTACTTGACGCTCTAATGTATCGTTAATGGCCTCAATTTTTTGCTGATTAATGCGACTCTCTGTTATATCTCGAATAAGAGCCGCAACAGAAGGTGGAATAGATACGTTTCTTGGCACAACAGGAGACAAACTCACACTTAAAACTTGTAATTTTCCAGTATTGGATTCTGTTTCTACTTCCATATTAACCGGCCGATTATTCTTTATAATGGAATCAACCAATTCGACGGAAAATGGCGTATCGCTATTCTTTACTCTTATAATGTCTTCTATATTTTTACGTTTGGCCTGCATCTCATTCATGCCAAACATATAAGATGCAGAATCATTCCAGTTGATCACTCTTCCTAGGCGATCAATACTCACTATTGCATCAGATGAGCCTGAGATAATCGCTTCATAACGGGAATTCCCCTCATGAAGAGACATGATACGAGTAAGATACCTTTGATAAGCAATTATAACCCCTACTATCACAGCAAAAAGTGCTGCAATCAGTATCACGATAAGGTTTCTTTGGTCAGCCCATATTGCTTTAAGTTCAGAGTTAGATAGGCTAGATATAAAATAAATTTTACGGCCATCTTTCTGGGACAAGGAATAGTCGCTAGCCACGACGATAGCGTCTTTTCCATTAATTTGGACAGGGGTTGCCACAGCATGCTCTGGCAAAGAAGCACTTTGGGTGTAGTCGAACCAGTTGTAATCACTATGGCCAAGATCAAAGCCAAATTCTATTTCTCGGTTAGGTGCAACTAAAAAGTAACCGTCATCATCTATGACATAGAGTTTAGCGGGCGAAGGCACATACTGGCGCCCTAGAATTTCAAAGTAACTCTCAGCTCTTAGGTTAATAATCACAAAGCCAAAGAAACGATATTCATCATCAAAAACTGGTTTAGCTATTCTCAAGGTTGGCCAAATTGGCGTCTCTATTTCTCCATATTCTCTGTTTAGGGAAACATTTGATTGATAATCTTGATTAGGGTTTAATTTTTCAATAGCTTTGAAATAGTCGGTGTCTTTTTTTTCCTGAAGCAGCTCCTCAGGCACGGCGCTAATCTGCCCAGCTCTTCGCTCCACGCGCACTAATTCTCGGCCATTGTTTGCTCTTCCAATAAAACGAATTTGCTGAATATCAGGATTGCTCTGTAAAAAGGCCAGAAAAGATGTTGTCATACTTGCCTTCCAAAGAGCTTGGCTTATCCCATCTTTCGGGTCGACACCTTCGTTTTCAATCGCTCTTCTCAATCCTTCAACTGAAGGGATGCCATGTAAGAAGCCGACTTTATTTCTAGCCTCTGACACCCTTTGGGTAAAAATTCGCTGTGTCGTTTCATTAAGAACCAGCAAACGTTCAACCTGCTGTTCGCTTATTCTCTTTTCAAAGTAATAGGAAAAACCCGCGTAACAAAGCACACAACAAACAAACGCCACAACTATACCACTTGTTGGTATAAGCTTTTTATCAATGCCTTTTGACTTCACTTTTTTCAGCATGTTTATTCGCCTTTAAACAACGCTTAAGGTAATGCTTTTTTTAAAGGTTTCGAAACTAACGGGTTTAGAGAAGAGGTAGCCTTGTCCATACTCGCAACCCAATTTCTTTAACGCTAGCTTCTGCTCAACTGTTTCAATTCCTTCGGCCACAATCTTTAACCCTAAAGTATGACCAAGAGAGATAATGGCTTTAACTATTTCATAATCATGTTGATTTTCTAGCATATCTTTCACAAAGGACATGTCGACTTTGAGAAAGTCCACTTCAAAGGTTTTTAAATAGGATAGACTAGAATATCCCGTTCCGAAATCATCTACAGAGACTTTAACACCTAACTCTTTTAGCTTCGCAATACAACTTTTTGCTTTTTCAACATCCACCATTAAGGCCGTTTCAGTTATTTCAATTTCTAATAACTCAGCTGGAATGGCATATTGAATCAAAGCAATTTTAATTTCGTCAATGAGCTTGTTAGAACAGAGCTGTTCTGCTGATACGTTAATTGAAACAGGTACAGCCATATCCATGATCATGAGATCTCTTAATGCACGGCATGCTTGCAGCAACACTTGCCGCCCTAGCTCTAAAATCAAACCAGAGTCTTCGGCAATCGGAATAAATTGATTGGGAGGTATTAAGCCACCATCAGCACTAGGTAAACGTACCAAGGCTTCCGCCCCGACAAGTATAGAGCTATCTAGAGTATATTTTGGCTGAAACAATACTTGTGTCGAATTTTTAATCAAAGCATCTCTTAGGTTTTGCTCTATTTCATGACGTTTTAATAAGTCTTTTTCCAGATCCAATGAGAAAACTCTCACTTGATTTCGGCCTTCTTGCTTTGCTCTATACATAGCAACATCAGCATGACGCATTAGCTCCTCAGGCTCTTTAGCGTCATCCCCAAGTATACTGACTCCAATGCAAGCGGAAGCTTTATATACCTGCCCATCAAGATTAAAGGGCTGATGGAAGCAATGCGCAATTTCCTTAAGTTTTACTTCCAATTGTTGGTCGAGATCTATGGCAGACATCAAAAAAACAAACTCATCTCCATTGAGTCTAGCTAATAAATCATTGACACTCTCTAGGTGTTTGATCCGCTCGGCAATTTGCCTAATCAGTTCATCTCCTGTTTGGTGCCCTAAAGACTCATTAATAAACTTAAAGTGGTCAACATTTATTAAAACTACGGCCGCTTTCTCGACACTGTCATCGTTACTGATCTCCACCAGCTTATCTTGTAACTGAAAACGATTAGCCAAGCCTGTTAAAGGGTCATGATTAACAATATGGCTCATTTTTGCCGCCATACTCAGAGCTTCACTCTCGTCATGAAACACCATAATGGCACCGATCAACTCGCCTTGACTGTCACGAATGGGCGCGGCGGAATCCCGCACGGCATAAGACTTACCAGAATGTGAAACAAGCTCACTATTAAGAGCCATGGCAACCGTTCGTTGCTCTTTCAAGGCAAAATACAAAGGATTTTTAAGTGGGCCCTTTGTCACACTATCTTGCAACATCATGACTTTATCGACCGGCCAGCCTATCACTTCTAATAGGTGCTTCCCCGTTAACCTTTCAGCTATAGCATTCATAAAGGTTACGCGCCCACGTAGATCCGTTGCTACCACGGCATCACCAATGGAATCTAAAGTGACACGTAACCTTTCTTTTTCTAAGAATAATGCTTCTTTAGCTTTATGTTCTTCGGTCACATCTAGAATAGTGACTAGTTGGCTATCTTCTTGGTGCGTGAACCCTGCGACACTCTGATGGACTTGGTAGTATTTATCACCAATATCCCCCCTTACTTTCACAATGTATTTCTCTTCTTGCCTGAGAAAACCACGACTTTTAATTTCTAAACTTAATATTTTGGGCAAAACATCCTCTATAGACGAGTTGCTAGATATTACAGTGGGAAACCAGCTACCTTCATCATTTGAGTAAAGGCACTTCCAGTTTATGTCCCAATAAGAAATGTATGCAGGTACTTGTTTTACTAACCCTTCAAGCTGCTCTTGCGCTTGCCGTATTTGCCTATTTTGCGTTTGTAAAGTAAGTTGATTTTGCACTCGCAAGCGACATACAGAGCGATTAAAAGGCTTAGATATAAAATCTGCAGCCCCTACCCTGAATGCTAACGTCTCGATATCATGCTCTTCATGACTAGTAATAAAGATAATAGGAATAGACTGGGTGCTGTCATCTTTTTTTAAACGCTTGCAAAGCTCTAGCCCTGTCATTCCTGGCATCTCTATGTCTAACAAAATGACATCAGGCGACACCTGAGGAATAATTTTTAGCGCATCTTCTGCGGAAGTCGAAAAAAAGGTATCTGCCATTCCCTTTAAAATGTCTTTCAATAGAAGCACATGCGACAAGCTATCATCTACAATCAACACTTTGAGCTTACTTACAGGGCTATTTGATAAAAGCACTTTCTCTCTCCGACAGGCAGAAAAACAACATCCTTATTCATCCACATTATAAAGAAGGTAAAAGGATACACAATAGATTATAACAAGTGTTAACTAATTGTTTATGTTTACTTTAAGTAAGATAGACTATACTCAATTTCAGTGTAAGAGTTTATTGAACCAATGCATGGACTGCGAAATTACAACGCTTAGCTAACTGACTTTTAATAGGAGAAAAAAATGAAGAAGCACTCTACTTGGCAGTATTGGTTGCCATCTGCTGTTTTTATCTTAGGGTTAGCTATCGCACTATATTCCGAAGAATCCAGTACTAATAGAAACTCTCAATTGATTGAGAGCGCAGTTAACGAAAGTCTTACAGAAGTTACCTCCAACGTCCTTAGTAGCCTTAGCACTTATGAGTATGGTTTAAGAAGTCTAAAAGCAGCAATTGACGCAATTGGCTTTAACGACTTCACCTACCAAAAACAATTGGCCTATTTTGAAAGCCGAGACTATAAACAAGAGTTCCCTGGCGCTCGCGGGATAGGCTTAATAAAAAAAGTAGACGAACAAAATTTAGCCAACTTTGTTGAACAAGCACAACTGGATAGAAATGGCAATTTCAGCATAAAGCAGCTCGATTCACCTAAAAATCCGTTATTCGTAATTCAATATATAGAACCTGTAGTTGATAATATTCAGGCCGTAGGCCTCGACATTGGCTCAGAATATCACCGTAGACATGCGGCTTTAATAAGTGCCTCAACCCAATCAACTCAATTAACTGGCCCCATCACTTTAGTTCAAGCAAATCAGAAGACCTCTCACGGTTTTTTATTGCTTCACCCTGTCTACAAACAGGAGTCTTCAGTTTCAGCTAATACATTACTAGGCTGGACCTATGCTCCTCTCCTCATTGACGAAATACTCGACTCCGTACTGGCCTCAAACACATTTTTTAACTTTAATATATCTGATGTCACCACAAACACCCCTATCCACTTTTACAACACCCAGCACTCAAGTAGCACTTTAGCCAACGATTATAATTCTTCTCTAACAACCGATGTTTTTGGCCGCTTATGGTCTATACAAATTAGTCCAACACAAAGCTTTATAGAGAGCTTATCACTTGAAGACTCTCAGTTTCTTTTTTGGCAAATCACTGTTGCAAGCTTCCTAGTTTCATTGTTAATTTTTTTTATTGCTCATATTTTGAGTCAGCGTTTAGTTGAAATGCGTCAGAAATTGGCATTCTCTGCGGTCGTTGAGAACGCCTCGGATTGTATTATTGGGGTCGATGATAATTTCTCGATTTCTCATTGGAACAGTGCAGCGGATAGATTATTTAACTTTTCTAACACTAATGCTTATAACAAGCCTTTAGCAAATTGGCTATCGGCCAGTATTTCGACTGACAAACTCATAAATCTTTTTAAACAAGTGGCCAATGGCAGTGGGCTACGTAGTTACAACATCACATACCAATCAGACGCTTACGAAGAAGAGCGGTATTTAAACCTAAATATATCCCCTCTCTTTGACCATGGTAAGTTTAGTGGTGCAACTGTTAGCTTTAATGATGTTTCAGAAATATCGGGGTTACAGAAACAACTGATCAAGGCAAACCACGACCTTGAAAAAAGAGTGTCTGAAACAACTGAAGAAATACAACGTCAACTAATGCTTCAAAGTAGTATTTTAAACAGTACCTACTCCGCCATTATTGCCTGTGATGCAAAAGGGAAAATCACCTTATTTAACAAAATGGCAACTACTCTTCTTGGTTATACCGCACACCAAGCAACAGATGAACGCAACATTGCCTCGCTCATTAACAAAAACAGTTTACGCGTCACCATTGACTCTGATGTTTTGCCTGATAATTTTTATGAAGAGATCAGAAAAGAATCGAAAGTTTCGAATTATGCAGCCATTAACTGTGAGCTTTTAAGTAAACAACAAGATGCCATAGAAGTTAACTTGGTTGTTTCTCCAATTTGGTCGGGATCTGATATAGAAGGCTACGTATTTATTGCTAATGATTTAACTGAAAAACAGTCGATGCAAAGACAGTTAAGCTTAGCCGATTCCGCTATCAGCAATTCGCAAGACATTCTACTATGGGTTGCCCCTGACGGTACTGTTTTCAACCACAACCCTTTTGCTAGCACTGCTCTGGAAAGAAAACCATTCGATCTTAAGCGAACTAAAATTCAAGATATTCTAACACCTAAGTCTAACGAACCTTGGGAAGGTATTGTCGATACTATTTTCTCTGAGGGTAGACTCACTTTTGAAGCAGACTTTATTACTTTATCCAAAACCAAAATCCCTACTCTAATCTCTGGCTGTGTCATTATGGTAGGTAAAATCCAATATATATATCTAGCTGCAAAAAACATCACTCAACGGCTAGAAGCGGAAAAACGTATTGAAGATGCACTTATTAAAGCAGACTCAGCCAATAACGCAAAAACCGAATTTATTGCTAATATGAGCCATGAGTTAAGAACACCTTTAAATGCAGTAAATGGCTATTTACAACTGCTTGAACTTACCAACATCGATGAAATTCAAAGGAAGTATATTCTTGATGGCATGCTCTCGGTGACAACCTTAACTCAAATCATTAATGATATTTTAGACATAACGTATTTAGAAAAAGACACGCTTAAACTGGAAAAAGAGGACTTTGAGCTAGACGCCATACTCAGTGAAGTCGGCGCACAATTGTACTCCATGGTTCACTCAAAACCTGTAGAAATTCACCTAAGTGTCGCTCATGATGTCCCTTACGCTTTATATGGCGATCAACATAAGCTTAAAAGAATTCTCATTAATATTGCTGGTAATGCTGTTAAATTCACTAATGAAGGCGAGGTCATCATTCAGCTTTCAATGAAACAACTAAGTGACTCCAATTTAAAACTGCATTTCTCAGTCAAAGATACCGGAATTGGTATTTCTAATAAACAACTATCATCCATCTTTGATATGTTCACGCAAGTTGATAACAACGCAGCACGACACTATGGCGGTATAGGCCTTGGACTAACTATTTCAAGTCAGTACATCAGATTAATGGAAGGAGACATACACGCCAAAAGTGAAATTGGTGTAGGTTCTGAGTTTTCATTTGATGTTCAGCTTGAGCAATCAGCTAAAATACAGCAAAAAAGCTTAGAACAAACCTTTGATAGACCCATAAATGTACTCCTAGTAGATGACAATGCTACCAGCCTACAGATCCTTGGAGAAACCATAGAGCAACTCGGCTGGAACATTACAGCGACCACAGACCCAGTTGATGCCGTTCGAATATTCCAAGACGCACTACAAAGTAATTATGAGTTTGACCTAGCGCTAATCGACTGGAAGATGCCAGGTAAAGACGGCTGGGAGCTTGCAGAGAACATTAGAGAAATTGCTCCAGATAACAAGCTGCCCTTACTAATAATGGTAACAGCCCATAGTAGTGCTTCACTTACCGAACAGTACTCTCGATATCCAAATTTGTTAAATGGCTTCTTAACTAAGCCCGTCACTCGCACGCAGATGGTCAATGCCTTTTTGGAGGCGGTCACTGCGGCCAACTACTCATTAAACCTAGCTTCAAATCAAGAAGATAACCAAAGCTTATTCAATAAGCGCATTCTAGTCGTAGAAGACAACCCCACAAACCAGCATATCGTGCAAGGCCTTTTAGAAAGCCAAGGAGCCAGTACAACAATTGCCCCAAGTGGTATTGAAGCATTAAACCAATTGGAAAATAGCTTACTGCCTTTTGATGTGGTACTTATGGACATTCAAATGCCCGGAATGGACGGCTACCAGACAACTCAGAGAATTAAATCAAATGCAAAATTCACCCAATTACCAATCATAGCAATGACAGCCAATGTAATTGCGTCCGAAAAGGAAAGATGCTTTGATGTCGGAATGGTAGGACACGTTAGCAAACCTTTCAATCTAACGGATGTCGTTCAACAAATTCTGACCGCTTCCAATAACTCTGGCAGTAATTCAGTGCCTCAACTAGAACACAAAGATCTACCCCATAACATTGAAACAGAAGCGTTAAGCTTTTGTGAAAAGCATAATATTGACCTACTTGACGCTATGGAAAGGTTCAATTTTATGAGTCATATTTATTTAAGATCATTAGAGCTCTTTAAAGCAGACTTAATAGAAAGTGCTAATACGCTATCGAATAAAAACATAGAAGTTGAAGAGCTTAAAATGTTACTGCATACTCTAAAAAGTACTTCTGGATCTCTTGGGTTTAGCAAGCTATCTAAGAGCAGCAAGAACCTTGAGAAAAACATCTCTGACTTATCAAGCATTACACCATTTAGCCAAGACATTTCAGACCTCAAAAAACTATTAGAAACTTCATTTGAACAAGTCGAACGACTTGAAAGATTACTGTCAGATGAAAGCATTAATACACAGGCAGTAGTTGCATTAGATCGAACAGATTTTAACGAGCGCTACCAAAATTTAAAAACTGAGGTTAGTAGTTTTAATATGCACGCTCTTGATACATTCCAAGAGATTGCTTTAACACTTAAATCACTCTCCCCTGAGCTAACTGAAGATCTGATAAAGGCGCTTAATACGCTGAAGTTTAAGGATGCAGAAGCCATAATGACATCACTGGACGAACTCATCGACGAGGAGCAAACATGAACACCCACCCTATGACAGAGTCCACTGAAATTGACTTAAGCTCTGCTAAGATATTAGTCGTTGATGATAAGCCCATAAATATTCAGACTATTTATAACGTGCTTTCTCATTCCTACACCATTTTAGCGGCCACATCTGGACAAGAAGCCCTTTCCATATGCCTAGACGCTAAACCGGACTTAATCTTGCTTGATGTTCTCATGCCCAACATGTCTGGGTTGGAATTATGTACTGAGTTAAAGAGTCTTCCTGAAACAAATGACATTCCAGTTATATTCGTCACATCTTTTAACCAACAAGAAGAGGAAGACGAATGCTGGAAAAGTGGCGGAATAGATTTTATTACTAAACCAGTAAGCCCTATGACACTTCAAAATAGAGTAAAAGCACACCTCACTCTTAAATTCCAAAAAGACATGCTACAAAAGTTAGTCTTTGTTGATGGATTAACCGGGGCTTATAATAGGCGCTATTTTGACGAACATTACGATAAACTAAAAAGTGAAGCCCTTAGAACAAAACATGAGGCGTCCATTCTAATGATAGACATTGATGAGTTTAAACTTTTCAATGATAACTATGGCCATATTCAAGGAGACAACGCATTAAAAGCTGTCGCCAAGATCACTAAAAACGCTTTAATGCGCCCAACCGATTTTGTATGTCGATATGGTGGAGAAGAGTTTATTGTCGTTCTTCCTGATACTGACCTAAAAGGCGCAGTTGAAGTTGCTGAACGAATTCGGGCCTCTATTCAAGCAATGGGAATTGAAAACTCTTTGGCTAAACACCAAGTCATAACTGTTAGCATTGGTATCGCCACTTTGATTAACAGTCTTGAAAACGGGCTCAATCCGACCCAGACTGCAGACGAAAACCTGTACTCGGCTAAACAAAGAGGTCGAAACAATGTATATGTAAATGATTAGCCCTCATTTCAAACTTCAATCTACTCTGAATGGGAAATAGTCTAATCAAACCTAAATTAGCACAAAATATGCACATAAACCGTGGCATTTCTGCCATGGTTTACTTTGAAAACGCTCCCTTAAATACCAAAGCCTCTTCTAACGCCATCGGCTTAGCAAAAAGATAGCCTTGCAAATAATCACAACCTAAATTAATCAAGCAGTTCGCTTGCTGTTCTGTTTCAACACCCTCAGCGATGACAGAAATACCTAAAGAGTGCGCCATAGAAATAATCGCCTCACAAAGAGTAGCTGAAGATGAACCTTCAGAAAGCCCTCGTACAAAACCTTGATCAATTTTTAAATAATCAATATCGTAATTCATTATATAAGCCAAAGACGAATAGCCCGTTCCAAAGTCGTCTAAGGCAACTTGAATGCCCTGCTCCCTAAAAGCGAGTAAAGTGAGGCGAGTTTCTTCGTTAAGGTTCATCAATGAATTTTCGGTTATTTCAACAACAAGACCACTACTCTCTCTCGAATCATTCGTACTCTTTAATAAACCCGTCAGATCAGGACAACCTGGCCTTCCTTGCCTTGCCAGTTGAATAGGAGATACATTGACTGATATTTGAATATCAGACCCATAACTCTCTCGGAAGGCTTTTAAATCACGCTGAGCTGTTTGTATTACCCAGTATCCAATATCAACTATATGGCCAGACTCTTCAGCGATTGGAATGAACAAGTCAGGAGAGATGACCCCCTTATTACTTCGATTCCAACGGATTAAAGCCTCAAATTTAACGACCCCCCCATTTGTATTCAAGATGGGTTGATAAACCAGAAAAAAGTCTTGTTCAAAAATTGCTTTATCTAACGCTTTTATTAGCTCAACTCTATCAAGTAGAGCCTGTTTTAAATGTTTGTTAAAACGGCTGATTGAATTTTTACCCATTTTTTTTGCATGATATAATGCCTGATCAACAGCGCTCACCAGTGTTTTTGCATTATCCCCATCTTTTGGATAAACGGCAGCTCCGAGACTTGCATTTAAATATATTTCTTGGTGATTCACGACTATTGGCTTTCTTACATTTTTCAGAATGTCATCGCAAATACGAGTTAGCTTATTGTCATCGCAAAAAGAGCCTTCAAGAATAAATAAAAACTCGTCCCCTCCTGGCCGGCAAGTTACCGAAGCAAAGTCGCAACTTTTAACCAAGCGCTCAGCTAGCTTCTGCAATATTTTATCACCAAGCTCATGACCGCGTGTTTCATTAATTTCTTTAAATTCATCTAAATCTACTAAAAGAACAGCCACTTTCTGACCTAAAGGGCCTGCCACCTCCAATAGCTCTTCTAACTTTTGATTAAACGCATAACGGTTACATACCCCCGTTAAAGCATCTGTTTGAGCTTGGCGGATGAGTAGTTTTTCTGCATCTAGCTTACGAGCAGTCATGTCTATAAATTGAGTTTGCAGTGTGTCCATCTCCAATACCCCTGTACTCTTGGAGAATGCAACGTCTTCATTCCTCTCAATTTTATAGATTAGTTGGGTTAGTTTATTTATAGGTTTAGCAATTGCATTTAAGAAAAACAGTCTAAACAAAGACAGCACTATAAGAATAAAAACAAAGAACATAATCACGATACTGGTATATTTAATATTCACTTGAGTTAAACGTTGATCAACCCCAATACCGGTAAGAAAAACCAGCTGCCGATTACCCTCTAGATCATGGACACTGTGCTCACTGTACACTCGACCCACACCATACTCATCTTCAGTAATTTGGTTCAATACATCTGGTAATTCAAGAGCTTGCGTGGAAGGAAAGCTCGCCATTATGTTTCGGTTGGCATCTAGAACATAAGCCACACTGTCACTAGGTAGATTAAAATCAATTAAGAAATCTCCCCACCAATCTAATGACATAACAACAACAGCTGCTCCAACCACTTTCTCATCGTGATGTACCGGGTAAGCGAAATTTATAGTCGGTTTTTGCATCACCTGATCTATTTGAACACCACTGGAAGTAAATTTTTCCAACGCTATTGCTTCTTGAATGTATTGCCTGTGGCTTACATCTATTGACTTGTTAAGCTTAGTTCCATTACAAGTCAGTATGCCTTTATCATTAGGCACTCCTATATTGATATAGTGATCGTCCAAGTGAACGATTTGTTCGATAAAAGACTGGCATAATTCAGAATTTGGATCTTTTAGTTGTTCAACATTTACAAGGGATTTTAAAAATGACTGCGTGGCTTTGATTTGATTATTTTGACTGTGGGCGGCCTGTTTTGAAATGCGCTCAGCTGATTGCAGCAGCTCGTCCACGACAATAGAGCGACTATAATTAAAGCTTAAATATATAAATAAAAAGCAAGGAGCAATAATTAAAAAAGAAAGCAGATACAAGCGGCCTTTTAGTGTATTCAACTCTCATCCTCCTTGGAGTCACCTGCTTCATAAAAATATCAAGGACCATCACTTCATATTATCAAGGTTTAGGCGAACATGTGTAACTTTATGAATCAAAAAAAAACATCTGTAATCATAAAGTTACACTTCATTTAAAGGAAGTACTTATATTTCAGCGAACATGACTTATCTAATGGATCAAACTTCAAATTACACATCTGACTCCAGTTCCTTTAATTCCGCAATAACCTTGGGGGTTCTTATGCAAATACTGCTGATGATCCCCCTCAGCGAAATAGTACTTTTTTAACATTTCCACTTCGGTAGTGATCATGCCATAACCTGAAGCAAGTAAACTTTTCTGAAAAGCAGCTACAGATTCTTCAGCTACCTTAAGATCTGTTTCGTTATGCGCATAGATCACTGAGCGATACTGGCTACCAATATCATTCCCTTGCCGCATACCTTGAGTCGGGTCATGGTTTTCCCAGAACACAGCCAGTACTTCTTGTAAGCTTAGGATATTCGTATCATAAACCACCCTTACAACTTCCGAATGCCCTGTTTGCCCCGTGCAAACCTCTTCATAAGTAGGGTTGGGGGTATACCCCCCCGCATACCCTACTGAAGTAAGGGTGACACCATTGGCTTGCCAGAACTTCCTTTCTGCTCCCCAGAAACAACCTAAACCTAGAATAATCTCAGCCTCATTTGACTTAAGCTCTCTCTTTAGCTCTTCTTTATTCACCGCATGTGTCAACGCAGTTTCTATCTCGGTTGCTCTACCTTCCAAGGCAAGCTCAGGAGTAGGAATAGTAGATTTTTTTAATAGGCCTTCAATGGTACTGCTCATGATGTTCTCCAATACAGCAAACTAATACATAAATACCGTTTTTATTACAGCCATTATGGCGCTTTCCACCTTTACTTGCACCTCGAACGATTAAAAGTAATTAAATCGATGTTTTTTCTTGACTCTGCAAACCATCTATCTATAATACGCACCTCGTTGACGCGGGATGGAGCAGTCTGGTAGCTCGTCGGGCTCATAACCCGAAGGTCGTTGGTTCGAATCCGGCTCCCGCAACCAA